>SHLP01000119.1 GCA_004283055.1 Deltaproteobacteria bacterium
GAAGGCCCGCCACGGGTCCCAGTAGAACTTCCGCCAGCCCTGGTTCACGCCGTCGTAGTCGCTGTCCGCGACACCGGTATGCACCAGGTCGATGCGCCCGCCGGACGGTGCCTCCGAAAACGCGAGGATGAGGATCGAGTCGGGGTCGTCTTCCGCAAAACTGACCGAACGCCAGGTCTGTACGACGAGACGCCCGGGCACCGTGGCGACCATCCGCCCGGTCAGCGCCCCGCCAAACGCCGAGAACGCAGACCCAGGCTCGCGCGAGACCACTGCCTCGCCTCCGGTGAACGCCGAGTGCTGCTCGGCATCGACGTACATCTCGAAGAGCGCTTCGGGAGAAGCGGGGAGCTCGACGCTTTGTTGGATGTCTTTGCCCATCTGATGGCTCTCCGGGCCTCCGCTCATATTCGCTGCATATCAAACGCCGAAAACAAACACCAGGGCTTCTCGAACGTTAGAAGATGTACCCCAGGTTGAGCTGAATCTGATGGTAGCCGGTTCGGTAGGACGTCGTCGTCGCGCTGTTGAGGCTGATGGAGTAGTTCAGGTCGAAGTTGAACATGGCCAGGTCGACGTTGACGCCGAAGCGGGCGAGGGCCTGGTAGATGGCGAGGTTGTCGGCCTTGGGCTTGAGCCGGAGCGAGGGCTGCTCTTCTCTCCGGAGGATGATTTTCGTGTTGAAGTGATTCACGTAGCCGCCGTACAGGAACAGCTTGAAGTACGGGTTCTTGTACGGGATGTACCCAGCAAGGAAGGGGAGCTCGAAGGAGTTGACCTGCGTTTCGACTCCGCCGAGATCCGGGTTGACGCCCTCGTAGAGCCATCGGTTGAAGGAGAAGAGGACTTCGACGAACGCTTTGTTCTTGCTCAGCCGAGGGCCGAAGCCGATCTGGTAGCTCGCGAAGGAGTTTCGTTCGCGGCCGGTTTCCAGCATGGCCACGTAGGTCGTCTCGCTGAAGCCCAAAAAGAATTTGATGTCGAGCTTGGGCTGCTGCGCAGCGCTGGTCGGGGGCGCCGCCACGTGCAGCACCGTAAGCAGAGCGAAGAGCAAGGAGAGTGGGAGCTTCTTCATGCTCGTCTCGCGACGGCGAAATAAACGACGCCCGCTTCGACCGCTCGGTTGCGATGCTTCGTCACGGGGCCAAACGTACTTGGGATGGGACCCAGATCCAGCCTTCGCGTTGGGCGAGGTCCAAATCGCCGGGCTGCAGCACATCGCCCGCGAGGAAGTCGAGGCCCGCAACGGTGCACAGGGCGGCGTCGAGGGCGTGGTCGCTTTGCACCATGAGCTTGGCTGCGTCGTCGTCGACCGAAAGCTGCTCTTGGACGGCCTCGGCGAGCTGTTGCCGGAGCCCTAACGACGGGCCGGTGCGCGCCTTGTAGCCGGAGCTCGGCAGGCCGCGGGCCGCGAGGGTGCCGGCGGGGTAGACTTCGATGGCGGCGGGGCCGTCGATGGAGCCGGGGCGCCATGCGAGCGGGATGGGGTTGCCGGTGGCTTCGCGGAGGCGCGCGAGGAGTGAGAGAGCGGTGTGCGCCGTGCGCGCGATGCGGTCGGCGCCGACGTCGAGGGGTCGCTTGCCGAGATGCGCCGCGACCACGTCGTCGGTCTTGCGGCGAAACATGGTGTTGGTGGCGTGCGGGAGCTCGGCGCCTGCGCGATGGCGGTGCAGCGCGTCCGCCATCGGAGCGGGCCAGCCGAGGGGGGCATCGACGGCGAGCAGGGTTTCATCGCTGACCCATTGCGCAAGCTGCGCGTCAATCGCCGGCCAGCTTTCGCCGACCAGGAGCCGGTCGAGCCGCGGGCGATCTTCCCGCACGGTGCAGAGCGCGAGGCCGACCTTCTGCGCGACGGTTGCGCAGTCGATGCCGATGATGCGCAACCCGGCGCCTGCGGCGCTCACGCGTACTTTTCCCATTGCTGGAGGTTGATGCCTTTGAACACGAGCCACAGGCCGAAGACGAGCTCGAAGGTGCCGCCCACGGAGTAGAGCACGCTCTGGAGCACTAGCGGATGTCTCGGGAAGAGGATGCTGACCAGGGCTAGGAAGAGCAGCGACACGTAGGTGAAGATTCCCCAGGCGGCCAATGGCCGGGGGACGTACCTCGACTCGAAGAGCAGATAGCAGGAAATGGTTGCGCCGAGGCCGATGAACACCAAGACGACATCGAGGCCGGCGGTGCGCACATCGATGAAGCGGCCGGCCAAGGACTGCAGCTGTTCAGGTTCAAGGGCGCTCGAAGAACCCTGCCCCGATAGAAGCGACAAAGCAGCGAGGCTGATGAGGACCGTGGCGGCGCCTACGATGGCCTCCGCCAAGCGGAGAAGGAGGGCGAGCAAGGCAAGATCTTCACGGACCGTTCGCAGGATCAGATAGAGCGCCCACGAGGCCACCACGACACTCAGGTAGATGATGAGAACCGCGACGATGCCGATGCGAAACAGCGACTCGTGGGCGATGATGTTGTTTGCTGTTTCGGCGTGGTTTCCCGAGACGACGAGCCTGGATTCGACGAGGGCCCCGTAGGCCACCCCGGCGAACGTGATGACCAGATAGGCGATGCCCGCGACTCGTGCATAAAACATGGGCGACGTGTCGGGAGCGCGGCTGGTCATGTCGACGGGTCCCGCATCGGCGCGACGATACCACAAGGAAGACCCCGGTTTGCTTGAGGCGTGGCTCGGACGGGGCGCGGTTTGTGCTAGAGCACGCGTCTGGGGCACTCCATGCAACCGGTCATCTCTGTCGCCAAGCTCAACAAGACGTACGAGTCAGGGTTCAAAGCCCTTGCCGACGTGAACCTCGACATCGAGCGCGGGGAAATCTTTGCGCTCTTGGGGCCGAACGGGGCGGGGAAGACGACGCTGATCAGCATCATCTGCGGCATCGTGAATCTGAGCTCGGGGGTGGTGCGGGTCGACGGGCACGATGTGGTGTCGGACTATCGCGCCACGCGGTCGATGATTGGGCTGGTGCCGCAGGAGATTTCGACCGACGCGTTCGAGACGGTCTGGGCGACGGTGAGCTACAGCCGAGGGCTGTTCGGGAAGGCCCCGGACCCGGCGAAAATCGAGGCGCTGCTGCGGCAGCTTTCGCTTTGGGACAAAAAAGATTCGAAAATCATGGACCTGTCGGGCGGGATGAAGCGCCGGGTGATGATTGCCAAGGCGCTTTCGCACGAGCCGAAGATTTTGTTCCTCGACGAGCCGACCGCTGGGGTGGACGTCGAGCTGCGGCGCGACATGTGGGAGATGGTGCGGGGGCTTCGGAAAAGCGGCGTCACCATCCTTTTGACGACGCACTACATCGAGGAAGCGGAGGAGATGGCCGACCGGATCGGGGTGATGAGCAAAGGCGAGGTCATTTTGGTGGAGGACAAAGAGACGCTGATGCACAAGCTCGGGGAGAAACGGCTGACGGTGCACCTGCAGAGCCCGCTCGAGCGGATTCCGGACGAGCTCGTCGGGCACCCCATCGAGCTTTCCGGGGACGGGTGCGAGCTGATTTACACCTTTGATGCGCAGCACGAGCACACGGGCATCGCCCAGCTTTTGCGCAGGCTCGACGCGCACGGGATCGACTTCAAAGACCTCCGGTCGAGCGAGAGCTCGCTCGAGGAGATTTTCGTGAACCTCGTGAACGAGGACCGATGAGCTACTACTCCATTCGAGCGATTTATTTGTTCGAGATGTCGCGGACGGGGCGGACGCTGATGCAGAGCATCGTCTCGCCGGTGCTGTCGACGTCGCTTTACTTCGTGGTGTTCGGCTCGGCGATTGGGTCGCGGATGGTCGAGATTGACGGGGTGAGCTACGGCGCGTTCATCATCCCGGGGCTGACGATGCTGTCGCTCTTGAATCAGAGCATTTCGAACGCCTCGTTTGGGATTTACATGCCGAAGTTCTCGGGGACGATTTACGAGTTGCTGTCGGCGCCGGTTTCGTACGTGGAAATCCTCATGGGCTACGTGGGGGCGGCGGCGACCAAATCGACGGTCTTGGGAATTTTGATTTTGCTGACGGCTCGGCTCTTCGTGGACTACGAAATCGCGCATCCGTTTTGGATGGTCGGGTTCTTGGTGCTCACCGCGGTCACGTTCAGCTTGTTTGGGTTCATTCTGGGCATCTGGGCGGACGGCTTCGAGAAGCTGCAGGTCGTGCCGATGATGATTGTCACGCCGCTCACCTTCCTCGGCGGGAGCTTTTACTCCATCGACATGTTGCCGCCGTTTTGGCAGAAGGTGACGCTGGCCAATCCGGTCGTGTATTTGATTAGCGCGTTTCGCTGGAGCTTCTACGGGGTGGCCGATGTCAGCGTGACCTTGAGCGCGGGGATGATTTTGGTTTTCTTGGCGGCGTGCCTGCTGCTGGTGCGGTGGATCTTCAAGACGGGGTATCGGCTCCGGGATTGAGCGGCTACCGAGAGACCTGCTCGTAGACCATCACGAACGCGGCGGCGACGGCGACGGCAAGGAGGGCGAAGCTCTTTGGATTCGTAGGCTGTCACGGGGAAGCGGAGTCGTTCGGCGGCTCGAACACTGGACGGCTCACGATTTCGACCAAGGGCGGTAGGATATCGGTGACGCATGTAGCTTGCCCGTCTGCACGGTACCGAAAGAACGCTTCGGGATCCCAGTCCTCAGAGGCGTACTCAGTACGCCGATCCCCGCCGGCTCCCTCTAGCCAGACGCGACCAGCAACATACACATCGTCGGGGAGCTCGGTATCCTCGATCACGTACTCCACGAGCTTGGTTCCCGCATTGACGTTCAACGGAAAAGCAGGGGGACCTCCTCCGACATCATACGCAGGATGAAACCGAACCGTCACGGCGCGCGTATCGGAACTCACGGGTACCATCACGGACAAGGGCTCCCCCGGTCCGATCCGCGCAGCTGAGAAATACGGGGCGCCGGTCAAATGCGGATAGCCATCGGGCGCGTCCCCACACGCAGGATAACCGACTCCCTCTGGGTCGCCGCAGCCGAACAAGAGCAGAAGGGCAATCAACACGCGGTTCACGGCGACTCCTCTCTCGTCCAAACGTGGACGTAGTGGCCGCCGCTCTCACCAGTGCGACCGATGAACACCAGATTATCTGTAAGAGCGACGACGCTGCCGAAATGCTCGAACCTCTCCGGACGCGCGCTCTTCACGTAGTAGCGCTGCTCCCACTCGCCGTTCGCTTCTTCGAAGAGATAGGCGGCTCCATACTGAGGGCTGGAAGTCGTTCGACGCGGGTCTGGGATCTGATTGATCCCGGCTTGTCGGGTCCGCTCGAAGGGCGCACCGACCACGAGCCTCGATCCGCGTAGCGCGATGGTCGAACCCCACTCGATGACGTCCCGGAAATTCAAGGGGTCGGGCATGGCAGTCCGAACCCAGGCGCCCCCCTGGCGCTCGTAGATGAACACGCGGCCGTCTCGCTCCGTTCCAGGTGCGGTAACCGCGATCCGGTCGCCTGACACCTCCACCTCCAACCCAAAGCCGTAGGGGTCGCTGTCCGGCACCCTCTCGAGAACTTGCGTCTCCTCAAACGCCCCATCCTTGTCCTCGAACACGAAAACTCGTTCCCCACCGTTGGAGCCAACGACGATAGTCTTCCCGTCGAAGGCGATATCAGTGACAAACCTGCCTGGAACTTCCCGCGAGGCGGTCAGCTCTTGAACCTTCGCCCAACCGCCTACCGTCCGCCTAAACACTTCGACGCTTGGGTTCCAGGGTGGACAGTTGCCACCTGAAAGCGCGATGTCGCCTCGAATCGCGAGCACGGGGCTGCACGCGCTTTCGATTTCATCAACGGTGCTCCACCCGCTGTCGACCTTTTCGAATATCACGATGTTGTTGCCGTTGGTGGCGAGGATGGTGTTGCCGTCGAGGGCCAAAGAACGCCCGAGCTCTGGATATCCCTCCGCCGGCGTGAGGTGCGTGAGGAACGCGGTTTGCCCCCAGAGGTCTCCCTCGCGTTCGTATACGGCGATGGCGCCTCTCTCCACCAGCTCCTCGCCGGTATTGAAGTCAAAAACCCGCTCGAGGTGCCCCCCTCTGTAGGGGTTGCTACCCACGCTCACGGCGATTGTCGATTCGTCTGCGGCGAAGCTCACAACGCTGTCGAGCTGAAGCCGCTGCTCGTGCCGAAGGCCGTCGGCGTTCATGTTGGCGCCAGGCGCCTCGCCGTCGCCGCATGCACCGGCTGGCGCGAGCAGAAGCCCGCCGACCAACCAGGATACCCATCTGAGACTACTTTCGCTACGCATCGTTCACTCCGTTGCCCCAAGCCGCATCGACGCCGTCAACCCTTGCCACCGCGCCTCAATCGTCCCCGTTTCGACTCCGTCAGGGAGCGCAAAGAGCCATGGCCAGTCCGCACGAAAAGGAACCTCTCCGGCGCAATCGCTCGCGGACCCTGAGCAGTGTTTGAGGGGCTCCCCATCGAGGGTCACGGCCGGGTCCAGGCCGATGATGCGCGTGTCAAAGGACTTGCCAAAGACCGCGACCGAGGCTCGGTTTCCCGTTCGTTCCGTCGAGGCGATGATCTCGAGCTCGCGGACCGAGCTGCGCCGCTCGAACCCGATCTGCGGATCCCCGGGGAGGTAGTCTTCCGTTGGCAGATCGATCACGAGATCGGGGTAACCGATGGCAGTCACGATCCAGATGTCTCCACTGCTGAGCTGGTCCGGGGCTCGATATTCGCCGTCGCCCGTGGAGATCGGAGAAATGGCCGGCGCAATCCGTCTACTGAGGATGAGATCATTGCTCGGATACAGGTCTGACGGTTTGCCCGCAGCGACCACCTCTCTCTGCAAATCCCCTGACTCATAGAATCGGAGCACCGCAGGGACGGATGCGAGCTCGACCAGGGCCACTCGGTCTTCAGGCCGAAGCGCGG
The DNA here is from genome assembly GCA_004283055.1 of Deltaproteobacteria bacterium. Classification (GTDB taxonomy): domain Bacteria; phylum Myxococcota_A; class Polyangia; order Polyangiales; family Houyiibacteriaceae; genus SG8-38. Next base: position 6,891 of record SHLP01000119.1, read on the forward strand.
CTTCGAGCGGGGCGACTTGGTTTTGGATCGTGAAGTCGAAGCTGAAACCACTTGGTTCGCGCACCCGGAGGCTTTCGGTTCGAATCAGGCGTTCGCCGTCGTACAAGCTAATGTCTGCGTCGCCATTGGCGCCGGTCGTGAGCTTGAGGGCCCGGAAGCGGGGCTGGTCGATGGCTTGGCTGAACACGGAAACCCGGGCCACCGATGTGTCGCTGCTCGTGAACCGTGGAGCGGTGACCTCGGCAAGCTGCGGAAACGCCACCAGGGCCGTTATCCCGGGTGTGTAGCGAGTATGCCATTCGGTGAGCGTGACGGCGTAGGTCTCAGTGCGGAACTCGTGGAGCTGCGGCTCCCCGCAGCCAGCCGTCAGCATCAGGGTGTAGGCAAGCAAGAAGGTGGGTCGGACTGTCATCAATGGACTCTCAGGTTTCCGTGCTCCTCTGCGTGGACCGCGGCGGGGCACAGGCGGGCACGGATTTCGGCGCCGGCACGCTATTTTTTGTTCCCCTGGTCATATCTCAGAAAAGGATTGCCCTCTAGACCCTACTCGCGGTCCTGAGATTCGAAGAGCCATGAACTTTTCTCGAAGAGGATGAACGGTCGTTATGGTAGTAGGGGTCTGCGTTAGTGAGCGCCAAGCATCGAAAAGCGGTGACCGAGCTCTACCGAAGCCACGGCGCCGTCGTGCTTCGGCGAGCACGCCAAATCACCGGAAGCGCGGAAGAGGCCGAAGAAGTCCTTCAGGAGATCTTCCGCGGCCTTCTCGAGAGCCCCGCAAGCATCGGCCGTGCGCGAAGCCAAGTCGCCTGGCTCTACGGCGCCACCACGCACCTCTGCCTCAACCGCATTCGAAATCGAAAGAACCGGGAACGGCTTCTGCGCGAGAGAATGGAGCCGATGAGCGAAACGGCCGCTTCGGCCGAAGACACCGCCTTCGTGCAGCAGGCCCTCGGCGCCTTACCCGAAGAACTATCGGACGCGTTCGTCTACTACTACCTCGACCAAATGACGCACGCGGAGATCGCAGAGCTTCTCGGATGCTCGAGGCGCCAGGTTGGAAACCTCTTGGAGCGAGCCCATGCGCAACTTGAGCGGCTCGTCGGAACCAAGGGAGGCACCATTGTCTGACCTGCAGAAACGACTCGAGGCGCTTCGCGGCTCGACGACTGATGGCTGCGTTTCGGATTTCGAGCTCGACCGGCTCGTGGTCGAAGAACTCACCGCTACCGAACGGGCCGCGATTCAGGCGCGGGTCGAGGCCTGCCCGCATTGCCAAGCACGACTGGAGTCGCTTCTGCGCGAGCGCCGCGACTTCGCAAGCCGTCCCGATCCCATTTGGCTCGGCCGCGGACGCAAGCAACGACTGATCACCGCTGTGGGTGCGGCCGTAGCCGTCGCTGCCGCGGCGCTCCTCTTTGTCCGGGCTCCCGTAGAGGAGCCGGGCGTGATTCGACTCAAGGGGCCCGAAAGGTTCGGGTTCATCATCGTCGCACCGGGCGGCGAGGTTCGGGGCGACCAGGATACCGGTATCGCCTCACCCGGGGACGAGCTGCAGTGGCGCTTCCGCACCGCGCAGAGGCGTTACATCGCCGTCCTTGCCAAAGACGCGACGGGCCGCGCCATCCTCTTTTATCCCGAGGCGGCCCGGGCGAAGGCGATCGAGCCGGGACCCGAGCGCAGCCTTGGCATGGCGGTCGAGCTCGATGAGACGCTCGGCGAAGAAGAGGTCATCGGCCTGATCTGCACCGACGCGGTAGCCCTCGAACCGATTCGAAAAGCGCTCGAGCGCGGGACAGCGGGCTTTCCGGCGGCGTGCAACCTGCATCGGTATCGCCTGACCAAGACGGAGCGCCGGTGAGCTGGCGCCTGCTGCTGGGAGCACTCCTCTGCGTCTTGGCTTGGGAGAGCGCCGCGCTTGCAGAGGAGCGCCACGCCGTCGTCATCGGAAACAACCGCGGCGAGGCGGGCGAGCTCCCGCTTCGATACGCCGAAGCCGACGCCGAGAAGATGGCGGGAGTCCTGCTCGACGTGGGCGGTGTGGCCGCCGAGAACCTCGTGCTCCTCCAGGGCGCGGACGTCGAGGCGGTGCGGCGAGCGCTGGTCGCGGTCAACGAACGCATCCGAAGCGGGCGACCTGAAGAAGCCGTGCTCATAGTTTACTATTCCGGTCATGCGGACGAAAACGCACTTCATCTCGGCGAAACCGCGCTCGTCCTCGAAGAGCTGAGAGGGCTGGTGCAGGGCTCGGCCGCGGCATTTCGCTTGCTGATGGTCGACGCTTGCCGCTCAGGCGGGCTCACACAGGTCAAAGGGGGGCGGATGGTCCCACCGAGCACGATCTTCTTTCGTGACGATTTGGTGGGCCAGGGCATGGTCTACCTCAGCGCGACGGCGGCCGACGAAGATGCGCAGGAGTCCGAAGAGATTCGCGGCTCCTTCTTCACACACTATCTGGTGACGGGGTTGCTCGGCGCCGCCGATGCCGACGAAGACGGCGCCGTCGACCTCAACGAAGCTTACCGGTTTGCCTACGACAACACGCTGCGCGCATCGAGTCGCAGCCTCGGGGGTTCGCAGCACCCGACCTTTCGCCAGGACATCAAAGGCAAAGGCGACATCGTCCTCACACGCTGGTCCGCGCCCGGCGACCGCGCGTTCATACGCTTCCCACCGGGTGAGACCTGGCTCGTGATTCGCGACTCCGCGGGCGGCGCGATCATCGCTGAGGTCGGCGCCCAGGATCGCCAGCGCACGATCAGCGTCCGGCCAGGGCAATACTTCGTTCGCGGACGCGGGAGTGAGGCCCTGCTCGAGGGCACCGTTGAGGCGCAGCCCGGCTCGACGACCGACGTCGCCGAGGCGTCGCTCGAACGGACCGCCTACGCGCGGCTGGTTCGAAAAGGCGGAAGCCAAGCGCCCAAGGTCGTCCACGGGCTTCAGCTGGGCTACCGGCTCCGATCGGGGCTTGAAACGAATAGCACCGTCTGTCAGGGCATGTTCGGCGGCTACTCGGCGGACCTCCGCGCGGTCACCTTGATCGGCCGCATCGGTTTTTGTCGAGGCCGGTTCGAAATCGATAGCGTCGACGGCAGATCGCGTGAAATCGATTTCGAGCTCCGAGTTCACAAGCCCATCGACGTGCGATGGCTCACCATCGACTTGGGCCTCGGCGTCGCGCTCTCCCTACTGAGGCAAGAGCTCCGCGAGCCGCAGCTCGGCGGCGTCTTGCCGCTCGCCGAAACCAGGGACTCCTTCGCGTTTCACGGCGACCTGACGCTCGGCCTTCAGTACGACTTCGGTCCTGGTTTCTACATCGGAGTCGAGGGAGCCGCGATGCTTTATCTCTTTGAACGAGAGCAAACGGATGGCTCCGCCGAGCTCGAAGCGGTATTCGCGGCGCGCTTGGGTGCGATCGTTGGCGTTCGTTTCTAGTGCTCGAAGCCTGAACGGACAACTCAAGTCAACGCGAGTCATCATCTTCTTGGCCGCGTGCCTGCTGCTCGTACGCTGGATCTTCAAGACGGGGTATCGGCTCCGGGCCTGAGCGCTCGAACGAAGCTACCGAGCGAGGAGCTCGTAGACCATCGCGAACGCGGCGGCGACGGCGACGGCGAGCAGGCCGAAGCCAATGAACGATTTCGCTGAGCGGGGCTTGGGTTTGCCGGAGAGGTCGAGGAGGAGGAGCGCGCTCGCGAGGCTGAGCGCCATGATGCTGGTGGCGGTGACCGAGCCGGCGGACAGCGAGCCGAAGCCGCCGACGAGAAGAAAGATGACACCGAGCCACATGATGGCCTTTCGGAATCGGTCGGCGTTGGACACGGTGGGGCGAGACTAGCGAAAGCGGTTTCGACTCGGCAAGCAAGAACGGACGCGGACGCCGCCGTGCTGCCGTTTGGGGGCTAACGCGCAACGGAACAAAGGACGGCGTAGAGACGAGCAGGCCTTCTGGCGCTACACTGCCCGTTCATGCCGCTTACGAGACGAGAGTTTGGACGCAGTGTCTTGGCCGGCGTGGCCACCACCACCTTGGCGGGAGCTGGGGCGTGTAGCTCGAGCGGTGGCGCGGCTGCTGGCGGCGGCAATGGTGGCAATGCATGTACCCTGTACCCGCAGCAGACCGCGGGACCGTTCTACATCGATTTGGATTTGCTGCGCCGCGACATCACTGGGGGCAAGGCGGGCACGCCGCTGAGTATCGTGGTGCAGGTTCAGAGTACCGACTGCGCGCCGCTCAAGGATGTGGTGGTGGACTTGTGGCACTGTGATGCGGAGGGCGTCTACTCGGGTTTTGACGGGCAGCTGGGTGGGCTCGACACGACGGGAGAGACGTTTCTGCGCGGGACACAGGTGACCGACGCCGACGGCATTGTGGAGTTCGCTAGCATTTATCCCGGCTGGTATCCGGGGCGGACCACGCACATGCATTTCAAAGTACACACGTCGAGCACGACCGAGGCGACGTCGCAGCTCTACTTCCCTGAAGACCTGACCGCGGAGATTTACTCGATGCCGCCCTACGACGTACGCGGGCCGAAAGACACGGCGAACGCTGGGGACGGGATTGCAAGGGCCAACCCTGCACCACTCGCCATGGTGACCGGCGATGCAGCGTCGGGGTTCGTCGCGACGATTGTGGTGACGGTCGCTTAGGTCTTTGCGGAAGGCACTTTGATGCACCCCGACTCAGCGTTCGGCGAGCTGTCCGGCGAGGGCGCGCGGCTTTAGGAATGTGAGGAAGAGGGCGGCGGAGAGGCCGGAGGCGCCGAAGACCATGCACATGACCATGACCTGGTAGCGGACGGCGACGAGGGGCGAGACACCGGAGAGGATTTGGCCGGTCATGAGCCCGGGGAGCGAGACGAGGCCGACGGCGAACAAGGTGTTGACGATGGGGATGAGGCCGGCCTGCATGGCGATGCGCCTTGCGTCTACGTAGGCGACGCCGCGGCGGAGCTCGGCGAGCATGCGTTCGGCGGCGAGGCTGACGGAGTTCATCGAGGCCGCGAAAATCATGCCGGCGAGGGGGACCACGAAGCTCGGTTCGTACCAGGGGTCGAGGGTCAGGACGGCCTGCGTAATCAAGACGACGGTGAGGCCGCCGCCGATGAGGATGGACAAGAACGCGTAGCCGTAGAGCTTGGTCCGGAGGTGCGGCACGGTGCGGAGCGCGATCCAGCTTGCGGCGACGACCATGACCGACATGACGGCGAGGACGATCCAGGAGACGTCGGCTTCGAAGATGTAGACGAGGACGTAGCCGATGAGGAGGAGCTGGATGAGCATCCGTGCCAACGCCGCCAAGCTGTGACCGGCGCCTGCGGACCAGCGCCACAAAATGAAGACGACGAGGAGCGCGGGGATGCCGGCGAGCGCGAGATGGAAGGGGTCGATGGTTTGAATGGCTGTCCTCCGCTGGGTTTTCGCGGTGTGCTGCTCAAGTGCTTGATATCACGGGGCTCGTAGGGGGGGAGCGGTTGCGCTCAGGGGGTCAATGCAACGCCCATTGGGT
>SHLP01000120.1 GCA_004283055.1 Deltaproteobacteria bacterium
CGGATGGCGGCCTTCACCTCTTGGAGCAAGTCAGCATATGTCTTTGCCATGCCCGGCACTATGTATCTTTCGCTAGTTTCGTCAAGGCTAACGGGGCCTTAGCCGCTATACTATGGTTTTCACATCGGTTTTGTCGGGTATCTAATTCCGGCGCGTGGGGGCTAGGCTGCCGATCGGACGACGCCCTGGTCGAGCGCGTAGTCGGCCAGGGTGCTCTTGAGGCGCTTCCGCCCCCGGTGGAGGCGCGACATCACGGTTCCTACGGGGCAGGCGAGGCGCTCGGCGGCGTCCTGATACGAGAGATCGCCGAGGTCGACGAGCTCGACCGCCTGTCGGAATTCGGGCTTCAAGGAGCCGAGCGCGGCTAGCACTTCGTCGCTGAATCCATCGTGGTCAGGGCGGGCGCGCAGCGATTCGAGACCGCGAAGCTCTTCGAGGGCTTCGCGCTCGCGCTTTTTCTTTCGGTAATGGTTGATGTAGGTGTTGAATAGGATTCGCCGCGTCCAGGCGCGGGCGTTGGTGCCAGGGCGAAAGCTTGCACGCGCTTGCCACGCGCGGGCCAGGGTCTCTTGCACGAGGTCATCTGCGAGGGCGTTGCCTCGAGTCAGCCGAAGGGCGGTCCGGGAAAGCTCCGGCACGCAGGGCAGGATCTCTTCGTTGTATTGGGCTTGGGTCTTCATTTGCTGGGTCTCCGCCCCCGTTTCAGTGCAACTGGGATGCCACCTAGAAAAACCCAAGCATTTCGCGAACGATGCGCGGGCCAAACCGTCAGCTTGTCCGTTGGCTGACACGGTGTCGTGTCAAGCTGTCCCCTGAGCGTCCGCGCAGGTCGAGTCAGGCCTGGAGCTGGGCGGCGAGGACGGCGGGCACCGCATCGGCGACTTCGGACGCGATGAGACCGCGGTCGCCAACCGCAGCGGCCTCGCCGGCTAGGGCGTGTAGGAGCGCGCCCGCAATGGCTGCGTCGAAGGGCGCAAGGCTCATCGTGAGCGCTCCAACGACCCCGCTCAGCACATCGCCGGTCCCGGCAACCCCGAGCGCGGGCGTGCCTTCCGCGCAAACGCGAAGCCCCCCCGCACCCGCGACGATGCTTCGTGCCCCTTTCAAGATCACGTCCTGCCCCGACTCTTGGGCAAGCAGCTCCGCGGCGACGTAGCGGTCGGCTTGAACGTCCGCGGTCGAACGCCCGAGCAGGCGTGCCGCCTCGCCCGGATGCGGCGTGAGGACCCTCGGGGCGGCAGCGCCCCGCAGTGCTGAGAGGCCTTCGTCGGCGAGCGCGGTCAAAGCGTCTGCATCGACCACGGCTGGAATCGGCGCGTGCATCGCAAACGCGAGCGTCCAGGCACGTCCAAGCACATCGAGCCCGAGCCCTGGCCCTAGGACGACGGCGCGCTTGCCCTCGCAGAGCGCCTGCACCGCGGCTTGGCTCGCTCGTTCGGGAAGCGCCGCGGTCATCAACTCGACCACTTTCTCTTCGAGTGCGGCCTGCGAATCGGGGCGCGCGCCAATCGTCACGAGCCCCGCACCTGCACGAAACGCGGCACGACCGGCCAGCACGGCGGCGCCTGTCTTTCCGGGTGCGCCGCCGACGACGAGCAGGTGCCCATTGCTGCCCTTGTGCGCATCGGCTTCGCGCGGACCGATGAGCACGCGTAGGTCTTCGCTCGTCCAGAGGCTCGCAGCGGTCGAGCCCTCGATCGGGATGCCGATGTCGGCAACACGCACCGCGCCGGCATGTTCGACGCCGGGGTATTGGTGAAGCCCACGCTTCTGACCGGCGAACGTCACAGTCAGCGAGGCCAGCGGCGCGACGCCGAGAATGCCCCCTGTATCCGCGTCGAGCCCGCTCGGAAGATCAAGCGAGACCAGCGGCACCGGAGCCGCGTCCATCGCCGCAATCGCCTCGGCATACCCGCCGGCGATCGGCCGGTCGAGGCCTGTGCCGAACAGGCCGTCGACGATCAGCGTTGCATCCGCCAGACGCGCTGAAATCGACTGCGCGTCCTCCGGCGAAACCTGCGCAGCATCGACGCCGAGCGCGCCGAGCAGGTCCCAGTTGACCTTTGCGTCGCCTCGCAGCCGAGACGCCTCACCGACCAGCACCGCGAGCGGCCTCTGCCCCATGAGCGCCAGACGCCGCGCGACGACCCAGGCGTCACCCCCGTTTTGGCCGGGCCCACCGATGAGCATGACGCGATCGAGGCGGTCGCCAAACAGGTCGCAAATCACGTCGCATGCGCCGCGGCCCGCGTTCTCCATCAAGACGATGCTGGCGATCCCCAGCTCGTCCATGGCCGCACGGTCGATATCGCGTGACTCCTCGCGTGTAAAAAGACGCTCCACGTTTTGGATTATGCCTTTAATTGCCGAGGGGCACACCTTATGCTTCGCCCATGGATGCGAAGCCCTCCTCGGACTCTTTTACTGAAATGACCGAGCTGGTCTTGCCCCAGCACACCAACGCCGTGGGCACGGCATTCGGCGGTGTAATCATGAGTTGGATTGACATCTGCAGCTCGATCGCCGCGAAGCGCCACTGCGGCAGCGTCTGCGTCACGGCGCGGATTGATGCCCTCGACTTCAAAGCACCGATCAAGGTGGGCGATGTGGTTAGTCTGACCGCGCACCTCAATGCCGCGTTCACCAGCTCGATGGAAATCGGCGTCCGCGTCGAGGTCGAGCACGCCATCACCGGGGCGCGCTCTCTGTGCGCCGACGCGCGGGCCACCTTCGTCAACATCGGAGACGATGGAAAACCCAGCCGCGTCCCGCCGCTGCTCACCCAAAGCGAAGATGAGCACCGGGTGGCTGCCCAAGCAGCCGAGCGGCGCAAACGACGGCGCGCGGCCGAACGGTCCGCCTGAGCGCCCCGTCGAAGCAGGATGTGCTAAGGCTGGTCTCGCACGTCGGACAGCGCTACGAACGAAACGACAAAGAGAGCGTACTCAGCTGCCCAGCGACCGCGAGGAGAACCATGGACGAGGAACAGACGAGCCCGGAAGCCGCATCCCATGCCCAGAGCGGCGATGACGCGCTCCCGACGGCGCTCGAGGTCAACATCAAGCGCCGCGAGGCAACCGAGGAGCTCCAGCACGAAGTAGAATCACTCGAGGAGACCTCGCCTGGGACGGACGACCCGCTCGCCCCTTCGACGATGAAGAAGAAAGCGCTTCGGCGCTACGTTCGCGAGCAGACCCTCAAGCCTTATCAGGCCGAGCTGATCAAGATGCAGCAGTATCTCGAGGAGAGCCGCACGCGAATGATCATCTTGTTCGAAGGGCGAGACGCCGCCGGCAAGGGGGGCACCATCCGCCGCGTGACCCGCTACATGAACGAGAAGCACTACCGCGTCGTCGCGCTCGGCAAACCCACCGAGCACGAGCGAACCCAGTGGTTCTTTCAGAAATACATTCAGCATTTCCCGCGCGCTGGCGAAGTCGTTCTCTTCGATCGCAGCTGGTACAACCGGGCGATGGTGGAGCCCGTGTTCGGGTTCTGCTCCGAGAAGGACTACAAAAATTTCATGCGCGGCGTGACCGGCTTCGAAAAGGATCTGGTGCGGCAGGGTACCGTCCTCATCAAACTCTACTTCAGCGTAACGAAGGACGAGCAAAACCGGCGGTTCGAGCGACGGAAAGCCGACCCACTTCGTCAGTGGAAGCTGAGCGAGGTCGATGTGCAGGCCCAAGAGCGCTGGGACGAGTTCACCAACGTCAAATACGAAATGCTAAAGCGCACGCATACCACGCATGCGCCTTGGAAAATCATCCGCTCGAACGACAAGCACAAGGCTCGGCTGAACGCCATCAAGGTCATTTTAAATTCGGTCCCCTACGAGCGGATGGACGAAAGCCTCGATTTCGTCCCGGACTCCGACATCGTGATCTCCGGCTCGCGAGAGCTTGAAAAGATGGAGGCGCAGCGCCTCCGCGCAGGGAAATTCCTGGTCTAGAAGCCGGCGCAGGGAGCCTCAGTCGCGATATCGCGCGTCCACCAGCGCGCCGATGGCGACCTTGGCGCTCGAGCGTTCGTAGCCGTAGACCCCGACCAGGACTTGTAGGGCTTGCTGGGCCGCTTCTCGCTGCTCGTGTTCGAGCGTCTCGTCGTCTTCCATGAGGGCAACAATCGCCTGCCCGATCTCGCCGACCTGCCCGCGCCGCTCGTCGAAGTATGCCTGCCGCAGGTTTTCGATGTAGCGCGGAAAGAGGGTTTCATAGTCCACGTCTTGGTCGGGGTGGTCGATCGCCCACGAGGCCACTCCGCTCAGAAGCTCGTTGCGGAAGGCCTCCGCACCGTCCGATCCGAGCTTCTTCTCGACGCTGGTCATCAAGTCGAGGTCGGCTTCCTCGTCTTTGCCGGTCACCGGATTGAAGACCCGCTCTTTCTTCACCCACTGCGCAACCTGCGCGACATAGCGATCGAAAAGCGAGAGATGGCTCTGCTCGTCGATGAGACCGCTCGCCGCGCGAAGCTCGCTTTCGACGATGTCCAGCCATCGCTCTTGGACCACATCCACGAACCCGCTCGGGTCGCGATACGGACCGTCAGTCTGCTCTTTCAAAAACTCGTAGTCGTCGCGCTCACAGAACTCGGTCAGCCGGTTCAGGAAGCTGACCGGCGACACGCAAGGCTCCTCGAAGCCGGATGCCGCGTCGAGCAGGAGCATCCGAATCTCGCGCGGCGAGGCCCCGTTGATGCCTTCGTAGTCCGACGATGCGGCGCCCTGGGCCTCTACCTCCGCCACGCCGCCCGCCAGAATCTTCGACTGATCGGCTTCCAGGCGCGCGGGCACCAGGCCGTCGGCCAAGAGGTCGGCCTTCTCGAGCGGGGTGAGCGAGGCGGCGATCGTCCCGAGCTCGCTGTCCGAAAACTGCGAAGCGTCGGGCCTGCGCAGGCGCGTCAGAACCGACCAGAGCGCGGCTACGTAGGTCGTATGCGGCGCCACGTGCTTGGGGATCTGCGGAACGATCTGCCCGTCGTAGATTTCGCGCTCGCGGTGCACGTCGAGCAGATACGACATGCGAATGCGGACGATGCGGCCGCGAAACGAGTTGAACTCCGGATGCTGGCGAAACGCGCTAAGGTGAAGCTCGTTCGAGCTCGCGATCATCACGGCGTTGATCGGGAGGTTCGACATCTGCAGCGACACCTCGCCGTTCTCGATGGCCAGGAGGAGGTACTTCCAGGCTTCGAGCGGACGCTTGAGCAGGTCGCTGAACTCGACGATCCCGCCCGAGGCGTCGACGAGCTCGCCGTAAGGCTCGAACAGGGTCAGCGCGCTCAACGAAGCCGGCAGCGATTCGATCGAGTGGTCAGCGGTGATCTGGCGCTCCGAGGCATCGACCGACATCTGCGGGCCGATCGTGACGGCGCCAACCCTGTATCGCCGGGAGATGTAGAAGCGCTCGACTTGGATGTGAGCAAGTACGCGGTCGAGGTCGCCGCGGTACGCGGTGAGCAGCGCCTGAAAAATCTGTTGGTTCTTTCTGGCAAGCTGTCCGGTCCACACCCAATCGGGTGCCGCTTCTGAAAGCCCGCACGACTCGTAGACCCTGGCGAGCAGCTGCTGTCGCACATCGCGAGGAAGCAAGAGGAGCGGATGCTCTCGGACCGAGCTCTGAAGCTTGGCGATGATCCGCTCTTCGGGCAGGTGCGCGAACGACTCGCCCGGGCTGAGTTCGTCCGAAGACGTCGTGAAACCGATGCCCCCACCCTCGCGGGCCCGGGGAAAGATCCACGAGAAGCGGTACAGAGCGCCGTCGTCCGTGTCGGAATAGGCTTCGAGCCCGCGCATCAGGCAGGCGGCGAAGGTCGACTTTGCGCTGCCGTTGGGCCCGTGGAGCAGAACCAGCCGGTTCGCCCGGCCTTCCCGCTCGAAGCCGTCGAGGATTCGGTAAAATGATTCCTGGGCGACCTCTTGACCGGCAAGGCGATCTCGGAGCATCAGCTCGGCCTGGTGGCCAGCGCTAGCCTGCCCGAAGTCGAGGTCAAAGAGCTTCCATCGCCTCAGGTTTCCGCCGGGGCGTTCGACCAACGAGGAGCCGAAGAAGTCGAGGCAGTCTTTGAGGTAGCGGCCGGAATCGCGGGTGAAGCGGCGGGGGTTGTCTTCGACGAGCTCGAGGTACTCTCGAAACGAGAGCACCCTCTTCTGCGCGTCGAACCGCGTCTTGACCTCCGCGCGGATCGCCTCGAGCGCCGCCTTGAGTCCCCCCTCGCTCATCTCACTCCACCTTGATTTGCATCGCCACCGTTCGCTTCTCGAGGATACAGTTTTCTTCGGTACACATGGCAAAGGAAACGTCACAGGTGACTTCGTGCTCTCCCTCGGCCGAGGGCTCTACCCCGGCGAGGAATCGGACCTTCTCCTCTCCGAATTCCTTTGCGTCGTCTTTCAACAGCTCACTCTTGTCCAAGGCAATGCCGGGCGCCGCCTTCAGATCGACGCGAATGGGGTACTCCTCGTTCACGTGCCAATCGCCGCGGCCCTCGAGCGCGATTTCGACCTGGCCGGATTTGCCAACGCGGTACGCGCCCTCGGTCGGAGCAAGCGCGAGCAAGAACGAACCAGTTTCGATGCGAGGGCCTGTGGGCCCGTCCCCCTTGTCTCGGGCCGCGGCTTCGCCGTCGGCATGGTCGTGATGGTGCTTGGAGTGGTCGTGCTCGGCCGCCTTCGGAGACGGCGCGCCTCGATCGCAGCCGGCGAGGCCGACGAGTAAGGTAAGAATCGAAAATAGGTGCCCTGTACGCATGTTCTTTGCTCCGTGCTTAGTCTACGACGTAGGTCGAGGTTACGTCGAACTCCAAACTATGGTTCGACGACCTCGACCTCGTTGCGTTCATCCTCCATCGGGTGACGAAGGAAGTAATCGATCTTTTCGCGGACAGCGTCTGAACCCGGTGAGAGATGCCAGCGGGCAATCGGCTGGGGCGACTCCGGGTCCACCGCCCATTTGAGAAAGACCACGAAGGCGCCCTCGAGCAGCCGATCCTCGTTGACGCGAACGGTCTCGTAGCCGGGCTCGGCGTCAGCCACGCGCAGCACGAGCTCCCTCGAAGAGCTGCCCTTGAGCCGGCTCTTCACTTTCACCGTCAGTCGATACGACGACCTCCGGCTGACGAAGTCCGAGGACAGCGCGTCGACCCTGACGACGGCAATCAGGTCCGCGCGGCCCACCCGGCGCTCCAACGCGCTCGTCCAGCCGCCTTCGACGACGGCGGGCGCTTCGATCAAGTCGACGGCGTTATCGAAGAGCGGCGCATCGGAGGGACGGAAGTCAGGCGCGGGCATGTTCGATGACGCCGCGGCACACCCAACCCCCCAGCAAGCGATAGCTGCAATCAGCACACGCACAGCGCAAAGCCTAGCACGCCTGGGCCGAGGCGAACGTCGACGCGGCCAGCGGCGTCCCCCATAGCCTGACCATGTCTTCGGGTAACGGTGCCGTCAGCGTCGTCGCCTCGCCCGTGCTCGGATGGCTGAGCTCGAGCGCGTAGGCATGAAGGGCCTGTCGGTGATGGCCGAGGCGCATGAGGAGCTCGTCGGTCATGCCGGTTTCGATGTAGTCGAGGAAGGGCTGTGAGCCCTCCGGCCCGTAGAGCTTATCGCCGAGGATTGGAAAACCAATCGCGCCCAGGTGCACCCGGAGCTGGTGCTGCCTGCCGCTCTCCGGCGCGAGCGCAACCAGCGTAGCGCCGTCTCGGCGTGCAAGTACGCGATAGCGGGTCACCGAGGGATAACCCTCCCCTTGGGGCGTCACTTCCATCAAGATGTGGAGCCCCTCCTTTGCGCGGTCCATGGGAAGCGCGATCCGGCCTTCGTCGTCGGGCATCACCCCGCGCACGATGGCGAGATAGCGCTTTCGAACGCGGCGCTTCTCGAAGGCGATCTTCATGGTCCGCTCCGAGGCACGGGTGCGGCCGCAGACGAGCAGGCCGCTCGTCTCCCGGTCGAGCCGATGCGCGATCTGCGGCGCGTTCTCGCCAAAGCGCTGCTTGAGCAGGTGGGTCAGCGTGTTCTTGTGGTACGAGGCCGATGGATGTACCGGGAGTCCGGCCGGCTTGTTGACAGCGAGCACGGCGTCGTCCTCGTAGAGGATATCGAAAAAGAGCGGCACGTCCGGCTCGTCGAACGGAGGCCGGACGAGCACGACGAGCTCACCGGTGCGGACGCGCTCGCTTGCCCGTCGGCGGGTCCCATCGGCGCGGTAGGCACAGGCTTTGACCACCTCTTGGGCACGCGTACGGGAGAGCCGTGGAATGCGATGCTGTATGAACCGATCGAGCCGCTGGCCGGCATGCTCGGGCGCCACGGGAAACGTCAGAATGATCGAAGCCGGATCGCAGCCCGGTGGGAGCGGAGCTCGCGGACGCCTCGTTGGACGTCTAGGTGGACGTCTAGGCGGCCTTGACAACCTTACCCGAGCGGATGCAGCGCGTGCAGGCAGAGACCCGGCGGACTTCGCCGTCGATGAGGGCTCGAATCGACTGCAGATTGGGCTGCTGCCACTTGCGGGTCTTGATGTTCGAGTGGCTCACCTTGTGAGCCTTGTGGCGGTTCTTACCGCAGAAATCACATGTCTGTGCCATGGTCGGTTTCCGAGTCCTTCAGGGAGCCGCGATGTAGCATCGCTGCTGAGGGGTCGCAAGAACGCGGCCTCGCGCGGGAGGCGAATCGACGATAAGACCAAGCAGCATGCGGGTGGCGGGCGCAATCACGGGGCTATTGGTACTCGGGACGTTTGTAATTCCAAGCACCTACGGGCCAAAAATAGAGTCCGCCTCAGTGCTTGGACAGGGGGCGCGGCCGCCGATCGTATCCTCCCAAGAGCTCGACATCGGTTCGGCGACTCTTTCCGGCCGAATCTACGATGAGCGCGGCGCACCGCTCGAAGGGGCCACCGTCTCCCTCGCCGGAAGCGGCTTTTGGCCGGCGCGCTCGGTTCGAAGCGGGGCCGATGGGCGATTTCACTGGGACCACATTCCCGCTGGCATCTACGAGCTTCAGTTCTCGAAGGGGCCGCTGACCGCTGCCTCCGTCGAAGGGCTGATCCTCGACCCCGGCGCCAAGCGCGCCTTCGGGGTGCAGCTCGTGCCCGGCTGGACGGTCGCGGGTCGGGTCATCGATGCACAGACGGGCCGCTCGATTGCGGACGCGGAAATCACCGCGGCGACAGGGGTGCTTGGCCTTCACACGCGCCGGACGCGAAGCGACGGCCGCGGACGATTCGAGCTCGCCGGCGTGGTTGGCGAGGCTCAAAGCCTTTACGTCACGGCAGACGGGTACGTCTCGGCGGGGCCCCTGAGGCAAGGCTCATCGGATCCTTCGATGACGGTTCGGCTCGAGCGTGCTTCGACGGTCGAAGGACGCGTCGTCGATGAGCGCGGCGTGCCCGTCGAGGCGGCGCTCGTCCGTGCGTTTGGCGAGGGGCAAATACGGGGAGAAGACCTCGGTGCGCCCGATTCACTCGGAGTGACTTCGGGCGAGGTGCCACCGATCTCGGCCGGCGCGAGCGGCGGGCTTGCCTACGTCAGGCAGGTCGAGACCGGCCGGGATGGGCGCTTTCGACTGAGCGACCTGCGGCCCGGTCCGTACCGACTCGTGGCGAGCCACGACGACTTCGCCCCGACCGAGTCCAAGCTCGTCCACCTTCGGGCGGAAGCGGCCCAAGACGACATCGAGCTCGTGCTTCGGCCGGGAGCAGAGCTCTCGGGCCGCGTCGTCGACGAGCGAGGAGACGCGCTCGAGGGGATCCCCGTCGAGCTTCGCAGCGGCGCCGGAGGCCTCCCGCGCATGTCGGTGACCGCGACGGATGGCTCGTTTTCGTTTCGCGGCGTACGGGGCGAGGTCAGCGTGACGGCCCTGCCCTTTGACCTTCCAGGGGTGCGCAAAGCCGTCGCGATGGGCGACGATGACCTGGTGACCGTCGAGCTGGCCGTCTCGAGCACCCTCTACACGCTGCGTGGTCGGGTCGTCGACGAGCGAGGCTTTGGCGTTGGCGGCGCGCTGGTCTCCGTCTCGAGCAAGAGCGCGGGGACGCCCGTGCGGCGGAGCGCGAAGTCCGACCCCGACGGCACATTCTCGGTGCCAGCGCTTCCCGAAACGCCCTTTGAGCTCGAGGCCGCGCACCCGGCGTTCAGCGTGACCCAGATGGGATCGATCGACAGCATGGACGACGTTCGGGTCGTGCTGTCGGCGGGCGTCACTCTCCTCGGCGAGGTCCTCGATGACTGGAGCAACGAGGGCCTCGCGGGGGTACGTGTCCGACTCGACGGCCCTGCCCGGCTCGAGAGCAAGACCCGAAGCGACGGAACGTTTGTCATTCGACGCGCAGCTACTGGAACCTATGACGTCTCCTTCTCTCACCCAGATTACGAAACGCAGACGGAGCGCGTGGTGCTCGCGCCCCCGCGCTACGTCGACCAGCCGCAGGAGCTCGACCGGGTTCGGCTGCAGCCCGGGGGCTCGATTGAGGGGCACGTGCTCGATGCCTACAGCGAGCACGTCCCGAGCGCCGAGGTGACATGGGGCGACCCGCCTCTCTGGTCGCGCGGCAGCCGAAGTGACGCCGACGGTCGCTTCGTATTGCGCGGGGTCCCGGCGGGCTCGGTCTGGATTTGGGCGCGGCACCCTGTCGCGGGGGATGGCTCGAGCGACTCGCCCATCGTCGTGCGACCGGTCGAAACCTCGACGGGGAACTTCATTCGCCTACCCGCTTCCATTGCCGAGTGACGAACATCGCGTTCAGCCGTATTCTACGAGGCGATGGGCGACTCTTGGATCCGTAACATTCGCGACGCCGGCGACATCCTGAAGCGCGCGCGGAACCCCGCGGAGCTAGCCAAGGCCCTCATGCCCAATCAGTGGCTCACGCGAAAAATCCTCAACGACGATCCCGCCGCGTCCTCCGGGACGTCTCCAAGTGAAATCGCCGAAGCCCTCCGAAAGCTTCGGAACCGGCTGAAGGCCGAGGCGCTCGATGAAGATGGCCGGGTCGACTACGCGCAGCTTCGCACCTCGCCGACCTTCGCCGAGATGCAGACCACGAGCGGCCTGCTTCAAGCCATCGACCCCGGCGACCTGATCGACGACGATGCGCGCATCGCGTTTTGGATCAACCTGTACAACGTGCTCGCTATCCACGGAGTCCTCGAGCTGGGCATCCGCGAGTCGGTCATGGAAATCCCGTCGTTCTTCGGCGTGGTCGCCTACCGGGTCGGCGACCTCGTCCTCACCCTCGACGAAATCGAAAACGGCGTCCTTCGTCGCAACGCCCCGCACCCGGCCACTGGCGCTCGCCTGTTCGGTGACGACGACCCGAGGCTCGGGCTCTGCCCCTCGCACGTCGACGCACGCATCCACGCCGCCCTGGTCTGCGCTTCGACCAGCTGCCCCCCGGTAGCCTTCTACGCTGCCTCGCAGCTAAACGACCAACTCGATCTCGCTGCGCTGAGCTACGTCGCCTCGGACGTCGAAATCGACGATGCCATGCGGGTCGTTCGGCTGCCGATCACGTTTCGGTACTATCAGAGCGACTTCGGACGCATCCAAGGGGTGAGGATTTTCCTGCTGAAGTATGCGCAAGGTGAGCATCGAGCGACCTTGGAGGCCGCGTTCGCGGCCGGTTATCCGTTTGATTATCATCGGTACGACTGGTCGTTGAATTCGATGACCTGAGGGGCTTTCCTGCGCCTCGCAGCAAACGCGTCCCCTACGCCAATTCCGTCAGCCTGCGCGCGTAGTGTGCATGCTGCGCCCGGAGGCTCTCGAGCGCCGTGTCCCCGATGAACGATTCGAGCTTGCGGCGAATGAGGGGTACCTTGGCGGTCACCTGAAAGTCGATTTCGTAGGTGCAACCCGCGGGGCTTGGCGTGAGCCGAATCGTCGAGTCGATCGTCGCTCCCGTGCCGACGATCTTGAGCTGGCCCTTCCCTTCGTATCGGCCGTCGACGCTCCGCCATTCCTCTCGTTCGAGCAGCGTGTTCATGGGCTTGAAGAGCTTTTTGGCAAACCCCGGAAGCTCTTGCTCGACCTCGCGGGCGAGTTGGGTCTTGGTGACACCTGCGCTTTCACCGACTTCGGCCTTCGCGTCCCGCTCGCCAAGCGCTTCACAGCGCCGGGTGAGCTCGTCGGGGTTGGTGATGAGCTCGAAGACCGTGTCTGCGTCTTGGGAGTACTGGTGTTGGAAGCGGGGCATGAGGGGGGTTTAGCTGGGAGGCGCGGGGTTTGCTAGGGGCGTGGCGCGCTTCCGCGGGTGTTGGGTGGGTTGCCTGGTACGATTTGATTGAACCGCCCCGCCCACCCCCACGGCAGGCGGACGCGCGAGCCCGGAGGGCGAAGCCCGGCGCGAAGCGCCGGCAAGGCAG
>SHLP01000121.1 GCA_004283055.1 Deltaproteobacteria bacterium
AGGTGTCGAGCAGTGAGGGGTCTGCCTTCCCGGCGAGCACGGCGCTGAGCTTCCAGCCGAGATTGCTCGCATCGCGGATCCCGGCACTTGCCCCCTGGCCCATGAACTGCGGCGTCATGTGCGCGGCATCCCCCGCCAAGAGGATTCGGCCGTCGCGCCAGCGCTCGGCCATCAACGCGTTGAACGTGTACACCAGTCTGCGCTTGACCTCGAACTTGTCGGGGTCGACGTATTTCGAAAGGTACGCGCGCACCGTTTCCGGCTTCTCCATGTGCTCCTTGGTCTGACCCTCGCGCAGCCGAAACTCGAAGCGGTGGTGGCCGTCGGGCTGTGGGCAACTGACCGCGGGACATTCCGGATCGCAAAAGAAGTTGAAGTAGGGGAGATGACGAAGGGCTTGCTGGCCGTTCTTGACCTTGAGGTCGACCACCAGCCAAGGCTCGGGGAAGTTTTTGCCCGTCATCTGAATACCGAGCTTCTCCCGCACAGTGCTGCGTCCTCCATCTGCGCCCACGAGGTACTTTGCGCGGAGCGTTTGAGGATCCGGATCGGTCGACGTCGTCGCGCGGGCGTCGCCGAGCTCGCTGTACCGGGCTTCCTGGGTGGCCTGATGAGTGACTGCGACGCCATCCGCACCTTGCTCGAGATCGGTGAGCTCCCGGCCGCGCCGAACCTCGACGTTGGGATAGCGCGCGAGAAGCTTCGCGAGCTTGGTCTCGAGATAGGGTTGGTAAAAGAAGTTGACGACGGGCCAACCGAACGGCTTGTCGAGGTTCTTCAACTGACCCATCGGCGTGCCGTCCGCGCGACAAAGCTGCACGGGTGTGTCGACCAACATGTCTTTCGAAGCCTCTTCGGCTGCGTCAATCGATTGCAGCACGCGCATGCACTCGTCGTCGGTGTAAACGGCGCGCGCATTGCCATAGAAAACGGGCTCGCGTTCCAAGACGACCACGGAGTGGCCGTGCTTGCCCAAGAAGTGGGCCAGAACCAAGCCGGTGGGGCCGAGGCCCGCGATGATGACGTCTACCGAATCCGTGTTCGTCGCGGCGCTCATGGTCGAGACTCCTCGCTAATCGGAGAGTATTCTTGGCGAAGCAGGGAGCGAGCACCCCGGAAGAGGTTGCCCGCGTTGAGCCGGACGAAGTGCAGTAGACCGCCCTTCTCTGGCTTGTGGCCCCAGGTGCTGATTCGGTCGTAGGAAGCCGTTTGCCAAACGCTCTCGTCGACGGCCAGCGCGTTCCAACCGAGCTCGATCTCGAAGCCCGAGGGACAAAGGACGTAGAACGAAAGCTCTTTGTCGTTCGGGTGCTGACCGATCTCGTGCGCCATCTCGTAGCCGAGGTCGCGAAGGCGCCGGTACGCGCTCGACACGTCTTCGAACGACTTGGCCTCGATGTTGATGTGCTGCACTTTCGTACGTAAGGGGTCCATCCGTACGCCGCGGGTCGCCGCGATGGCGACGGTGTGGTGTCGCTCGTTGAAGCGCAGAAAGGTGATATCGACCATCAGGCCGGCGATGCGTTCTTCGACGTAGTCACTCACGCGACCGTCGAAGATCTCCTGCCAAAAACGCTGCATGGATTCGGGGCGCTGCGACGTGATCGCCATGTGTCCCATGCCGTTATCGTCTGTGACGAATCCGCTCGTGAGCATCTTCAACGGCTCGTCCGTCGTCAGCGGCTCGAAGAAGAGCTCGATGGCGAGGCCCTTCGGTCCTTTGAATCGCCAAAGCTGCCGAACGCCTCGTAGCTCCGCCACGTCGCCGCCTGCCTCCTCGATCTGGATTCCTCGAGCTCGCAGCCTTTCGAGCACGACTTCGAGAGCGGCGTCATCCCGCACTTGCCAACCCACGGCGACGACGTCTTCCGCGGTGCCCTTTTGCACGATCATTCGTCGTGCGTGGGCATCCATACGGAACGCGAGGCCGGCTCGATCGTCGTGAGCGAGGTGCAGTCCCAAGCCCTCGACCCCGAACCGACGCCAGTCGTCGAGCCGATTGGATTCGATGACCACGTAGCCAAAGCTCGTCACTCCGAACAGATCTTCGCTTACGTTCGAAGGCATCGGCTCAGGCTCCCGTGGCCGGCGTGTGCCTGGCGAGGAATGCGCTCGTCGCGCTGTTGAACTCATCTTCCCGCTCCCATTGGACCCAATGGCCCGTCTTGCTGAACAGATAGAGATCGCAGTTGGGCATGCGCTCTTGGAGCGCGGCGCCACCGCTTGGTCGGTTGACCTTGTCGTCGGCCCCCCAGAGCACCAACGTCGGCGTCTGGCAACGCTTCACTCGGGGGTCCCGCGTGAAGTCCCACTTGCGAATGTTTGGAAATCGGTTGGGCCGCCGGAGGGGCGGCGCGGCCACGACCTCGGGATCGAGGCTGGCCTGGAAACGCTCCTCGATGAGCGAGTCGGGCACCTGACTCCCGTCGTAGACCAGGTAGTTGCGGATGAAGGTTCGCAGCTTGTCGAGCGTGGGGCCTTCGCCGTTGTAGTAGTCGAGAAGTAGCTTCAGACCTGGTGTCGGCAATGCACGCGTCGTGCCCACGCCGCCGGGGCCCATCAGCACGAGCGCGGAGACGCGGTCAGGTCGTTCGAGCGCCATCCGCAGCGCGCACGCCCCGCCGAGCGAGTTGCCGACGATGTGGGCGCGTTCGATCTGGAGTGCGTCCAACAAGCCGAGCATGGAGTCGGCGAGGTCGCCAAACGGATCCATGCGTTTCAACCCCTTGCTCGACTGGCCGTAGCCCTGCATGTCCGGCACGAGCACACGGAGCTCCTCTGCGAGCGGCTCGATGTTGCGCGAATAGTTGGACATGCCATTCGCGCCGGGCCCCCCGCCGTGGAGCATCAGCACGGGATATCCCTCGCCAAGCTCGTTGAGATGGATGCGCCGCGAGCCAAAGGCGACGTCGCGGGTTTGCATCTCTGCGGATTTCACCACGTGGTCCACCTAGTGCCAGCTGTGGCCGTGATCGTGCGTGTGGAGCGCGGCTGTCTCATCGGGGAGCAGCATTTGCAAGCGCGGAAACTGCTCGAGCAGGTTTTCGAACTCGACTTTTTGCCGTGCGTCGTCGTCGAACGCTTCGCTGAGCTGCGGCTGAGGGTCCCCGCCCTCGCCATAGAACGTGAACGCGAACGGCCAGTCGCTCCCGAAGACGAGATGCTCGTCGCCGGCCATCGTCTTGACCGCCGCCAACGACGGGCACGCCCCGACCAACGCCGAGTCGTAATACGATGCTTGAAGGGCGTCTCGAGCCGATCCCTCTGTCAGGTCGTTTGCTTCGGGCGGCAGGCCGATGAGCGGCCCGAGACCATCCTCTGCGGCGGCAGCGGTCGCGGTCATCCGCCGCTGAAGCATGGGCACCGTGCCACCGCCGTGCGCAAACTGCCAGCGAATGTCGGGGTATCGCCCGAACACGTTGTACACGAACAAAGAAAGAAAGGTCCGCGAGGTATCGAAGGGGTATTCGCCGGTCGCCACCGGAACCGGATAGATCGGTTTGTCGTCGTCGGGAGGTTCGCGCGGGTGCACGAATACCCACGCGCCCCGGTCGTTCAGCTCTTGAAGCAAGGGATCGAACGATGGATCTCCGAGATAGACGCCTTCATAGCTCGAAAGAAGCCCGACACCGTCGAGGCCCAAGTCGTCGAGTGCGTAGCTCACTTCCGAAACCGCCTCGTCCATGTCGTCCATCGGCACGGTCGCAAAGCCACCGAACCGCGTCGGGTAGGTCTGCATCACGCCTTCGATGTACTCGTTCATCGTGCGCGCCAGCGCTCCTTGCTCCGAGGGCGGCAAGAACGACACTGCAGGATCCGAAAAAGAGAGAAGCTGAATCGCGATGCCATGCGCGTCCATGAACTCGATCGCGGTCTCCGGGGTCCACATCGGAACGGCGACGAGGGGAATCCCGCCGATGACGGTGATTCCCGCCTCGCCAAGCGCGGTTAAGTAAAAGTCCGGCAGCAGGTGCGCATGCGCATCGATGCGTCGGTCGTCTTCGTAGGGGCCGGACGGGGTGCGGCATTCGGGTCCGCTGTTCGTCATGGCTCCCCCATTGCCCCCACCGCCAGCCGGCGTCCCATCGCCGGTGGCGCAGGCTTGAACGAGCAACAGCGCAAGACAGAGGGTGACGGTGTGTTTTTCAAACAAAGGCATACGTGGGCTCCTAGCCAATACGGGAATCGCTCAGGGTCGGGATATTGAACATAGGTGTTCAAACCAGTCAAGCTCTTTTTTTTATCCTTGACTTTTTTTGAACGACAGTGTTCACTCAGGGACGATTCGGCGAAACCATGCCCCTAGAACGCTCTCAGATCCGGATTCGCGATGCGGCCGTCGAGCTCTTTGCCGAGAAGGGCAGCTCCGAGGTCTCGGTCACCGAGCTCGCCAAGGCCGCCGGAATCGCGCGCGGCACGGTCTACAACAACGTCGAAGACCCTCAGAACCTCTTCGAGGAAGTCGCCGCCGAGCTTGCAGCGGAAATGTATCGGCGGATTCTCGTGAGCTACGCCGAGGTCGACGACCCAGCGGTGCGGCTGGCCCACGGCATCCGGTTCTACATCCGCCGCGCACACGAAGAGCCGGCGTGGGGCCGGTTCATCACGCGTTTCGCATTCAGCGAGGGCTCGTTGCGGGAGATGTGGACTGGACCTCCGATGCAGGACGTGCTCCTGGGCATCGCGCGCGGCCGCTACGATTTCCCGCAGGTGCAGGTGCCTTCGGTCCTCGCCATGATCGGCGGCACCAGCGTTTCGGCGATGCTCATGGTCGCGGAGGGTCATCGAAGCTGGCGCGATGCAGGCTCCGAGTGTGCCGCGCTCGTGCTTCGGGCGCTCGGCATCGACGCCGATGAAGCCCGCGCCATCGCCTGCCTCGAGCTTCCCCCGCTACTCGAAGTCGAAGTCTCCTAACGCCTTTTTCAGCAGGCCCCAGCCTCATTCAAGGAACGCTATGTCGTATCTCAATCTAAGAACATGCGGCGTCGCATGCGCGAACGTCATCGTAGCGGCGCTCATCGGCCTACTCGCGTTGGGCTGTGACCAGACTTCGGAGGATGCCAACCTCGAGACACGGGTGGACGAGCTCGTCGCGGAGATGACGCTCGAAGAGAAGGTGGCACAAATGGCTGGTGCCGGCAGTGAGCAAGCTCCGTACTCGGTCCCTGGCGTTCCACGGTTGGGGATACCGACCCTGGAAACGACGGACGGCCCCCGTGGCGTTGGCGCTCAGCAGGGGACTACGCAGTTTCCCGTCGGCATGGCCCGGGGCGCGAGCTGGGACCCGGAATTGGAGCTTCGCGTTGGGCAGGCGATGGGACTCGAAACCAGAGCTGCAGGGGCCAATGTGCTCCTCGCTCCGACTATCAACAACCTCCGACACCCACGCTGGGGGCGCGGACAAGAGACCTACGGCGAAGATGTGCACCTTCTGAAACGCATGGGGGTCGCGTTCGTGCAGGGGGCCCAAGAACACGCAATGGCGTCGGTAAAGCACCTCGCGGCATACAGTATCCAGAACACCCGCTTCGACGTCGATGTCTTGGTCGATGAGCGCACGCTCCGCGAAATCTACCTGCCGCACTTTCGCGCAGCCGTGCAAGAAGCCGGCGCAGCGTCGGTCATGACGGCCTACAACCAAGTGAACGGCCTGTATTGCGGCGAAAACGAGTATCTCGTTCGCCAAATACTCAAGGACGAGTGGCGCTTCGATGGCTTCGTCATTTCCGACTGGTTCTTAGGCACCCGGTCGACCGTGCCGGCAGCTCTCGCAGGCCTCGATATCGAGATGCCTGCCCCGAGATTCTTCGGGGACGCGCTGCTCGACGCCGTCGAATCCGGCGACGTTCCACCCGAGCGAATCGACGACGCGGTCAAACGAATCGTGCGCAAGAAGCTCGCGTTCAACCTCGACGAACCAAGCGCAGTAGACGAGAGCGTCATTGCGAGCGACGCGCATCTGCAACTCGCCCAGGAGGCTGCGCGAAGCGGTGTGGTCCTTCTCAAGAACGAGGGTGACGCCCTACCCCTCGACAGACAAGGCCTTACACGGCTTGCAGTCGTCGGGTCCTTGGCCGACACGCCGAACACCGGCGATACGGGAAGCAGCGATACGTCTCCGTCCTTCATCGTGACGCCGCTCGAAGGGATCGAGGACGCGGTTGCGGGCGACGACGTGGTCGTCGACCACATCGGGAGGGACGTGCTCGAGCCCGCGGACCGAGACGTCATCGAGCAGGCCGACGCGGCGGTCGTCGTGGCGGGGTTCACTGCGACCGACACCGGTGAGTTTGTGGGCGATCTCGAAACGCTCGCGCTATCTCCGGAGCGAGAGAACCTGATTAAAGAGGTCGCCGCGCTCAACCCGCGGACCATCGTCGTACTGCAGTCGGGCACAGCGATCACGATGGGTGGGTGGATCGCCGAGCCACCCGCCGTGCTGATGAGCTGGTACTCGGGGCAGATGGGCGGCCACGGTATCGCGGACCTTCTGTTCGGGGACGCGAGTCCTGCCGGCAAGTTGCCTCTCACCATCCCTCGGTCCGAGACCGACTTGCCTCCCTTCGACAACGAGTCGGAAGAGGTCACCTACTCGTACTTCCATGGGTACAGGCACGTCGATCGCGAGGGCCTCGATCCAGAGTTCGAGTTTGGTTTTGGCCTCAGCTACACGACGTTTTCTCTCGACAATCTGCAGGTAGAAACGACCGGCGTGGGGGACGAAGATGCCGTGCGTGTTTCGGTGGACGTCACCAACACCGGAACGACGGCGGGAGCCGAAGTCGCACAGGCCTACGTGTCGTATCCCGGATCGAGTGTCGAGCGGGCCAACCTCGAGCTCAAGGGTTTCCAGAAGGTGTTCCTCGAAAGTGGCGAAACCAAGACGGCGAGCATCGAGATCCCGCTGCGGGACCTCGCCTACTTCGATGTCTCCACCCGTGCGTGGGTCATCGAGCCCCTCGAGTACCGGGTTCACGTAGGCACGTCTTCGCGCGACCTACCACTGTCTGACAACTTCCGCGCGAGATAGCGGCGATCTTCACTAGGAGTATTGACCATGAGACTACCGAGACGCGAGTTGCTCAAGTTGACCGCCGCCGCTGCCGCCGGTTCGGTCGTCGGTTGTGGCTCCGACAGCCCCGCGGATCCGGTCCGCTCGTTCGAGGACAATCTGCTCCACGCCCTACCGACGGTCAGCTCGGACCGAATTCTTCTCAAAACGTCATTCATCGACGCTCTATCCGACGAGCCGGAGCTCTTCGTCGACGGCATCGGCATTCGCGGTCAGATGACCGACTCGGAAGCGCAGCACTTCGCCTTCGACGTGAGCGGGTTGGAACCCGATCGCCAGTACGAGCTCGACCTCCGAGTCGGAAACACGCGCCAGGCTGAGCCTTGGACGCTGCGCACCTTCCCCGCGCGCGATGCCGAGGCCGATTCCGTTCGCATCCTCGCGTTCACCTGCGCGGGCGGACACGAAGCGATGCCAATCCACCTTTCCACCTCCGTGCGAAGGCGCATGTTGCAGCGCGGGCTCTCGTTCTCTCCCGACTTCGCGATCGCACTCGGCGACCACGTCTATTGGGACCTTACGCTAGGCGTTCTACCCACGATCCTCGGAAACTCGGACTTGGCTCGGGAGATCGCGGGGACGTTCGATCGCTCGTCGCCGGTCCTTGGGACCGACAACGAGGCCGTGCTCAAACGAGCGGTGGATAACCAGATCGCGGAGCTGTACGGAACCCTGTTCAGAAGCGTGCCCGTCTTTTTCGTGCGCGACGACCATGACTACTTCGAGAACGACGAGTACCGAGAGGGCGCAGGCGGTGAGCCCGCACAGTTCACGTTCCCGCCTTCGGACTTCAGCGTCGAGCTCGCGCGCGCGACACAGTTACTCTACTACCCCGAGTTCCTTCCGGACCCGACGCGGCCGGGGACGCTTCCTGGCACCGGCGCGGCGGATCGAGGCGCTGGCCTGAGCGAGGCGTTCGGCACCATTCGCTACGGCAAGCTTCTCGAAGCTCTGCTCTACGACTGCAAGGGCTTCGTCAGTTTGGATGGGCAAGAGGCGAACTACGTCCCCGCCGACGTCGAAGATTGGCTGGTCGTTCGCATGCGAGATTCAGACGCCGCCCAGCTGTTCAACGTGCCATCGAGTCCAGTGGGCTTCAGTGCTGGCAAGTTCCTCGAGTGGTATCCAGACGTCCTCGTCGACGGCGCTCTGACGGACGAAGCGCCGAAGGCTGGATGGCAGTCGGGTTGGCTCGCACAGCACGATCGGCTCTTGATTGCGGCATCCGCCATGAACAAGCGTCCGATCTTCCTCGGTGGCGACATCCATAGCCACGCGGAGACCCACATCCTCCGCAGCGGCGAGCATGACTTTTCAACCAATCCGATCGCATCCATCATTGCAGGGACACCCGGCACATTCGGACTTGGCTGGCCGTCGTCGGGGCGAGGGACCGTTGCAACACCGTCGGTTGTGCTGGAGGTTGATGAGAAGCTTCCCGCTCTCGAGGAGAACGGGTTCAACATCATCGACGTCACCCCGGACACCACCACGGTCCGAAGCTTCCGGTTCAACGGCGAGCTGGACGACCCGTCCAGCATCGACACGCTCGAGCCATTTCGAGAGGTTGTTCTTCCGCGAACCACGTGACTGCGGTACGGAAGTCCATGGTGAGACTGCTTCAATGAATGCGAGGGACAAGATGGGGAAACGCGGCTTCGCGCTGGTTGCGGTCATCGTCACAGTGGGTGTCGTGGGCTGCGGGCAAGACGAGGTTGGCAGCAGAGGGCCGCCAGCCGGCTCGAAACCCAACATCGTGTTCGTGTTTGCCGATGACCTCGGTTACGGGGACCTCGGGAGCTACGGGAACGAGGTGATCGCGACACCCAACCTGGACCGAATGGCTTCCGAGGGCGTGAGGTTCACCGAGTTCTACTCGGCGCACGCCGTCTGCACGCCGTCCCGCGCCGCGCTGCTCACCGGTCGGTATCCACCGCGGAGCGTCGGGTCGATCGTGTACTTCCCGAACGACTTCGAGGGGCTCGACCCGGATGAGGTTACGATCGCCGATCTCCTAAAAGGGGAAGGCTACGCAACCGCCGTCGTTGGCAAGTGGCACCTCGGACACCTTCCGGAGTTCTTGCCGATGGCGCAGGGCTTCGACCAGTTTTTCGGTCTTCCGTACAGCAACGACATGAACGCACCCCACTACCCGGGGGAGGACCCACCTGTGCAACCATGCCCCGCCCTCGAACCGGACTGCCGACCCGGCGTGCCGCTCATGGATGGCGAGGCGATTATCGAGCAGCCGGCGATTCAGGAAACCCTGACCCAGCGCTACACGGCGCGTGTGATTGCGTTCATGCAGGAGTCGGTCGCCGCCGAGCAGCCGTTCTTCCTCTACTACGCCAACAACTTCCCACACACGCCGCTCTACGCATCCGAGGATTTCCTCGGCACGTCGGCGGGCGGCCTGTACGGCGACGTGGTCGAGGAGCTCGACTGGAGCGTCGGTGAGATTCTGAAGGAGATCAAAGCGCTCGGGGTCGACCAGAATACCCTCGTCATCTTCACTAGTGACAACGGTCCGTGGCTGCTGTGGGAAACCGACGACGACGTGCCGCAAGGAGGTCTCGACAGCGGCACCGCCGGGCCTCTTCGCCAGGGTAAGGGTACGACTTTCGAGGGGGGAATCCGCGTTCCGATGATCGCGCGCTGGCCCGGGCAGATCCCCGCCGGCCAAGTGCAGGACGGGGCGGCGGTCATGACGGACTGGCTCCCCACGTTCGCCGCCCTCGCGGGCGCAACCGTGCCCGAGGGCCTCGAGATCGATGGCACCGACATCATGCCCGTCTTGGCCGGCGATGCGCCGCGTGATTCCGAGGAAGGCTACCGCTACTTGCAGTACCGCGCCGACGGCGACGACATCGTTGGGGCGTAT
Source organism: Deltaproteobacteria bacterium (assembly GCA_004283055.1). Classification (GTDB taxonomy): domain Bacteria; phylum Myxococcota_A; class Polyangia; order Polyangiales; family Houyiibacteriaceae; genus SG8-38. Next base: position 9,954 of record SHLP01000121.1, read on the forward strand.
CGAGAAGGCAATTGGAAGTACAAGACGCCGGTCGAGATCTTCGAGGTGCCCTACGCAGCCGAACCGCATGGCGAACTCCTATTCAACCTTGCGGAGGACATCGGCGAAGAGAACGACCTCTCAGACGCGATGCCCGACAGGGTCGCCGAGATGAGACGGAATATGATCGAGCTCGCTGCCGAGGTTCGCTAGACGGGCAACTGGAGCGACAGAAGCTTTGCCGGAGGTGTTTTTTCGCGAACGACCTGACCGCGCTTCGACCTCGCGGCGCGGTGGCGAGGGACGGTACGGCGGGCTATCTGCGGGCCATGGACCTGCAACTCACCGTCCCCGCTCTGTTGTTCCCCGCCATCAGCCTTCTGTACCTCTCCTACAATGGCCGCTTCCTCGCGCTGGCACAGCTCATCCGCGACCTGCACGAGAAGTGGCAGGAAGAAGGCGACGAAACGATCTACGGCCAGATTCAGAACCTCAGACTGCGCCTCGACTTCATCCGCTGGATGCAGATCTGCGGCGCGACCTCGTTCATCTTGGCTGCATCGAGCATGACCGCGCTCTTCTACGACTACGAACGGGCAGGCGAGCTTTTATTCGGCCTCTCGCTCGTGATGCTCATTGCGTCGGTCGCGTACCTGCTCCGCGAGAACATCATCTCGGTGCACGCGCTCGAACTGCAGCTGGGCTCACTGCCACGCTTGGCCGATGAGGAGCGCTGAAGGCGAGCGGTGACCAAACGATGACGGAACTTTGACGTCGTCTGCGCGCCAATGGGGCTACGTTTGCTTCATGGAAATTACTTCAGGACCGGGTTTGGGGACTCACCGCCATGTCGGTCGGTTCGTGGCACACGGTGCGCCGGTCACGTTTCGAGAGCTCTGCAGCGAGGTCTTGAGCAACCGGACGCGCTACCTGGTTCTCGACCTCGACGGGACGGTGCACTTGAACCGCAACCTCGGCGAGCTGCTGGGCTGGGAGCTTGGGGCGTACAAGAGCTACGGCGCACAGACGATTGAGCGCCTCGAGTCCCGGCGTCGCAACGCGCGGTGGCTGCTGCACTGGCGTGAGCCCCGCCAGCTGGCCGCCTATCTGGCTCGTGCGGCGAAGGCGTGGGCCGTGCCGGGAACGCACTATTTCTTTTGGAGCAAGCTCGCATCGCTTTCGCCCTGGGTTAGGCGGGTCGGTTTCCGGAAATTCCACGCGGACCCGATTCGGGCGGTTCAGCGAGGGGTGCAGACGACACTGATGGACGAGATCGCCTCGGTCCCAGCCGAGTTGTTGCCGACGCTGATGGAGCGAGTCTGGCGGCGTCATCAGGACGACCAAGTCATCGGGGCGGACGATATTGGGTGGATTCGAGCGAGCTTTCCGAAGATTGAGATCGTCCTCTCTAGCGCGTCCCCGAAACCCGTCGTCGCGTTCGCCGCCGAGCGGCTCGGCGTAGAGCACGCCCACTGGTCTACGCCGGATCGCATCAACACCGGCGAGGCCAAAATCGAGGCTTTGAAGCGGGCTTTCGGCACCTTTGGCGAGCCGGGCGTCGAGGTCGTAGGGATGAGCGATACCGCGCACGGTGAAGATCACTGTTGGGCGAGGTATTTCGCCAAGGTCGTCGACATCAACAGCCCAGCACCCTTCCCTCTCATCGCGCCGGTGAGCTCGCCGCTCGCCGAGGTTCATTCGGCCATCGTCTTGTCGCGGCGCGAGCTCGAGCGGCGGATGCTCGATCCGTCGTATCTCGACCCGCGACGCGACCCCGTGAAGAACCCACGTCGCCGCGAGCTCAAACATGCTGACCTCCTCGGAGTTCTGGACGACCTTCTCCAAGGGTTCAACGCCATCGTCTGCGGCGCGGAACAGTTCGCAAACCCCGCTGACCTTGCCTACCGGCTTGCGGTGTTGAGCGAATCGTCACGGACGCATGTCACGTGACTGGTCGACTGCTTCGGGTTCAGGAAGATCGAGTTGGCCCCAAAATGGCCCCAGAAAAACAAACGCGCACGAGGAGGTTTTCCAAGTGCGCGTCATCATTGGTTGCGGGGGCAGGATTTGAACCGACGACCTTCGGGTTTTTTGCCCGAAGGACGCAGCGGCTCGCGAACTTCATCTCCCGCAAATCGCACCACTTTGTGACCCGTCCGTCCTTCGGGTTAAGCACCCGGGAGGACGCGCATTCGTCGAACTGCAATCGTGAAAAAGCTGGAAGAATTAGTCGTTGCTGCGCGACGCAGACTGCGTTTAGACACGCGTCGACATTGCTGATGTCAAATACGCGTCAAAAAGAAAAAACGAGCAGAGAGCGTGTGATCGCTAACTGCTCGTTATGATTGGTTGCGGGGGCCAGATTTGAACTGACGACCTTCGGGTTATGAGCCCGACGAG
>SHLP01000241.1 GCA_004283055.1 Deltaproteobacteria bacterium
CGGATTGAGCTTTCGGCGAGTCGCTTCGCGGTAGCAAACATCCTGCAGGTCTGAAGAAGCCTTTGCTCCGGCGTGAGCCGCATCAGCATTTCGTGGTACCGCTTCTCGATCACCGGCGCCGTGTCAGACATCCTCGCTTCGCACCTCGTTCAGCAAATCTACCACGCCCAGCTTTTGTGCCCAGCGCTCGATGTAAGGCCAATCGAGACCTTTTTCTGAAAGGATCAGGTTTCTGACGTCGCCGAGTTGCAGGTCGGATCGGCTCGTCTTCGCCCAGAGCAGCTTCGAAAGAAGCAAATCCTCTGCGGTCACAACCGAAAACGTCTTGCCACCAATGGATACCGTCCGCCGTCGGTCAAACTCCGTCTTTCGATAGGGCTGATCCTTTCGGACGACGAAGTCTGCCTTGATGATCCAGGCCTCGTGAATGATGTTGAACATCCCTCGCGCCCGCGCCGCTTCGACCACCGATTCGCGATCGATGTAGCAGTCCGCTTCGAAGAGCTCGACAAACTCGTCGACTTGCGATTCTTCGAGATCGATCACGAAATCAACGTCTCGAGTCATCCGGGGCTCCGCGTACAGGCTCAATGCTACCGAGCCGCTCAGCATGTAGGAGATATCCGCGCGGCCGAGACGTTCCGCGATGAGCGCCATGAACTCGAACAGCTCGTCCACGCGACGACCGTAGCATATGTACCAAGCGCTTCGGTCCTGGGGGTAACATCACGACCCCGCACGGTTCTAGCTCCCCAAATGTCGAGGGCGACTCTCATCCCCCACTACGAGAAGCGCGGACTGCTTTCGTGATGTCGGAGCGTTTGACTCCGATTGCAGTTGCGCCCCTCGATTTCGAAAACATGTGATTTCGAGCCGATTCGCGCAACTACGGTTAATCACGGAAACCGGCTCCCGAGCTAGCGGAAAGAAGAGACAGCGAAAAGCATGTTCGGGATGCTCTGCCGACTGGCAAAACCGACGCCGCGACAACGCAGGGAAGGGCGGACGTGGGAGAGACGCCCACCGCCGATACCTTGGGCACGCTGGCGCGCAAGGTCTTGTCGAGCTCTCGGCTTGCAGCGTCGCGTGAGCTGGCGCGCGCCGTGTTGCGGTTACTGGCGCTTTCGAAACCGCAATCGAATCCACTCGTTGGGCTGCCTTAGTCGCGGGCACCCCGTGAATCGACTTGAACGTCGACCGTGAGCATGCGCTCGACACCGGGCGGCTGCGTTGGCTGTTGCGGCGGCTCCCCATGCGATGCCCACCAGCGCTGCGCGTCTTCGGACGTCCAGCGAGGGACGTCGGCGCACGCTGCCAGCCCCTCCTTGAATTCGAATGCGCTTTGCGGCCGATCGGACGCGTCTTTTTCGAGACACGCGAGAATCAGTCGTTCAACGTTTGCGTCGATCGGCTTCCCGAGTCTCGAGGACGGCGCTTCCGGTGTGCTGTGCAGATGATGACTGCATACCTCGACGATGGTGGCTCCCCCGAACACGTGTGTCCCCGTCAGCAGATAGTACGCGACGGCGCCCAGCGCATAGAGGTCCGACCTCGCGTCGACCGTGCTCGGGCTCGTAATCGCTTCGGGCGCCATGTACTGTGGCGTCCCAGATAGATTCGCCTCGTTGGTTAGCTCGATGCCGCCCTCCCCGCGGACTTGTTTGACGAGACCAAAGTCGAGCACCTTGACGCAATCTTCGGCACCACGATGCGTGTGCGGCAGATGTACCATGATGTTGCTTGGCTTGATGTCACGGTGAACCAAGCCGACACTGTGCGCCTCGACCAGCGCCGACGCCGCCTGCCCGATCAAATTCACGACGCGGCCTTGTTGCTGCGGGCCTGAGCGTTGCACGAGGCCCGACAAGTCGAGTCCGTCGACGTACTCCATCGCATAGTAGAAGAGCCCGTCGGCGGTGTGACCGTAGTCGAAAATCGTGATCGTGTTGGGGTCCGTGAGGCTTGCGGTGAGCTGGACCTCTTGCTCGAAGCGACGCAGGTTCTCGGCGCCCGCCTTTTCAGGAGGGAGGAGCTTCACCGCGGTGGGCCTGCGAAGAAAGGCGTGGCTTGCTCGGTAGACAACACCCATGCCGCCTTCTCCCAACTTGTGTTCGAGCCGGTACTGCCCGAGTTGTTCCGCGTCGCGGACCTGGCGCCGAAGCCCATAGATCACATAAGAGATCGCGATAGCAAGCACGGTGGTGAGGACCCACCATGAGCCGACCTCGATTGTCGCGTACAGCGCGGCGCGGGGCGCACTCACACCCCTAAGCTCCGGTACGAACGCAGACCACTTCGGCAAGTCGATGCGGAGCGTGCCCACATACACAGTGGCGAGAAGGGCCGCTCCAAAGATCGTGCCGAGCGTCAGGGTCCAACGGCCGGTGCACGGCACCAAGATCGATCGCGCGAGGATCACGTTCGTGAGCCCGAGCAGCAGGATGAAATCCGGGCGGACCTCAGTCGAAATGTAGAGCGACATGATACACAGAGCGAACACCCCCAGTGTGAGCGCGGACAACTCGACGGCCGAAATGAAACGCACACTTGGGCTGCCGCGCCGGCAGAGTGTCCAGGGCATCAAGAAAAACACGGCGGCCGCCAGATGCCACCAAGTCGCGGGCCGCGTGAAACCATCCGGGCGCTCTAAGTAAAGGATGACCGGCACGCGGTAGAGCCAGAACAAGAGACACGCGCCGCCTATCACGAGGCTGAAGAGCGCCACGCGCCGCTGCAAGAACGCACGGTCTTCGTCGCTCTCGGACAAACCTCGAATGCTAGCAACCGTCATGGGATCCAATTACAACGACCGCCGAGGCTCCGATAGACCCGGCATGCACACCTTCGCTATAACCCGAGTAGCGAGTCGAGAGAGTTCTTGGCGAGCGGCAGGGTCGCAAGCGTTGCACCCACTCTCTGAGCCCATCGGGAGAAGATCCGCGGGGGCAAAACTCGGAATCGCAGGATTCCCTGCAGTTCCCGCAGCTGCAGACCTGACGGGACAGAAGCGGTGGAGGCGGTGGGAATCGAACAGCCGGGAGCTCACCCGATTCCGACGATTCTCGAACGGTTTCGCGGACAGGTATCGATGAAAACACATCGAAACAACACGAGCAAAACGCGTTACCGGACATTCTTATGACAATGTCACAAATCCCCGATGTGAATCGGGAGCTCGCGGAGGTAGGCGCGATGTTGGCGGTGTTCGACGCGATCTGTCGAACGCGTTCGCACTAGGATCAGGCCAAGCTACTTGCTCCACGAGGAAGCATCTTTTGGAAGCCTGTGATCTGGATCGAACAGGGTGACCTTATAAGGACGCCGTTTGGTCCATTTCCAAAGGACCAAGTTTATGTCGTCGGGACCAGCCCCATGAG
>SHLP01000025.1 GCA_004283055.1 Deltaproteobacteria bacterium
GACGCCGAGCCGTTCGGCGCAGCCCCCTGTCGCGCTTTTTTCCGCGCCCCGGTATTACGCGAACGACCGTTCCCGTCACGGCCCGATTTGAAGTGCTAAGGAGACGCTTCGATGACCGCCGAGCCGAAGCCGCTAGCCGCTGACCAGGATTCGCGCCTCCTGTCGCGCGTGTTCGTCCTCCTGCTCGGTGCCGTTTCTCTGTTTGGGTTCTCTTGGTCCTTTTATCTGATCCTCCCCAAGTTCTTCGCGGCCGAGCTCGGGATGGACGCTGCGGGGATCGGGCGAGCGGTGGCGGTAGAAGGCCTCACGGCGGTGGCCGCCACCCCCCTGGTCGGCTGGCTCGTCGATCGGCACGGTCGAAAGCGCTGGCTGATCCTCGGTAACGTCATGATGGCGGCCACCGGATTCATCTACTTGTTCGTCGATCACGAAGGCCCACTTCTCTACCTCGCGCAGATGTGTTGGGGGCTCGGGATGGTGATGGGCTTCAACGCGGCCGGGACGATGACGGCCGACATCGCGCCGAGCGGTCGGATGGCGCAGGCGCTTGGCCTCTTCGGTGCGGCGAACCTCGGCATGAATGCGGTCTCCCCAACCATTGGCGAGGTCTTGGCGGACTCCGTGGGCTGGCAGTATGTGTTCGTTGCCAGTGCGAGCGCCGGCCTTCTCGCCGCGCTCTTGAGCACGCGTTTGAAGGAACCACCTCGGCACGCACCACAGGAACACCAGGCCCGACGACCGATTTTCGGCGGCTCGCTGATGCGCGTCTATGGAGCAACGTTCGTGATGACCGCTGCGTTTACCGCGCTCTTCACACTTCACCAGCCGTTCGCCCTCGAGCTAGGCGTCACGGAAGTTCGAAGCTTCTTCATCGGGTTTGCCATCGTGGCGCTCACCGTTCGCTTGGGCGGCGGGCGTCTCATCGATCGCTTCGGTGTGCTTCGCTCCTCGGTGATTGCGTTCTGCCTGTACGCCGCGGTGCCGCCTATCCTAGGCATGCTCGGTCCCGACCATCTCTTTGCGATCGGCGCCATGATGGGACTCGGGCACGGCATCGCGTATCCCGCGGTCACGGCGCTCGGAATCGAACGGGCGGACGCGGCGTCCCGGGGCATGGTGGTGTCCATCATCCACGGCGCGTTCAACGGAGGTCACGCATTTTTTGCGTATGGCCTTGGCCTCGTCGCTGCAGCGTGGAGCTACGGCACCGCTTTCTGGCTAGCGGGAGCCGTGACCTTGAGCGGAGCGTTCATTTTGAGCGTGAGCGGTCGAAGGAAAGTCGTTTAACGTCAACACCCGGAGCGCCCCTTCTGGTATTTTCCAACCAGGTAGTTGGATATGGCCGCAAAGCGAAGGGACGGTGACGAGCCACAAGACGCGGACGCCACGAGCAAGCTCAGCCGCCTTCTACAAACGGAGGTCGAGCTCGAGGCGATGCTCGAAGAGGCCCGACTGGAAGCCAAGCGGCTCGTCGAACTAGCCGAATCCGAGGCCCAGGATCGCGTGCAGCAGTTCGAGCTGCAGGTCCAGGCACACGAGGCGGCCGTCCGCGACCGAATCGCACGCGAGCGTGACGCAGCGATCCTGTCGATACGCGAAGAGGCCCGAAACGAAACCCAGCAGCTCGACGAGATCGACGACGCTACGGTTGAAGCACTTGCCTCGTATATGCTGGATTTTCTATTGGGCGATCCTGGCTCGCGGGGTGCCCCTTGATTCTGGAAATGTCCCGCATTCGAATGCTCGGACCCAGAGAACGGCTGCAGTCGTGCCTGGGCTGCGTCCAGGACGTCGGTCTCGTTCAACTGATCGAACCCGTTGAGACGGAGTCCTTGACGCCTCTCGGTCTGAGCGTCGAACAGGAGCACCACATGCGCAGCGTGCGCAAAGTGGTGGAAGACGTCGACGGGGCGCTCGAGCTTCTCGGGGCGACACCCGATCCACCGAAAACAGCCGAAGCCTTGCCGCTGGCGAAGGCCGCACTGATTGCGGGCCGGAGCCGGAGGCGGCTCGAAGCTTTGGAAGAGAAGCGCCTCCGCCTCGAAGAGGAGCGCGCACTCATCCTCAAGTTTCGCCCCTTCTTTTCAGCGTTTCGCAAAATCGGAGACTCGGGTCTCGACCTCGACGGCATTCGGGTGTTCTACCTGGTACTGAGAGAAGGCGGGGAGCAAGAGCTTCGCCGTATGCGCGCCGCGCTTCGCCAAGCCCTCGGAGATGGGTTCGAGCTCCTCAGCCAGCCGTCGGAGTCCGGCGAATCGGCGATGCTGCTTGCCGTGCCGACGGCGGACGCTGCCAAAGCCGACCAGCTGCTCAGTGAAGCGGGCGTGCAATCACTCTCGCTGCCCGACGAGTTCGAGGAGGAGGGCGTCAGCTCAACGATCCGACGCATGCAGGCTCGATTGGACGAGCTGCCCCAGGCCCTTGCGGCCCTAGATCGCGAGCGCGCCCGAATCGCCCGCGAGCGCGGGCGGCAGCTCGCATGGATTCAGGCGAGCGTTCGAGATCACCTCGCTACGGTCGAAGCCATGGACAAAGCCGTGGTGACGCCACGAGCCTTCGTTCTCGAAGGCTGGGTGCCCAAAGCGGTCCAGGCCGAGCTGGAACGGAAGCTCGGTTTGTGCTGCGGTCCGGGGTTCGAAATCGAGACGGTGTCTTCCGAAGACTGGTCGGGCGACACCGTCCCGGTCGTCCTCAAAAACCCCCGTCTCTTTCGTCCGTTCGAGACGATTACACGCATGATGCCGCTGCCGAAGTACGGGACGGTCGATCCCACGCCGTTCGTCGCAGTCTTCTTCCCCATGTTTTTTGGAATCGTGCTCGGCGACATCGGCTACGGGACGATTTTGGCTGCGGTGTCCCTCATCTTGCGTCTCAGGTCGCGAGCCGACACGACCTTGCGATCGATATCCGAGATCGGCCTCGCTTGCTCCTTGTTCGCAATCATCTTTGGCTTTCTATACGGCGAGCTATTTGGCGATCTCGGGCACAAAATCGGCCTCCATCCCCTCATCTTCAATCGTGAAGAAGCGTTTTTCCCTTTTCTGGGACTCGCCATCGCGCTGGGGCTCGTTCACATCGTCGTCGGCCTGCTGGTGGGCGCCGTCAAGATGTTTCGCGGAGACAAGCGACGCGCAATCGGAAAGGGCATGGCGGCCGTGATGGTCGTCCTCATCGCGCTAGCGCTCATGGCGGCCTTCGATATGCTCCCGACGCGGTTCTTCACCCCATTGGTGATCGCCACCCTGGTCGCCCTCCCAGTCTTGATCATTGGCGAAGGCATCCTCGCGCCCATCGAGTTCGTGTCCACGCTGGGCAACGTCCTTTCGTACGCGCGCATCATGGCCGTGGGCACTGCGTCTGTAATGATGGCGGTCGTTGCAAACCGAATGGTCGGAGCGTTTGGCTCGGTGCTCGTGGGTATCCTCTTCGCCCTCGTGTTTCATCTGATCAATTTCATCTTGGGTGTGTTCAGCCCGACGATTCACGTGCTGCGGCTTCACTACGTGGAGTTCTTTGGAAAGTTCTACAGTCCGGGCGGTGCGCAGTACCGACCCTTTCGACACTGGTCCGCGCGCGAAAGCGCTTCTGACGAGAGGAGCGAGTGAGATGCAATTAGAGACGGTTTTCCTTTACCTGAGCGCAGCGTTGGCGGTGGGCATTCCAGCACTCGCCACCGCGTGGGCTCAATCCCGAATCGGCCCGGCGGCCGCGGCGGCGCTTGCGGAGAAACCAGAGCTCACGGTGACGGTCGTGCTGCTGATCGCTATTCCGGAGACGCTCGCGATTCTCGGGTTCGTCATCGCGGTCCTGATCCTGATGCAAGGAGGAGGCTGAGGCGGCGATGGCCGGTTCCGACCTCGATACCGAGCTGCGCCGCGCAGCCAATGAGACGGCAGAGTCCATTCTGAATGCGGCCCGGGGTGACTCCGAACGCGTGGTGTCCCAATCGCAGCGGGCCATCGAAGACAGGCGAAGGGAGCTGATGGCGCGCAAAGAGGCAGAGTATGGTGCAGAGGCCCGCCGTGCGATCGCCGCGGAACGGCATAACGCCATGCGCGCGGTACTGATCGCGCGGACTCGGGTCGTCGACCGAGTGCTCGAACGGGCCCGGGCGCTTCTTCCAGACGCTGCCACCGACGAGCGCTACCGCGCATCACTCGACGCACAGCTCGCCGAAGCATTGAAGTTCGTCGATGCCGATGATGCCGTAGTGCGCTGTTCGCCGGCGCTCGAAGCCTCCGTCCGGAAGGCCCTATCCGCTCGGCCGCGCGTCCGAGTCGAAGCCGATTCGGAGATGGGTACGGGCTTCAACGTCGGAGACGCCTCCGAGTCGGTGCTCGTGGACTGTCAGCTAGAGACGCGGATCGACCGCTTGACGCCCTCGTTAGCCATCGAGATCCATGCGCGCCTGCGGGAGCTCTAGCGATGGCGAAGTACCTGGGCGACCTCAACGCACGTGCAAGAGGGCTTCATACGCACTTGCTTTCACCCTCGGAGCTGGTGCGCCTTGCGGGGGCCACGAGCCTGCCCGCGCTTCACAGGGAGCTCAGCTCGCTCGGGTTCGTGGCGTCCGATTCGCCAGCGACGGCGGCGAGCCTCGAGAGCTCAATTCGCCGTCACACAGCCCGGCAGCTGAGGGTGCTCGATCGCTGGTGCGGCGATCGCCGTCGGCTGGCCTTGTCGGTGCTTTTCGAGGACGAGGATCGGCGATCGATTCAGCGTATTTTGCGCGGCGCAGAACAAGGGGTCTCATCCGAAGCACGGATGGCGGGCTTGGTGCCGACGGCAAGTCTCTCGGAACGCGCTCTGTTTACGCTGGCGAGTCAACCCACGCCGGCAGACGTGGTACGAATGCTTCTGCTGTGGAGCCACCCTTTCGGTCCACCTCTCGTCGAAGCCGCGAGCCGAGCCTACCCCTCGCTCTTCGAGCTCGAGATTGCGCTCCAGCGTGCGTTCGCTAGACGAGCGTCGACGCGAGCGCGCGAAGGAGGCCCACAATTGGTCGAGTACGCGGAACAAGTCATCGACCTCATGAACGCCTGGTCGGCCTTGTTGCACTTCGCCGAGCGGGACCCAAAGCTCACCGAGCTGACGTTCGTAGAGGGAGGGCAGTGGATCACGCGGCCCGTGTTCGACAAGCTGATGGGTGCGTCCACCCGCGAAGACGTCGAGAAGGAGCTCGGATGGGTGCTCCGCAAATCTGCGCTGGCTCCTGTCTTTCGGGATGGAGTCGATGAGATTGCAGCGTTGGAAAGCGCTGCCCTTCGGGCACAAATCGCCTGGCAACATCGATCGATGCGGATCGACCCCAGCAGCGCCGCGCCCGTCATCGGATTCGTGATCGAGCTTCGCGCTCAGGCACTGAGCTTGCGACGAATAATCTGGGGCGTTGCCCTTCGAGCTCCTGCTGCCCTCATCCAAGGAGACATGGTGCTCGCATGAGGGAGCAACGACTCGTAGTGATTGCAAGCCATGGCTTGAGCGCTGGATTTGCACTGGCCGGAGTGCCCGTATTCGAGGAAAGAAGCGGTGAGGACGCCGCAGCGCGGATCGAAGGGTGGACCGAAAGCGACAGCGTCGCGGTCGTCCTGATCGACGAGCCGCTCTACCGGAACATTCCAGAGGAGGTTCGGCGAGGGCTCCAGCAAGCGGGTCTTCCAGTCGTCATCCCCGTCCCAGGGCCCGACTGGACGTCGGAGGCTACGGCCCACGAGTACATCGTCGAGATCCTGCGCCGTGCGATTGGCTATCGAGTGAGGCTTCAATGACGGAAGCGCGCATCATCCGAGTCGCAGGCGCGATTGCGGAAGCAAAGCCGCTCGGCGATGCCGCTCTGTACGAGCTCGTCGAAGTTGGCGAGCGTCGACTACTGGGCGAGGTGATTCGGATTCAAGACGACGTTGCAACGATTCAAGTGTTCGAGGAAACCAGCGGCCTCGGACTCGATGAGCCGGTTCGCCGCACTGGAGGCTCGCTCATGATCCGCCTGGGGCCCGGTTTGCTCGGTTCCATTCTCGACGGCACCGGGAGGCCGCTCGCCGGACTCGCCGAACGGTCGGGCGACTTCATGGCGCCGGGGATGACGCTGCCCACCCTCGACTTGGAGGCCCGCTGGCCGTTCACGCCGACCGTCGTGGTGGGGGCGGAGGTCGGCGCCGGCGATGTGCTCGGCGAGGTCGAAGAGCGTCCCGGCATGATGCACCGCGTGCTGGTGCCGGCGGGCGCCGGAGGTCGAGTATCGGAGATCCGGAAGGGAGCGTTCACGGTGACCGAGCCCATCGGAAGCCTGGACGACGGCACCGCCCTGAGCCTCTCGCAGCTTTGGGCGATTCGGCAACGGCGCCCGTTCGCGAAACGCCTGCCAGGCGACCGCCCTTTCATCACCGGGCAACGCGTCTTCGATCTCCTCTTCCCCGTCGTCGAGGGAGGCTCCGTGGCGGTTCCTGGTGGGTTTGGTACCGGAAAGACCGTCATCGAGCAGTCGCTCGCGAAGTACGCGAAGGCCGACATCATGGTCTACGTCGGATGCGGCGAGCGTGGAAACGAAATGGCGGACGTCCTGCACGACTTCAGTCGCCTCACTGACCCTGAAACCGGCCGCTCGATCATGGATCGAACGATCCTCATCGTGAACACGTCGAACATGCCGGTCGCCGCACGAGATGCGTCTGTGTACCTGGGGATGACGATCGCCGAATACTATCGAGACATGGGCTACCACGTCGCCATCCTCGCCGATTCACTTTCGCGCTGGGCCGAGGCGCTCCGCGAGATCGCCGCGCGTCTGCAAGAGATGCCCGGCGAAGAAGGCTACCCAACGTACCTCGCCAATCGAATGAGCCGCCTCTACGAGCGGGCGGGCCGCGTCGAGAGCCAGGGGACGCCGACGCGGACCGGGGCGGTGACCTTCATCAGCGCGATCTCGCCACCAGGCGGCGACTTCGCGGAGCCGGTCACGCAGGCCTCGCTGCGCGTCGTCGGCGCCCTCTGGGCACTCGATCCAAGCCTTGCCCACCAACGCCAGTTTCCCGCGGTCGATTGGGATGTAAGCTACAGCCTCTACACCGACGGCACCAGGGCATGGTTCTCCAGCGAAGCCGGAGCCGATTGGGCCGAGCTGAGGGTCGAAACGGTTCGTCTCCTTCAGCGTGATCGCGAGCTCCGAGAGATCGCGGGTCTCGTCGGGGTCGACGCGCTCGAGGACGAAGACCGCCTGGTGCTCGAAGGCGCGCGCATCGCGCGAGAGTTCCTCATCGGCCAAAACGCCTTTCATCCAAACGACGCGTTCTCGAGCGTGGAGAAGACCTACCAGCTCGTGAAGATGCTCTGGTCGTTCATGGAGGCCGGCGAAACGGCACTCGAGCAAGGCATCGGGTTCGAGAAGCTCGATCTCGCCGGCGTCCGGGTCGCATTCGGCGCCGTCAAGACCGCAGCGTCCGACGAATTGGACGAAGAGCTCTCGAAAGCCAAGAAGACCATCACAGAGATGAGGTCGGCATGAAGCGTGTGGACGCAGCCGTCGCCCGTACGTATTCAGGCGCCGCGTATGCAGCGGGTCCCTTGATTTTCGTCCGGTCTACGCGGCGCGCAAAGCTCGGCGAGTGGGTTCGAATTCGAGGCGCCGGCCAAGACGACCGGCGTGGACAGGTGATCGACGTGGGTACCGAAATCACCGTGATTCAGGTCTTCGAGGACACCGTCGGGTTAAAGCCCGCGGACGCCACCATCACTTTGACGGGCGAGACCGCGGCGACTGTGGTCGGGCAGGATTTGCTGGGGCGTGCGCTCAGCGGCACCGGGGAACCGCTCGACGGCCTTCCTCCGTCGATTGGCGAAGCGCGTCTGCCTATCTGGGGCGCTCCCATCAACCCCGTGCGAAGGCGCAACCCGTCGGACTTCATCGAGACGGGGGTGTCTGCCATCGACGGAATGAACACGCTGGTGCGCGGGCAGAAGCTCCCCGTGTTCTCGGCGCCCGGTTTGCCGGGGGTGGAGCTTGCCGCGGACATCGTGGAAAACGCGCGCCCGGCACGTGGAGAACCGTTCGCGGTGGTGTTCGCCGCCATGGGAATCACCGAGCGCGAGACGCAATCGTTTGTGTCCCGCTTCCTCGAAAGCGAGGTCATGCAGCGCACGGTTCTCTTCCTCAACCAGGCGAGCGACCCGACGATCGAGCGCTTGCTCACGCCACGCGTTGCACTGACGACCGCCGAGCACCTCGCGTTCACGCACGGCATCCACGTTCTGGTCGTAATGGCCGACATCACCCACTATGCGGAAGCTCTGCGAGAGGTCGCAGCCGCACGGGAGGAAATTCCGGGGCGCCGCGGGTACCCCGGCTACATGTACACCGACCTCGCATCGCTGTTCGAGCGCGCCGGGGTCCTCAAGGGCGGCAGCGGCTCGGTCACTCAGTTGCCTGTGGTTTCTCTTCCCGACGGCGACATGACGCACCCGATCCCGGACTTGACCGGGTACATTACAGAAGGGCAAATCGTATTGAGCCGGGAGTTGCATCAGCGCGGCGTCTATCCACCCATCGACGTGCTCCCGTCCCTGTCACGACTGATGAATGCTGGCATTGGTGAAGGTCGGACCGTGCCGGAACACCGCGAATGGGCCGATCAACTCTACGCGGTCTACGCGCGCGGCCGGGAGGCGAAGCTCATGGCGGCCATCGTAGGAAGCGAAGGCCTCGCACCGGGCGATCGCCGCGCCCTGGACTTCGTCGACGCGTTCGAAACACAGCTGATCAACCAAATCGGCGTCCGCCGCTCTCTCGCCGAGACGATGCGAGTCGGCTGGTCGCTGCTCGAAACGCTGCCTCGCGACGAGCTCAGCCGAATCTCGGACGCGGCTTGGACGTCACGACCGGGGACGGCCGACGCCGATGAGGGCAGCCGATGAGCACGCGCTCGGTGCCGCGGACACGTTCCGGTCTCGTTCGCGCCAGCGCACAGCTTGGGCGGGTTCAGAAAGGTCGGGAGCTGCTCAATCGAAAGCGCGAAGCCCTGATCACGGAGCTTTTCAAGAGCGCACGCCCCGCGTTGAACGCTCGCCAAGATGTCGAGAAGCGGGCCAGTGAAGCCTACAACGCATTGCTCCATGCCTTGGCGGCGCGCGGACAGCTGACCCTGGAGAGCGACGCTTGGCCGGGTCGAGAAATCACGGTCGAGCTCGAGCACCGGCAGATCTGGGGTATCTCCGTGCCGTCGGTCGCGTCACACAGTCCCGTCGTACGTGCCTTGACTGGGCGCGACACGGCCGCCGCCGCGATCGGCCCCGCCGCCGCGCAAACCGCCAGCGAGTTCGAGCGTCTGGTCGAGCTCGTCCTCGAAGCGCTCCCCAAAGAGCAGCTCGTTCGACGCCTTGGTGACGCGCTCGCCAAGGCCACGCGCCAGGTCAACACCTTGCAGCTCCGCGTCGAGCCCGCGCTGACAGCCGAGCTCAGCTCGCTCAGGCGAATGCTCGAAGAGCGGGAGCGCGATGAGCGTTCGCGACTGCGTCACGTACTACGACGCCGAAAGCAAACCGGCTGACGATCAGCGAGCGCGGCGGCGGCGCCAATACCGTGCGCCGAGTCCTAAGAGCACCAGAAGCACTCCGGTGTCCTGATCGGACGCGGTCACGACCCGGCAGCTGCAGCCGCTGCGGCTCGTGCCAGGTTCGGGCGGCTCCGCCGCTCGAAGCCATATGTAGCTGCCGATCGTGACTGGGTCGACCGCGGCCACGACTTGGTGTCGGTAGCGGTCCTCTCTTTCGGCCGGCGCATCGACGATCAATTCATGGGTAAATGGGTCAGTGTCGATCGATTCGGTTTCGAGAACGACGCCGTTCTTGATCACCTGGAGGGTGTTCCCTGTTCCCCCCGTCACCCGCACCGATAGCGTGGCCGTGTCGGCGAAGACAGTGTTGCCTACGCGCTCGCCGCTGAGCTCCGTTTCGAGCATCGGGTCATCGATACTCTTCACCTTGATGACGGTCCGACCGGCTCGAACACCTTCGAGAATCGCGTCAACGCTCAGATTTTCCGCGAAGACCATGGTGGTGGGCATACCAATCGGGCTGTAGAGGACGCCGCTCCCGTCACCGGCCTGATGATCATCGCTTCCGCCGACCGCGGTCGCGTGCGAGCCCTCGACACACATCTGCTCCCAGTAGGCGATCGCATCCCAAATGCCGCCCTGCGCCTCGAGGCCGTCGATGGTACGAGGGTCGACTTCGATTTCCCAGGGGCAGCCGATGCAAAAATTCCCGCCCGGGACCGTGGGGTGATTGATCGAAAAGAGCGCGCTCTGCGCCTGATACGCTTCAATCGCCCCCTCGACGGTGACGCCGCGCACACCCACCTTATGGTCGACCCAGTCGATCGCGCCAATGGCGTTGGCGTGCCCAGCGTACGTCGTCCACTCGACCCCCGGGACGATGAGAAGCTTCGGGAAGTCCGGTTGCACGCTCCCATAGAGCGTGAGCCCGCTGTTGGTGTTGTGCTCGGAGAGCATGACGAAATCGAGCCCGGCCTCCTCCGCGAACTCCAACGTATTGGAGATGCTTGGACTCGCGTCGCCACTTTGGCGCGAATGCACGTGGAAGTCGCCGGCGTACCAGCGCGCTTCGCTATCGAGGACGCCGGGATCCTCGTAGGGCATGCGGGGCTGCGGCGGCAAGGTCGGCTCCGTCCGCAGAATGACGCAGACGTCGTACTCGGCCGGTGTCTCGATGATCTGAGCCTTGCCGACCACGACCTCCCAAGTTCCCGCGGGCATGAGTCCCGGTACGTAGCTTCTCGATGCGGCTTCGATGCCTACGACGGCAGGCTCGCTGTTCCCTCCGCCCCAGCCGCGAAACCCGTTCGGGTCGTCGAGCCCCCAGTCGAGGATGTTCTCCGAGGAGAGGTCGTCGTGCCGGACTTCGATTTCGGCAATGTCCGCGGGAACCTCGAAGGGCAAAAAGAAATGGGTCTCGGGACCGTCGGGCACCGTGCCTTGGATGATTAGCCCGGGGCAGGGGTCCTGCGCACGGGCCGCGCTGGCAGCGAGCACGAAACCGGCGGCCAGCCAGAGAAGATGTAACGGCATCGACGCTCATTGGAACGCAGATTCGGCCGGGCATCAAGCGATAAGAATGGCGCATCGCGCGCAGAGTCGATGCTAGGCTGATCGCGTGGCACCGGTCCTCGATCTCGACGTCGAAGCCTTCACGCGTGACGGCATCGCCATCCTCCGGCGCATTCGCTGGCAGATTTCGCCGGGGGAGCACTGGGTTGTGCTGGGCGCCAATGGGGCGGGCAAGAGCTCTCTTCTTTCGATCGTAGCCGGGTACGAGTGGCCAAGCAGAGGCCGCATTTCGGTCTTGGGCGAGATCTACGGCGAGTGCGACATGCGGGCGCTCAAGGAGCGCATCGGCTGGGTCAGCTCCGCGCTTTTCTCCTGGCTCCCTGCGCGCCAGAGCGCCAGGCAAGTCGTGGCGACCGGCATCCACGCCACCATCGGGAACTGGCACGAGCTGAGCGCCAGCGACCTCATGCGAGCAGACGACGCGCTGCGCAGCATCGGTGCGTTCGCGTTCCGAAACAAACGCTACGGCGTGCTTTCGCAGGGCGAAAAGCAGCGGGTCATGATCGCGCGCGCGCTCGTCACGAAGCCGGAGCTCTTGATCCTCGACGAACCGTGCGCCGGCCTCGATCCCGGTGCGCGCGAAAGCCTGCTCGACGATGTCGATCGCCTCTGCACGAAACGCGGCGGCGCCACGCTGATCCTCGTCACTCACCATGTCGAAGAAATCCCAACGCGGGCCACCCACGCTTTGCTCCTGAAGCAAGGCGGCCTCCTAGCCTCCGGCCCGCTCGATGAAGTCCTCACCGAAGAACGGCTCACAGAGCTCTATGAATACCCGTGTAAGCTCGGGTCATCCAACGGCCGCTGGTGGCTACAGGGACAGTGACGCCGCAGCGTCTACTCGAGCAGCCCCTTGCCAGGCACGAAGTTGATCTCCAAGCGAATCCCATCCGGGTCTTCGAACAAGACCGAGTAGTAGCCCGGAGCCCAGACCGCTTCTTTCGGGGCGTGGACGATCTTTGCGCCGAGGCTCTTGACGAACCCGTAGGCTTCGTCGACGTCTTCCCGGCTGCGGGCGCGGAAACAAATGTGGTGGAGGCCGACGCGGCCTTGCTCGAAGCGCTCGCCACGCTCAGCCTCGGGCGCCTCTCGAATCGCAAAGCCGGTTCGACCTCCGACGCAGTAATAGGTCCCCGGAATGTCCATCACGTTCTTCAAACCGAGGAACGGTAGGAGCTCGCCGTAAAACGCGCGGGCCCGTTCGAAGTCGCCCACGGTCACGAAGGTGTGTGCGATTCCGTTGATTTCCATGCGCCTTCCTCAGCGAAGCTCCGACGACCGCTTCCCGAGCAGCCGCCGTGCGACGATTAGCAGCTGGATCTGCTGCGTGCCCTCGAAGATATCGAGAATCTTCGAATCCCGCGCCCACTTTTCGAGAAGCTCTGCTTCGGAGTAACCGAGGCTGCCGCAGAGCTCCACGCAGCGGAGGGTAATTCGATTGGCGACGCGCGCGGCCTTCGCCTTGGACATCGACGCTTCGGTCGAGTTGGGAATCCCGTTGTCCGCCATCCACGCGGCCTTGAGCATGAGCAGACGGCCCGCCTCCCAGTCCGCTTCCATGCGAATGAGCTCGGCCTCGGCGGCGCTCTTCTCGAACAGCGGTCCCCGGTACCGAACCTCGATGCCCTCGTCTTCGAGCAGCTTTCGCGTGTGTTCGAGGGCAGCTCGGGCCACGCCGACCGCCATTCCTGCCACGATCGGCCGCGTATTGTCGAAGGTCTGCATCACTCCGCCGAAACCCTTTTTGGTGTCGATGTCGGAGGTCCCAAGCAGGTTCTCTTTTGGAATGCGGCAGTCGGTGAGAGTGATGCTGGCCGTGTCCGAAGCCCGAATGCCGAGCTTCTTGTCCAAACGGACGACCTCCATCCCGGGCGTGCCGTGCGGCACCACGAAAGATTTGATCGCCGCGCGTCCGAGATTTCGATCCAGGGTCGCCCAAACGACCACCGAGTCGGCCCGGCTCCCCGCCGTGACGTAGATCTTCTCTCCGTTGAGCACCCACTCGTCGCCGTCGAGGCGCGCGGTGGTCCGAATGTTGGCCGAGTCCGAGCCGGCGCCGGGCTCGGTGATCGCCATCGCCGCCCAGACCCCCGCGAAGCGCTTCTTCTGATCCGCGTCGGCCACCGCCGTGATCGCAGCGTTGCCGAGACCTTGACGCGGAATGGAAAGCGCCAGACCTACATCACCCCAGCAGAGCTCGGTCAGCCCCAGGCAGGTGATCATGTTACCGCCGTTGCGAACGCCTCCGTTCGCACCGTCCTCGCGCTGAAGAGAATCGACGCCGCCCCCCTGGGGCCCGCCGCCTGCGCTCAAGCCATCCATGAGCGCTGCCAGCATGTCGAGCTCTTTTGGATAGTCGTGCTCGGCGCGATCGTACTTGCGGGAAATCGGACGAAAGATGTGCTTGGCGACTTGATGCGCCTGGCTGACGACGAGCTTGAGATTCTTCGGAACTTCGAGGTAAATCATGAGAACGCCCTAAAGCAATAGATTGCCGTCCATCACAGCGATGGAACGAAGCTGTCGATACCAGAGCTCGACAGGATGATCCTTGATGAAACCGGCGCCGCCCAGGAGCTGAACGCCATTGGTTCCGATTTCCATCGCCTTGTCCGAACAAAGCGTACGAGCGAGGTAGGCCTCGCGCGCGCATGGGAGGCTCGCGTCAATGCGCCCAGCGGCGCGATACACGAGCATCCGCATCGACTCGAGCTCGATGCCGATATCGGCCACCATGAATGCGACGGCCTGGCGATGCGAAATCGGCTCACCAAACGCAAGCCTTTCGTTGCAGTACGGAATCACGTAGTCCAGCAGCGCCTGCGAAGTCCCGAGCGCCATCGCACCCCAGGCGATGCGCGCCCGATCAACGGCTTCATCGTACGCCGCTCCGCCATCGGTCGAGAGGGCGGCTTCGCCACCAAGCAGTGCCTCCGGTCCGACCCGAACCTTGTCGAGCTTCAGACGGCCGAGGCTCGCCGACCGCAACCCCATTGCAGGTTCGTCGCTCGTATGCAGGCCCTCGATACCCCGTTCGAGCAAGAAAAATCGCGGACCGAGCTTCGGCACCTCTGCCGCGACCAAGAGCCACTGCGCGCGATCCGCCAAGGCTACCATCGATTTTTCGCCGCTGAGCTCGAAGTCCGAGCCACGCCTCTTTGCCGTGGTCCGCAGGGCGCCGGGATCGAAAAGCGGATGCGGCTCGAGAACGGCCAGAGCCGCAGCGCTCGTTTCCCCCTCGAGCAAGGACGGCAGCAAGCTGGCCCGCTGCGCCTCACTTCCCCATTGAACGAGCGCGTTTACGAACGACAGCGGCGAGAGCGCGGCGTAGGCCAGGCCCATATCGCCGCGCGCAAGATCTTCGACGATGAGCATCTGAGACACGGCCGACACCCTCTCCGCTGCCCCTCCGAGCGCTTCGGGCACCGACATGGCAATCGCACCGAGCTCGCCAAACGCTTCTAGAAAGCCGTCTGGCGTCGACGAGTCCTCATCGGAGCCTCGTGCAGCCGGTCGCATCACATCGTCGGCGAACCGGCGAAGCGTGTCCCTCATCAACTGCTGTTCCTCGGTGAGGGTCAGGTCGAATTTGCGCGAGCTTCGAGGGCGCTCGCTCGGGCGCTTAGAAGAGAATCGCTTGGCAGCTTTCGCGGCGGTTTCCGCGGCACGCTTGGCGCCCTCGTAGACGAGCTTCTGAGCGCGGTCTTCGAGTCCAAGCCGTTCGACGAGCGGTGAATCGGCGATACGGTTGAGCACCCGCAGGCTGCTCCCCATGACGTCGTTCAAGATCCTTTGGTTATCCACCAGGGAAGGCTGAGCCGACGCCGAATGCGGGTCAATCGGCCCTTCGCAAGTCTGCAGTCGGCCCCTGCGACTCTAGGTGCCGCTGGCCCTCCACTTGAATCTCGAATCGTGAGCAGCCAACTTAACATGGTGGGGTTAAGATTTTTTTTGGTCTGTGCCTGCTTCTTGGCGGCATGTGGGGAATCGACGAGTAGCACGGGTACCGCTGGCGCCGGCGGCATGGCGGGAACAGGAGGCTCGAGCGGCACAGGTGGCGATGCCGGCGCCGGCGGCGGACGCACCCTGGTGGACTTGAGCGTCACGCCTTTCATCTCTGGCCTGGACAAACCGTGGGACATCGCGTGGCTGCCGAATGAAACCGTCCTGGTGACCGAGCGACCGGGTCGGCTCAACGTGTACATCGATGGAGTCGGTTCGGCGCCTTTCACGATCGCACCGACGGACCTGGTCGCGAACGGCGAGGGAGGGATGATGGGGCTCGAAGTCGACCCCGACTTCGCGAGCAACGGCTACGTCTACGTGTGCATGGCGTCCGATGCGGGCCCCGCCACCGACGTGCGCTTGGTCCGGTACGAGCTTCAGACACCGAACGGGGACGACCTGGTCGAGCGAACGGACATCGTGACCGGGATGCCCTATAGCACCGGACGGCACAGTGGATGTCGGCCTCGCTTCGGCCCCGATGGCTACCTCTGGGTCGGCACCGGCGATGCGGCGATCGGGACGACACCGCAGGACGACGGCTCTCTTGGCGGGAAGGTCCTGCGCATCGATCGAAGTGGCAACGCGGCTCCGGGAAATCCCGACGGCCGCCGCTGGTTCTCGAAGGGCCATCGGAACATCCAGGGCATGGCGTTCCGGTCCTCGGACGATCTAGGCGTCTCGGCAGAGCACGGTCCGTCCGTCGATGACGAAATCAATCTGCTCGTGGCCGGCAACTTCGGCTGGGATCCGGTGCCTGGCTACACCGAATCGGTTCCTATGACAGACCTGGCGGCATTCCCCGATGCAATCGAGGCGATCTGGTCGAGCGGGTCCCCTACCCTTGCGCTGTCCGGCGCGACCTTCATCGAAGGAAGCAACTGGGGAGACTGGGACGGCGTGCTCGCCGTGGCGACCCTGAGAGCCACCCACCTCCACGTCTACACGGTGAGCGCCGGGGGCGAGGTCACAGACGATTTTCGGGTGATCGAAGACCGGGGACGCCTTCGCTCGCCGAGGCAAGGTCCAGACGGTCTCTTGTACATCACCGATGACGGCGGCGGCTCTGGCGGCGAAGTTCTTCAGGTGAGCCCCGTGCTCTCGCCCGAGCTCTAAAGCAGACGCCCGATCCGCCGATACTTCCCTTCAAACATCTCGATCCACTCTTCGAGCTTCTCAAGCTCGTCGGGCTCCAGCCCGTCGGTGTTGCCATTGAAAAGCTCTGCCTCGAACGACACCTTCGCCAGCGCACGAGTGCAGTCCTTGCCGGCAAACATCGCGTAGGGCCCACCCGGACCGTAGAAATCACGGCCGCGGGTCACGTCATAGACCTGGCCGCGAATGCCGATGAGGAGAGGTTTGCCGGGATCGGACCCGTCGTAGGCAGCCAGCTCCGAACGCCCATAGTCGCGCTCTTCGGCTTCAGGCAGAGGAGCCCGCGGCTCCGTTCTTTTTCCGAACAAGCTCGCGACGAAGCGGCCGAAACCCATGCCCGAGACCTACGATGAATGCATGCCTCGGACAATCGGGCCGCAGCGTCCGGCCGGCGGGCGCTATTCCGTCATCGCGCCGGCACCGCCCATATGGTAGCCCTCTTCGCCGTGCAGGTTGGCGTCCAAGCCCTCGCTCTCTTGGTCCTTGCTGACGCGTAGACCAACGGTCACGTCGAGCAGTTTCAGAATCGCGAATGTCACGATCATCGAATAGGCTGCAGCCGCGAGAACGCCGATGACGTTCTCGATGAAAAGAGCGCTGTTCCCCCCGATGAGTCCGTCGGTGCCACCCCAGACGGCGCTGGCGAACACCCCGGTCAAGACCGCGCCGAGCGCGCCTCCCACACCGTGAATTCCAAACGCGTCGAGCGCGTCGTCGTAGCCGAGCGGGCCCTTGAGCAAGACGGCGCCGTAGCAAACCGGACCTGCGACCAGACCCATCAGCACCGCAGAGGTCGGGCCGACGAAGCCCGCTGCCGGCGTGATGCAAACCAGACCGGCGACCAAACCCGAGGCGACCCCGAGGGCGGTCGGCTTGCCCTGCTTGCTCCATTCGACGATGGCCCAGGCAAAGGCTGCGGCCCCGGCGGCCAAGTGCGTGTTCACCAGGGCGAGCGCCGCGTTGTCGTTCGAGGCGAGCGCGCTCCCCGCATTGAAGCCGAACCAACCAAACCAGAGCAGGCCCGCGCCGAGCAAGGTCAGGGTGAGGTTGTGGGGCGGGCCGGGTCGACTGCGCCGACCGATGACGAGTGCGCAGACCAGGGCCGCGGAGCCCGAGGAAAGGTGGACCACGGTGCCACCGGCGAAGTCGAGGGCACCGCGGGCGCCCAGCCAACCGTCCGGACCCCAAACCCAGTGGCAGATCGGATCGTAGACCAGCGTCGCCCACAGCAGAATGAACAGGAAGTACGCCGAGAACTTCATCCTCTCCGCGATCGCGCCGGAGATCAGCGCGGGCGTGATGATTGCGAACATCATCTGAAACGCCATGAACAAGAGGTGCGGAATCGTCGACCCCTCTTGCGGCTCGAGACCCACACCGTTCAAGAAGGCGTATTCAAATCCGCCGATGAAGCCTCCGCCCGCGTCGGAGCCGAACGCGAGCGAATAGCCGATGACGACCCACTGCAGCGTGATGATGCCCAGCGCAATGAAGCTGTGCATGAACGATGACAGCACGTTGTTCGAGTTGACCATGCCGCCATAGAAGAGCGCCAGCCCCGGTGTC
Organism: Deltaproteobacteria bacterium; assembly: GCA_004283055.1. Classification (GTDB taxonomy): domain Bacteria; phylum Myxococcota_A; class Polyangia; order Polyangiales; family Houyiibacteriaceae; genus SG8-38. The sequence continues at coordinate 17,844 of SHLP01000025.1, forward strand.
ATCAGCATCACGAGTGCGCAGGACACCATGAGCCATGCCGTGTCCGCCTGATTGAGAGCTTCCATCCCCGGTTCCTCCTGTGAAGTTGGCCGAGCCTAGATCCGCGCTGTTTCAGTCGGATGTGTCCCGCGTTTCCGGCTTGTTTCAACGCACCATCGGTCGCTGACCTTCGAAATCGCTGCGTTTTTCCACTTGGTACGGGGGTGCATGCAGCGGAAATTTCGGTTACAACTCCCCTCCGGCAGGCCACACCCGGGGAGCGGGTGGGAACGGCGGCCGACAACCAAGAGAGGCAAAATCAATGGAATCCGCAGCTGAGTTCTTCGAGAAGTTTGAGCAGAGGGCCGCCGAAAACACCGACGCGGCCACCGCCCCCAACGCGATCTACCAGTTCAACATCACCGGCGACGGTGGCGGTGAGTGGAGCTTGGACTGCACCAAAGGCAAGACCAGCGGCTTCGTGAGCAAGGGCACCCACGACAGCCCGGGCGCAACGATCACCGTCTCCTCCGAGGATTGGCTGGGCATGCTCAACGGCTCGCTGAACCCCATGCAGGCTTTCATGTCGGGTAAGATCAAGATCGATGGTGACATGACCCTCGCGATGAGCCTTCAGCAAGTCATGAACCTGGCTCAAGACTGAGTCGTCCGTAGTTCTAGGAAGGGATTAGGGTGGCTTCGATTTGTGGGGCCGCCCTTTTTCGTGACTCGATGCCGTCAAGCAACAGACCCAGCGACCCGTCGCGTACCAGGCTCAGTCCGGAAGACCGCCAGCAGCAATTGCTGCGTGTCACGTCGGACATCATCGCGACGGACGGCGTCGATAATGTACGCATCCCCTACGTCGCCGCGGCGGCCGGCATCACCCGGCCGGTCGTCTACAAATTCTTTCCGAATCGTCACGAGCTCATCAAGGGCGTGCTCGAAGACTTTCGTGAGGACTTCGCACGTCGCACGCCAAACATCATGGTCACCGAAGATGCGGCGGACATCGGGTCGATCGCACGCGGCTTCATCGACGCCGCCTGCGACACCATTGAAGCCAAGGGCTCCGGCGGCTGGCAACTGCTTCGTTCGGTAGGTCCCGATCAGGAAATCTCCGCGATCAGCAAGGATTTCCGCGGACAGCTCGTTCAGCCCTGGCTCATCCCGCTTCGCGAGCTCACGGGGGTCGATGATGCCGAAGCCCAGGCGCTCGCCGACATGTTCTTGACCGGTGCCGGGGAGATATTGCAGCGCTGGATCGACGGCGAGTTCTCGCGTCAACAGGTCGCCACGCTTCTGGGACGCATCATCCTCGCCGTCTTGAGCGAGTTCACGGAGTAACGGGCGATGGTGTCAGAGATATTCGACGCAACGAAGTGGGTTGAGGTCCCAGGCCTCGACCTCCAGGACATCAGCTATCACCGCGCCAAAGACCAGGGAACGGTGCGCATTGCCTTCAACCGGCCCGAGGTGCGGAACGCCTTTCGCCCCGGCACCGTCGACGAGCTCTACAGAGCACTGGACCACGCGCGGCGGACGTCGGACGTGGGCTGCGTGCTACTCACGGGGAACGGGCCTTCACCGAAAGACGGCGGCTGGGCGTTTTGCTCGGGCGGTGACCAGCGAATCCGCGGCAAGGACGGCTACAAGTACGAAACCGACTCTGCCGGAGAGATCGACCCGGCTCGACTGGGTCGCCTGCACATCCTCGAAGTGCAGCGCCTGATCCGCTTCATGCCGAAGGTCGTGATCGCGGTGGTGCCAGGCTGGGCCGTGGGCGGAGGACACAGTCTGCACGTGGTGTGCGACCTGACCATCGCCAGCGAGGAGCACGCGGTCTTCAAGCAAACCGACCCGGATGTCGCCAGCTTCGACAGCGGCTACGGCTCAGCCCTGCTCGCGAGGCAAGTCGGACAGAAGAAGGCGCGCGAGGTCTTCTTCGTGGGCCTCAACTACAGTGCGCAGGAAGGCGCGGACATGGGGATGGTCAACGCGGTCGTGCCCCACGTAGACCTCGAGAATTTCGCTCTGGACTGGGCCAAAGAGGTCAATTCGAAGAGCCCGACGGCGATGCGGATGCTCAAGTTCGGCTTCAACATGGTCGATGACGGGTTGGTCGGTCAGCAGCTCTTTGCGGGGGAGGCTACCCGTCTCGCCTATGGCACCGAGGAGGCCCAAGAGGGCCGGGACGCATTCCTCGAAAAGCGCCCCCAAGACTACAAAAAGTTCCCCTGGCACTACTGAGTCAGCGTCGATCGCCAACAAAAAGCCTGGATCTGGGGTACACTGTCCTTTGGACCTAGAGCAAAAACGTGCCAAAGGAGCACATCGGAGAACGGAGTAAGTCATCTCAAGCAAGATATTCGTAGGGAACCTCAACTTTGCCACGACCGACCAAGAGCTGCGTGAGCTCTTCGGAGAAATCGGAGAGGTTGTTGACGTTCACATCCCAAAGGACCGTGAATCTGGCCGCCCGCGGGGGTTCGCATTCGTCCGATTCGCAGCAGATGAGCACGCGCAGCAGGCCGTCGAGAAGTTCCACGGTCGTGAAGTCGGTGGTCGTGATTTGCGACTCGATATCGCGGAAGACCGTCCACGGCCCCCGCGTCAACGCCGTGATTTCGGCGGCCCTCCGCCTGACCGCTACGATCGTGGCGGCGACCCAGGTGGCGACTTCGATCGTGGCGGGAGCTACGACCGGGGTGGCGGGGACGGTCGCTCGTACGACCGGCCGAAAAAGCCCAAAGGCAGTCGCCGCGGGCTGCGCGGCAAGAAGCGAAGCCTGTAACGACGCGCCGCTCACGGCGTTCCGCGCCGTTCGAGCTAGGCGGGAACTGATGCGAACGCTTAAAAATCTCGGGCGAGGTGTGAACCCCGCCCGAGTGCCCGTTTTTGTTGTACCCCCAAGGAGTATGAACGCCGTTCACCTTGCCAGCGGGTCGCAAAACGACCGCCGACAGTGTTACGGTAAAGCTCCGAAAACACGGTTGTCAACAAGTATTTTGGGTCACATTCGGGCGGGAGCCTCGGGGCCCCGAGATGAGCGCTGGAATTCGGCCTCGAGGGGTGCAGCGCCCGACCCTCTGGTATGGTCGCTGGCGGCGCATGCGAGGGGGACGATCGAGCTTGGCGAGCCTCGGCCTAGGCCATGGGGAATCCGTGGAGTTCTGGGTCCGCGGGAGCTGCATGCGAACCTTGGGAGATGGGCAATCGGTCCAGGTGCGCAGGCAGCGGCTCTATCTGCCCGGTGATGTGATCGTAGTGCGGCGCCGCGATCACTGGAACGCGCATCGATTCCTGGGCTACGCGCCCAGCGTGCACGGTCTGGTCGCGCTCACGCAGTCGGACGACGCGGCCGAACGGGACCCTGCGGCCCCCACGAGCGCGATCGTGGGTCGGGCGACATGCGAGGTCCGCGTCTCGGATCGACTGGCAGCGCTCGGAAGGTACGGCCGCGCCGTCATCCGCCGAGTGACTGGGGTCGGGCGATGAGCGAGCTCAGCATCGAATTCGCGGGCGCCCGCTACCGGTTTGCTGGATTGAACCCAGCGCAGGATGGCCTAGTGCGTGCGCGATTTCGAGCATTGCTTTGCAGGGATGATGCCAAGCCCGATGTTCGGATAGACATCCACTTCGACCCCAACTCACCCGCCTTCATGCGGAGGCCATCCGGACCCGTCGAGTATCCACTTGCCGTAGTGCCCGGCGACGAAAGTATCGCCGTCGCGGGCGCCGGCTTCACGGCCAACATCGACCGCAGCCCGTTTCGTGCGCAAATGCAGACCTGCCTCAGCGACGATTGGTTCGTGGCTGCCTTCGAGAACCTCTTTAGGATCATTGCCTGCCACCGGCTCTTCAACGAAGGGGCGCTGGTCATGCATAGCGCGGCCTTCACGGACGGGGCTCGCGGGTTCCTCTTCTGCGGGCGCTCAGGCGCCGGTAAAACCACCCTCTGCGGCTTGGCCGACGCGCTCGACCTCGAAATACTGAGTGACGAGCTGAACGCAATTCGGCCTCGAGGCGGTTCGTTCGAGCTTCTCGCCATGCCATTTGCAGGTGACTTCGGCGGGGAGCCACGGCGCCACCCACCCTACCCGCTCACCGGCCTGCTTGGCCTTCGCCAGGGTGGCGAGACGTCGTTGAGCGTCTGCTCGAAAGCCGAAGCGGTCTCGCGTATCGTCGCCTCATGTCCCTATCTGAACGCCGATCCGCAGCTCGTCGACGAGTTGGCTTCACGCGTAGAACGGCTCGTACAGCGACACGAACTGCGCATTCTCGCATTCACAAAGGACACCCGTTTTTGGAAAGTGTTGGACAATGAGTACCGAGAGCGAGCCACCGCGGTATCGCGTTGAACCACACGCACGGTTTCGCGTGATGGGAGACGAAGGTGTCTTCGTGCTTCAGGAGGCGGGCGAGGTGCTCGTCGTGAACGCGGTCGGCGCCTTCATCGTGGAGCAGCTGCAGGCCGAGCGAAGCGTCGAGGAGATCGTCATCGCCGTGACGGATCGTTACGCGGTCGACCAGGATCGCGCGCAGGCGGATGCAAGGTCTCTCCTCGACGCGCTCCTCGGGGCAGGCGCGATCAGACAAGCATGAGTTACTCCAACACGATCAAGCGCGCGTGGACCGAGAACCGACTGATGTCGGTCCTCCTGGAGCTCACCTACGCCTGCAACCTCGACTGCACGTTTTGCTACAACGACCTCGCGCGCCCTGGACAGCCCCTCTCTCTCACCCAATACCGGCAGCTCCTCGACGACCTGGCCAAGCTCGGGGTTCTAAACCTCTCTCTCAGCGGCGGGGAGCCGCTCGCCCATCCGCGCTTTTTCGATATCGGGAGCCATGCCCGAAGCCTTGGATTCGTCATCCGGCTGAAAACCAACGGCCATGCCGTCAGACCCGCGATGGCCGAAAGGATTCGAGAGGAAATCGACCCTTTCGTCATCGAAGTCAGTGTCCACGGGGCGACGGCAGAAACCCACGATCGACAGACCCGCGTCGCCGGAAGCTTCGAGCGTCTCGTCACGAACATCCGGACCATGAAGTCGCTTGGGCTTCGCGTGAAAGCCAACAGTGTCCTGACTCGGTGGAACGAGCACGAGGTCGAGGAGATGCTCGCGCTCTTCAACGAGCTCGGTCTTCTGTTTCAAGTCGACCCCGAAGTGAAGCCGAGAGACGATGGCGATCGGAAGCCCTTGGAAATTGCGGTCAGCGCAGACGGACGAGCTCGCTATCGTCGCGCACTCGCGGCACTGGCGGCCGAGGGCGAGGCCGACATCGATGCCGCGAGGCCTGAAGCCGAGCGGAGACCGCCCGCCGCGCGGACCGACAAGCACTGCGGCGCAGGATCCAACAACCTCGCGATCGATCCGTACGGAAGCGTGCTGCCCTGCGTGCAATGGCGTGTTCCCGTTGGCAACCTTCACGATCGGCGGATTGCCGAGATTTGGCAGAAATCACGCGAGCTCCTGGGGGTTCGGGAAACGACAACGGCGGCACGGCGCATGCTCGAAGGCCTTGGTGACGCCGCGGTCGGCTCTAATTTCTGCCCGGGTGCAGCCCAGGTCTACTCGGGCAACCCGCTGGCGCTCTACCCTGCGGTAGAGCAGAAGATCGACGAGTCGGCTCGCGCGCGGCTCCGACTTACTGTATTGTAGCGCGCAAGGGGAAACGTGGAACGAAAGAACACCAGCAGCTCAGGCGAAGGGCCGAAGCGCGAGCCGTATGAGCCGCCTCGAATCGTCTATCGCGAGCCTTTGGAAGCCGTCGCTGTTGCCTGCACGACCGAATTCGCCAAAGGCAACCCAGGCGCGTGTCCGGTCGGTCCCGTTTCGTCCTGAGCGACGAATCGGGCTCTCAGGGCCGTCGAATCTTGTGAAGAAGCGCCCTGGCGCCCGATCGAGCCGCCCTTGGGAGGGAGTCGTTCAGCGAGTGCGCGAAGAGAGCGCCGCGACGCGAGACAGCAGGCGCGTTGTGCAAGCCCGAGGATGCTAGCGTGGCGATGCATGCACCCACCGGATCGAACGGGAGGCTGCTGTGGACCTTCGCAGCAAATGGCTCGTTCATCGTCTGGTGTACCAAGGGCAGTACATACCGCGAGACACGCCGCATCCCACAATCCACGAGGTGCTCCGCGACGGTTTCGGCCGGCAGGTCGATCCGGCTCGCCATTCGGGCGATCTCGTCGAGCCGGCCGGTCGCGCGGCAGTCGAGATGGTCGCTGCCGAATTTTCCAATGAGGTGCGCGTAAGCGTCGAGCGGTGAAGGAAGGATGACGTGCGCCGAATAGAGACGGGTGTCTTCGGTGCCCCGCGCGAATAGCTCCGCGGTTCGCAATCGGTAACGAGCGGCGTCGAAAAGCGAGGGGTGAAGATCGAGCGCAAGGCCGAACGGTGTGTGCAGGACGACCGCGCCGAAACTGGGGCGCAGCAGGGTGCGATAGCCTGCTGACGCGAGCTGTCTCACCGCTCGCTCCAAATCCTGCGGCAGAACGAGCAGATCGACATCGGTCAACGGTCGGTCGGTCGGATCATCGTAAAGCCAGTGCTGGAGGAGTGCGCCCTTGACCGGCATCACCCGAATTCCGGGCTCAGCGAGCCTGCGCGCCACGTCACCCACCAGCGCGTCGGCCGCCATCGAGGTGGCTGCGCGAAGTCGGGCAGAATTTCGATCGGCCGTGGGTCGTTGCACTCTGGAAATCTCTTCGTACTCGGTATAAATGAGCCCGCTTCGGTGGTATAGAGCGCCGATGGCTACGCATCAAAGGCTTGGCGACCTCGCAGAGGCGCTCGAAGCGGAAGGGGCGGACGAGCTCCGAGTTCACGTGGTTCGCCGCGCGCGCGAGTTCAAGCGCTCGTGGGTCATGATGGCCGAGGCGCTCGTCGAGGTCCGGAATCGGGAATCGTATCTGAGCTGGGGCTACGAAGACTTCTACTCGTACTGCTCGCTCGAGCTTCAGCTCAAGCAGGCGACCGCCGACAAGCTCACCGGCTCCTACGTCGCGCTGAAGCGGCATGCACCGTCCGTTCTCAAACGCGACGGGCTCAACGAACGCATCCCGACCTGCGACGCGGTCGACTACTTCGCACGAGCGCTCCGCAAGGACCCAGGCGGCGATGCGCCGCCCGAGCGCGCTGTGCCTCAGGGCGTCGTCGACCAGCTCCGGGAGGCCGTCTTCGAGGAAGGCGCGCCGGTGACCGAGCTGCGGAAGCGGTTCAACCCCGTGTTCAATCCGAAGCCGGAAGGCGCCGAGCAGATGGACGCGATTCGACGCGCAACCGCGGCGGCCAGGCGGCTGGAACGAATGGTCGAAGAGATCGATGGCCTGCGCCGCCCGATGGTCCGCTCGACCCTGGAGACGCTCGAGGCACTCCGCGAAGACCTGACGGAGCTCCTGGAGCGGACCAAGGCCCAGTACGCAAAGTCCGCATGAGCTGCGAGAAGCGCAATGACTGACAAGACCCACATCCCGGCCGTCGAAGGCCTTTTCACCATGGACCCGAGCGAGCCGCGCCTCATTGGAACGCGATGCCGCGGCTGCGGAACCTACTTCTTTCCCGCGGAGCAAACCTTGTGTCGAAACCCGGCCTGCGATCAAACGGACTTTGAAGAGGTCGCTTTGAGCCGAACGGGAAAGGTCTGGTCGTACACCAGCGCGAGCTACAAGCCGCCCGCGCCGTTCGTCGCCAAAGATCCGTTCGAGCCGTTTGCAATCGCAGCGGTCGAGCTCGAGACGGAAGGCATCACTATCCTCGGCCAGGTCGCCGATGGGATCGGGGTGGATGCACTGGCGACCGGCATGCCGATGGAATTGGTGCTCCGAGAGCTCTACCAAGACGACGAGCACGTCTACTTCACCTGGAACTGGAAGCCGGTGGCGGCAGGAGCGACGCATGAGTAAGGACATCGCAGTGCTCGGTGTAGGCATGCACCCCTGGGGAAAGTGGGGGCAGAGTTTCATCGGCTACGGCGTGAAGGCCGCAATGGACGCGTTGAAGGACGCTGGGGTGGAGTGGAAAGACATCCAGCTCGTCGCGGGTGGTGACACAATTCGCAACGGGTACCCGGGCTTCGTGGCGGGCGCGACCTTCGCACAGGCCCTCGGCTGGTCGGGCGCCAAAGTGTCGAGCTCCTACGGTGCCTGCGCGACGGGTGCCCAGGCTATCAGCGTTGCACGGGCAAACATCTTGGCTGGCCTCTGCGACGTCGCCCTCGTGATCGGCGCCGACGCGGCGCCGAAGGGTTTCTTCGCACCTGCTGGCGGGCGCCGGCCAGAGGACCCGGACTGGCTTCGCTTCCACGTTCAGGGCATCACCAACCCGACGTACTTCGGGCTGTACGCGCGTCGACGCATGGAAATCCATGGGGCCACCCAAGAAGACTTCGCGGCCGTCAAAGTGAAAAACTCCAGGCACGGACTTCACAACCCAAACGCTCGATATCGCAAAGCGGTCGCGCTCGAGGATGTGATGAGCTCCGTGCTGGTCGCAGATCCGCTTCGCTTGCTCGATATTTGCGCGACGAGCGACGGAGCTGCAGCGCTGGTCCTTTCGAGCATGGACTTCGCGCGGCGACACACGACCGACCCCGTCAAGATCTCGGCGGTGTCGACCGTGACGCCGGTGTATCCGAACGACATCATCGAAATGCCCAACCTCGCGACCGACTCGAAGGCTGGCGTGGGACTGCCTGAAATCGGTTTCAAAGAATCGATTGCGCACCGTGCGTACGAAGAAGCAGGGCTCGGCCCCGAAGACATGAGCCTTGCCGAAGTCTACGACTTGTCGACCGCGCTCGAGCTCGACTGGTATGAGCAGATCGGGCTCTGCCCAGCTGGCGATGCGGAGAAGCTCCTCCGAGATGGCGAGACCAGCCTCGGCGGCCGCATCCCGGTCAACCCGAGCGGCGGCTTGGCCTGCTTTGGTGAAGCCGTGCCGGCACAAGCGATCGCACAGGTCTGCGAGCTGACTTGGCAACTCCGCGGCCAAGCCGAGGGGCGCCAGGTCGAAGGAGCAAAGGCCGGCGTGACCGTGAACCAGGGCCTGTTCGGTCACGGATCGTCGGTGATCTGCACCGTCTGAGGCCGCACTCTGGCCTCAGTCGAGGGCGGCCAGCTCTCGGTCGAGTCGGGTGTCGAGGTCGTCGTCGACTGTGTCGACTTCGTCGAGGCGCTGTTGCGCGCCACGCCCCCTGGCTTTGCGGACCATCACGACAAACCAAAGGGTTGACAGAAGGAGCGCGACGACCGGGATGATCCAACCCGATTTGACGGGTGGGATACTCAAATCAAAGGTGGGGACCCTCGATTGAAGTCGATCTCGGATCTCCGGTCCGGGTACGCCGGCCTCGACCCACTCGCGAATATCCCGCCGCCACTCCCCCGCCTTTGGGCTGGGGCAGGAGTCGAGGGTCTTGCCCGGACAGAAGGGGCTCTGGGTGTTGCGGACAATCGACTGCACCTGCCGGCCCTCGTCGGTGGAGGCGTCCTCGTCTGGAATCGGAGCGCAGCCGAGGGCGAGACAGACTACCGAGAACGCAAGAACACGCAGCATCATCCATTCACATAAGTCCGCTCGACGCCGGGCGAAAGGCGGCAAATTGTCGCGGCGAGCGAGCCGTAACAGCGCTGACGCTGACGCTGGCACCGGGCCCGCTAGAGGAGCATTCCAGCCACCGCCGCCGTCATCAGCGAAGCGAGCATTCCTCCGAACATCGCTCGCAGTCCGAGGCGCGCCAGGTCATGCCGGCGCTCGGGCGCAATCCCAGCGATCCCGCCGATCTGAATTCCGATGGACCCGAAATTCGCGAACCCACAGAGCGCGTAGCTCGCGATCACGACGCTGCGGTTCGAGAGCTGTGCCGCGCCCTCCGAGAGCGACTCGTAGAGATGGAGGTATGCGATAAATTCGGTGAGCACGATTTTTTCGCCGAGCAGGGTGCCAACCGTCGCGCACTCAGCAAAGGGCACCCCGATCAGAAACGCGAACGGCCAGAAGAGCCAGCCGAGGATCTGTTGAAACGTCAGGGGCGCCACCGCCGCGGCGCCTTCGAGGCCCATCCAGTCGTTATAGAGCTGAAACGGCAGACCGAGGAGCGCGTTGCCGAGGGCGATGAGGGCGATGAAAGCCAGCAACATGGCCCCGACGTTCAATGCGAGCTTCATTCCTTCGTACGCACCCCGGGCGGCGGCGTCGATCACGTTCGCGTCCGGGCTGACGGCCTCCGCGGCGGAGTCGTCATCGACTTCGCGGCTCTCGATTTCAGGCCACATGACCTTGGCAATCACCAAAGCGGCCGGAGCGCTCATCACCGTTGCCGCGATCAAGTGTCCGGCAATGTCCGGGAAGACGCCTTTGAGCAAGCCCACGTAAGCCGCTAGGACCCCACCCGCGACCGTCGCAAAGCCGCCCGTCATGACCGCGGTGAGCTCTGACATGCTCATCTTGCCGATGAAGGGCGCGATCATCAGCGGCGCCTCGGTCTGGCCGACGAAGGTGTTGGCGGCCACGGAGAGCGTTTCGGGACCCGAGGTCTTCATGGTGCGGCGCATGACCCATGCAAAGACCCCTACCAAGCGCTGCATGATGCCGAGGTAGTAGAGGATCGTCATCAGCGAGGAGAAGAAGATCAGAGTTGGAAGGACGTTGATCGCAATCGTGAACTTCTCGGACGCAAAGTCACCAAAGATGAACTCGGTGCCTTCGGCGGTGAAGCTGAGCAAGGCGAGCACGAGATTATTGAGAATCGAAAACAGCTTCAGTCCGAGATCGGTCTTCATCACCAGAACCCCGAACGAGATCTGCAGACCGATTCCCCATGCGATGACGCGCCAAGGGACCCGATCGCGGTGCTTCGAGAAAAGCCATGCAATCCCAACCATCGCAAAGAGCCCAAAAAGCGAAATCAGCCGCTGCCAAAACGGAACTACCCCAATCTCGACAAGCATCGCATCCATCCTAACCCCTACGAAAAAGGGACTGTCTCTTTTTTCGAGGGAGTAACAAATTCAAAAGGGAACTGTCCCCGACTCATTCGTAGGGGACGTTGAAGCGGGCGCGGTAGGGGGCGATGCGCGATTCGACGTCCGAATCCGTCATTCCAAATTCTGCAAGGGAGTACTTGTGCCGGCCGTACTTGTGCTGCTTGTTCACCTTTTGCGAGGCTTGCATGAGGCGGATGGTGGGCGCGGTGAGCTCGAGCCCGGCGGCCTCGTAAATCCGCGACACCTGAGGCAGCGCGTCCTCGATCAGATCGTAGTATGAAACGTCGATGAATCCTTCGTCGCCAACACGCTCCCGGGTTGCCATCGTTCGCCGCGCCATGTTTTCGATCTTGCCGAGCCAGTGTCCTGCTACTCGATTCGGATCGACTTCGTCGCTGAAGATCATCTGCAGGTGGGTGAGCATGCTAAAAAGCGAAGGACTCGTCTTGAGCGGATCGCGATGCGTATGGACGAGGAGCGCCTTCGGAAACACCTCGAGGAGGGGGTCGAAATACTCCTGATGGTGCGGTGTCTTGAGCACCCATCGGACGGTCTTGCCAATTCCCGGCCTCTGCCATTGCAGGTACTGCATCATGCGCCGGAGCGCCCGATAAGCCGGCACGTGGTTCTGCTCTTCGAGCCACTTCGAGTACGTAGGCACGTTCATCATCGCCTCGGGAGTCGTCGTCAGAAACGCCTGCTCGAGTAGGATGACCTCCTCTTCGGGAGCGTCGGGCTCGGCGGGGTGGATGGCGAAGAAACCGGGCGACATGTACTTGAGCCCTTTGGCGGCCGCGGCGGCCTGGGCGAAGCGCGGGTCTTTCTTCTGCCCGGCGCTCCGCCTAGCAGGCGCCGGATTGATTGCCTCCCAGGACGCAAGTGAGCGAATCGCTGGGTCCTGGGCGATCAGACGATGCAGCATGGTCGTCCCGGTGCGGGCCAAACCGGCGATGACGATCGGTGCCTCGACCGGAATGTCGAGGATTTCGGGGTGCCGCTTGATGCTTTCACGGGCCACCAGCTTGTTGGTCAAGACGCCGACGATTCGGCCGCGGATGATCATGTGACCCACGGGATTGAGCCGCGCTTCACCATTGATCGAATCGACCAGCACCTCGAGCGGCTCGAGGAAACCCTGATCGCCGAAGTCGTCGAGCCCCGCTTTGCGCCGTGCGTCCGACAACACCCCTCCCACCGTGATCGGCTTCCCACCGATGCCGAGCTTCGAGAGCGCGCGCCCCATCCGATTGGCCAGGGCTACCGCGCGCGGCCGATATGGCTTGCCGAAGCGGCTCGTGATTTCAGCCGAGGACATCGAACCCGTCAGAGCTCCGAGAGCTTCACCACTCGAGTCTGGGGTTGCGGGTGCTCCGTGGCCCTCACCCAGCGCCAGCACATGGTGCCCTCTTCGTGCCCCACGGTATCGACCCAGTTGTCGAAGCCCTTGTCCTGCGCGGCGACCACCACTTGCACGGAGCCGTCGGCCCGATACTTCGCGGTGTGCTTGTTCACGTGGATTGGGTAGTAGCGGTAATCGAGCGACTCCATCCAGTAGTTGTTGAGCTGGAAATTCCAATGCTCACAGTCCGGTGGCATGGCCTCGATCACCAGCGCCTCGTCCGGCGCCAGCTTCCAGTAGCTGTGATAGTAGGCAATGTCTGGCACCCCACCCGCCATGTTCGACACGTTTTGGTCGAATCGTGGCAACTGATTGGTGTGCTTTTTGAACCCTTCGGCCCAGCTTGCGAAAAGCATCGCGGCGCCGGCCACTAGACCAGCAGACTGGGTCAGCCCCTCCGCGCATCGAACCGGATCGAACGGCGTCGGCATTCCGTCCCCACCGAGGCGCTCGATGTGCAGGTCGGCGATGGTTTCGTTTTCACGATCCAGACGTGTTTGACGGACGATCAGGGTGCCGGTCTCCTTTTCCATCCGCAGCCAGTTCCCAGGCTGCTCGTCGGTGCTCAGGATGATCTCGAAGCTTCCGTCGGGCGCGACCTCCAGCGACGAGGCCTCGAGGTACCCCGTGGGCGGCATGCCGCGACCTTGCCCGTAGTTCCCCTTCTGCGTGAAGAACCCCAAATAGTGAACCGTTCCGCGGTTGCCCCAAATCCGGTACTCGTGATCGCCGCTAATCGCCGCGTTCTGATAGTAGTTGTCCGGGTGATCGGCCCCCATCTTCGCGGTTTCGTGCACGACGCGTTGGAGCACGGGCGCGAGTGGGTCGTTGTGCTCGACAAACGTCTGCAACGCCGCGCGAGTGATGCGGCTCAAGTATCGAAAGCCCTCCATCCGGTTCATCGGATCGCCGGGCGTGTTGGGCCCGAGCACGACGTTGCCGGCCATCTTCAACGTGTCGCAAAACTGGTTCCACACCGTTCCGTCGAGGATCTCTTGCTCTGCCTTGCTCAGCTCATCGCTCATCTGATTCCCTCAAAGCACATCGTGTTCGCCCAAGAGGGCTTCTGTCTTACTCCACAGCAGCGCGCCGTTCTGCGCATCCATAGACGCTTTCGACGACTCTTTGAACCGCATCATATGCATGTACTCGCCTGTCTTCTCACCCATTTCAGCCGACGCGACGAGATAATCAACGGGAATCGAGGCCTTGTCAGGGCTTTGGAAGAACAAAGCCATGACCGGGTTGAGGACCGGCTTGAGCCAGGCGGGCGCCTCGCGGGCCATGTTGGAGTTGACGGCGCCCGGACACAGAGCGTGGACGCAGACATCCGGGTTTCCGCCACTGCCACCGGGGTTGAGCCGCCGCGAGAGCTCGTGGAAGAACGTCGTGAGGTGGAGCTTGCTCAATCCGTAGTACTTGACCCCGTCGGTCACTCCGTATTCGATCGGCTCGCCGAACGTGTCGAAATCGATTGGGATCGAGCTCCGATGGGTCTCCGACGAGATGAAGATCAGCCGCGGCGGGTCCTCGGCCCTCGAATTGTGGCCGTAGACCTCATTTGGAATCACGCCGTCGTTCAGCAATCGGCGGAGCACGACGAACTTGGCTAGGAAGTTCACCGCGAACATCAATTCGAGACCGTGCTCGTTCGTCCGCGAGGTGACGGGAACGACACCCGCATTGAACACCGCAACATCGAGCGTCACCTTGCGATCGCGAAGCTGGTCACAGAAGGCCGCTATCGAATCGAAATCACTGAGGTCGACGTGCATCATCTCGATGCTGCCGCCACCGCTCGCTGCCCGAACCTCCTCGCCCGCTTCAGGGATTCCGCTGCGGCAGGCCATGATCACATGGGCGCCCCGTTTGGCGAGACGGATGGCGATACCCTTCCCCAAGCCGCTGTTCGCGCCGGTCACCAGACACACCCGTCCGTCGAGTCGCACGCTGTCGGACACTGGGGCGACCTTCGGGTCTTTGCTTCGCTGGTCGAGCAGGCCACTCAGGACCGCGCGGAAGGGGTTCTCATGGGTCCTGTTAGCCATGGCCCGAGCACTTTAAAGAACTCCGTTCGACTGTCAACGAGACCCGGTAATTTCCAGGTATTCGGCCACGACAGCCCCTAGGCCGACAAACATGGCCCGAGCCATCAGCGCATGCCCGATCGAAACCTCGTCGATCCCGTTCAAGCTGAGAAACGTGGGCAGGTTTTGCAAGTCGAGGTCGTGCCCGGCATTGACGCCCAGCCCGTGGCCGATCGCATGTTCGACCGCCGAGCGATAGTGGTCGAGACTCCGCTTCAGCGCATCGCCGCCTTGCTCGAACGCACGCGCGAAGGGCTCCGTGTAGAGCTCGATGCGATTGGCCCCCAGCTCGGCCGCCCAGTCGATCGCCGACCGCTCCGGGTCCACGAATACGCTCACGCGCACACCGCTCTGTCGAAAGCGACCTATGATCGCGGCAAGCTCTTCTCTCGGGGTGCCGGCATCCCAACCGGCCTCGCTCGTGAGCTCGCCTGGGCGGACGGGAACGAGCGTGCACTGATCGGGGCGCACGTTTTCGACGAGCTCGACGAGCTCAGGCCGCGGGTCGCCTTCGATGTTGTATTCGACCCGATCGCGCACCGATGCGAGCGCATGGGCGATCTCATATACGTCGTCGGGGCGTATGTGCCGCTGGTCGGCCCGCGGATGAACGGTAATCCCCGGAGCCCCCGCATCGACGCAAACCCGGACGGCCTCGACGAGGCTCGGCACGGACCCACCCCGTGAATTCCGAAGCGTCGCAACTTTGTTCACATTGACGCTGAGCCGCACCATCGGCGGCTGTCTTAGCGCTCGATGGGGAGCCTGTCAGCATCGCTGGGTCTGCTGGGACCCAGCTGCGGCGCCAAACTTGAAACGTGTTCTATTACGTTCGGTGGAATATCGGAGAATTTCGCGTAATGTCGTGCGAATGGATGTGAGCGCCAAGGCGGTTGTGTTGGAGGTCCTTTCGGCCGGCGAGTCGATCGTCGACGGCACACTGCCCGTCCGCGCGCTAGTCCAGGCTGCGTCTGTCTTCGACATCGCCGAAAACAGCGTTCGCGTCGCGATCGTTCGCCTACGCGCCGAGGGTCTTCTCGAGTCGCCGAATCGGGGCGAATATCGACTGGGGCCGAGCGCCCAGATGGTCAACGAAAGGATCCACGGCTGGCGAACTGTTTCGTCTCGCCTAGGCGAATGGGACGGATCCTGGGCCGCCGTGTTCACCGCCGACCTCTCGCGCACCGATCGCCCTGCCCTTCGCCGCCGGCAGCGTGCGCTTCGCTATCTCGGCTTCGAGCAGCTCAAGACGGGATTGTTCCTCCGGCCGAACAACCTCAAGCCCGGGATCCACGGCCTTCGCGCGGAGCTGCGGGGGCTCGGCCTCGATTCAAAAGCATCGGTGTTTCGCATGGAGGACCTCAATCCTGAGCAAGACGCGTGCGCACGGGCTCTTTGGGACAGCCCTTCCCTGGAGCAGACCTACTCGAGACTGCATGGGGATTTGAAGATCAGCATGGACCGCCTCGAGGAGCTACCGATCAACGATTCGGTTCGCGAGGCGTTTCTCCTAGGGCGTGAAGGCATTCGTCAGGTCGTACTGGACCCGCTGCTCCCCGCGCCGATGGTCGACACCGACAAGCGCTCGACCATGGTTCACCTGTTGCAGAGCTACTGCGACAAAGGCCTTCATCTCTGGGCTCGATTCCTCGCGATCGATTAAACCGCCATTTCGAGTATGCTGCCGCTCATATGAACTCGGCCGATTTTACGTTTCAGACGGTGGACGGTGCCAATCTCCACGTGAGCGGCTGGGTGACCGAAAACCCGAAAGCGATCGTGCAGATCCTACACGGGATGGCGGAGTACGGGTCCCGGTACGCACGTCTTGCGCAGGCGCTCGCGGGCGCAGGGTACAGCGTCTATGCGCACGATCATCGCGGGCACGGGAAGAGCATTCCCGAGTCGGGCTCGGCGGGCCACATGGCGGACAGCGACAGCTGGAATCGCATCGTGGAAGACGCGCACGGGGTGAATCGCGAAATCGCCAAGCGTCACCGCGGCCTTCCGATCATCATCGTTGGGCACTCGATGGGTTCATTCGTGCTCCAGCAGCTTCTGTTCGAACGTCCTGACGACATGGTTGCGGCCGCGCTCTCCGGTTCGAACGGCAAGCCCCCTCCTATCGCGATGGTCGGCAAGCTGCTCGCGCGAATCGAGCGGGCCCGTGTCGGTAGACAGAAGCCGAGTCCGGTATTGCAGAAGCTCACCTTCGGCGAATACAACAAGCCATTCGAGCCAGCGCGCACCGAGTTCGATTGGCTCTCCCGTGACCCCGACGAAGTAGACAAGTACGTCGCAGACCCATTGATGGGCTTCGCCGTGTCTACGCAAACCTGGCTCGACCTGCTGAACGGGCTCGACCGAATCTCGAAGCCGAGCAACGTGGGCAAGGTACCCAAGGACAAGCCTCTCTATCTCTTCGCAGGAGACCAGGACCCCGTCGGGGACAGCGGCAAGGGCGTGAAGAATCTTTATGATGCGTACAAACGCGCCGCGATCTTCGACGTTCGGCTCAAGCTTTATCCCGACGCACGACACGAAACGCTCAACGAGACGAATCGGCAAGAGGTCATAGACGATCTCATCGCCTGGTGCGACGAAGTCATCGCCGCTCTAGGCTAGCCCTTGGGCGAGCGGCTCGTGTAAAGCTCGCCATCGACCGCTCCTCGAACCAATGGATGCGTCTCGGGCGTGACCCGGCATCGCCACAGGGCGCTTCGCGAGCCGATGGCTTCGGCTCCTCGGTAGGCGTTGAAGTCGGGAAAAACCGCCTCGACCAGGAAGCCTGCGTCGGCCAGCACACGCTGTTTTTGAAGCCCCCGTTCACTGGCGCGCCGGCTCTGACCGAAACAGACGTAGAGCCGGCCGTCGGGTTTGAGCATGTCGGCAGCCCGGCTTACGAAGAGCCGAAAGCCTTCGAGGGCGTACGGAGGATCGGTGAAGACGGCACCGTACCGCGCGCGCATCGCTTTCGGGACCGGCTGGCGCAGGTCGTGCTGAACGGCCTCGAGCTCCCAAGCCCGCTCCGCTGCGTGACGCGCCAAGATGCCCAAAATCTCGTCGTCGGCGTCGACCACGGTCACCTTGCGACCCGCGCCCGCGAGCTGGACCGCCGCACTCGTGAGGTCGTCGTCCCCGAGGAAGACGAGCCCTCGTTGGTGCTCGCCGGCCTCAATCAAGAGCTCCGCGCGACGGACGGCCGTATCGGAGGTCACGAAGACTTGGTCGAGCGCCCGCTTCGGCGCCCCGCGTTCGGCGGCCATCGCTTCATAGGCGCGGCACCAGGACGTATCCCGCGGCACTGCCGCTCCGCGCGCCACCAGCTCCCTCGCCAGCGCGGCAAGCCCCTGGTCCGAACAGCGTAGCCTGCCCTGATCGATTTCAAACCACTTGGCGTAGCGCTCGGTTACTTCCCGGACGACCGACGACGCTTCACCCGCGGCGCGAACGACATCATTCCGAGACAGCGATCGACCATCGCCAAGTGCTCTGAGGACGCGGAACGCTCCTTCGTACACTGGGAGCGCTACTTATCGCGGAACACGATCATGCCGTGCGTCAAGTCGTACGGGGACAGCGCCACCGTCACACGGTCACCTAGGATCACGCGGATCCTGAACTTTCGCATCCGGCCGCAAAGCTGCGCGCGCACCGCAGCGCCGGATTCGGTCGTCACTT
>SHLP01000122.1 GCA_004283055.1 Deltaproteobacteria bacterium
TGGTGGTCGGCGATTTGGGTGAGCGTTTTGGTCGCCGGAGCCGTATCCGTAGGGGGCAACGTCGGCTTCGTAGGGCTGGTGGTGCCGCACATGCTGCGCCCGTTCGCGGGAACGAAGCATCAACGACTGATCCCCGCGGCCGCGCTGGCCGGTGGGGTTTTCCTCGTGGCCTGTGACGTCGTCGCTCGACTGATCCCGTCCCGCAGCGAGATCCCCCTCGGCGTCGTGACCGGCCTGATCGGCGCGCCGCTGTTCTTACTGCTTCTGATCCGACTCCGACGGGAGCGCGCCTATGCGTAAGGGTGAAGGGCACCTCGAGCTTCGCGCGCAGGGCCTCAGCGTCACACTGGGCGGCCGCACGGTGCTCCGCGAAGTCGAGCTGGAGGCTCACCCCGGCGAAGTGCTCGCACTGCTCGGCCCCAACGGCGCGGGCAAGAGCACCCTTCTCAAAGCGCTCGCTGGCCTGTTGCCGTACCGAGGCTCGGTCGAAATCGCCGAGACCGATGTCGCCGCGCTTTCACCGAGAAGACGCGCAAGGCGAATCTCGTACGTCCCGCAGCGGAGCCTGCTTCGATCCGCTCTCTCGGTAGAGGAAGTCGTCGCGCTGGGCCGCTACGTTCACGGAGGAAGCTTCGGCGGGATGTCGAAAAGCGACAAAGAAGCGATCGACCATGCATTGGCGACCGCACATGCCGACTCGCTGAGGGATCGCATCTTCACCCAGCTGTCGGTCGGCGAGCAGCAGCGGGTCCTGCTCGCGCGCGCGCTCGCCTCGGACGCGCCGATCCTGCTGCTGGACGAGCCCACGGCCGCGCTCGACGTCGGCGAGGCCATGGCCGTACTGCGCTTGATTCGAACGCTCGCTGCACGAAAGCACACCCTCGTCGTGGTGCTTCACGACCTTGCCGACGCCCTCAGCACCACGGACCGGGCCCTCTTGTTGAAAGATGGATGCGTCGTCGAGCAGGGCGACACGCGGCGAGTCATCAGCGCAGATCCCATCCGCGAAGTGTACGGCGTGAAGCTCATCGAGAACGCCCGGATCGGGTTCGAGCCCGACCCCGAATCCGCGAGCCGGAAGTGACGTGAAGCGGGTGAACCTCATCAACGCTGCGCTCCTGCTCATCGCTATCCTGACGAGCGCGGGCATGACAGCGGCAATCTCCCAAAGGACGCCGCAGGAGCAGCAGCACGCCGGAGAGCGAGCGGTCAACGACGCGACCGGCGAAGAGATCCCGGTTCGCGCGTACGGCCGCATCGTAAGCACCAGCACGATCGCGGATCAGGTTCTGATCGAGATCATCGAGCCGGAGCGCTTGTTGGCGGTCAGTGCTCACACGCTCCGGTCGCAGCAATCCCAACCGTTCGAAGACAAGATTGGCGTCGAGCACGCGCGCGACATCGAAACGATCATCGAGCTCCGCCCCGACATCGTCTTCATCAACAACTTCCTCGATCGGCGTCAGGTCGAGCGCCTCAAAGAGGCTGGCCTCAATGTCTTCGACCTCGGCCCGATGCGCGGCCTCGAAACGCTACTGCCCAACATTGCACAGCTCGCCGCGGTGCTCGGGGTCCCCGAGCGCGGCCGAGCGCTCGCCGACCGGCTCGTTCAGAAGCTCGATGCGCTCGCTGCCAACATTTCCGAGGACGAGAGACGCCGCGGCCTCTACGTCGGAATCCACGGCGACCGGCTCTACGGCGGAACCGCTGGAACGAGCTTTCACGACGTGCTCGTCGCCGCTGGCTTGATCGACGTCGCGGCCGAGGCCGGATTCGAGGGGTGGCCGGCATTCACCAACGAACAGCTTCTGAGCCTCGACCCACCTTGGATCATCACGAACCCCGGCACCGAGCGCTCGCTCTGCCGCCATCCTGGCTTCCAATCACTCGCGGCCTGCAGGGCGGGCCACGTTCGCAGCATCGAAACGCATCTGCTGACCGACCCGGGGCTCGGCATGGTGCAGGCGGCAGAAGCGGTGCATGCCGCGGTGTACGGCGACGGCTCGTAAACGTGAAGAGAGTCGGCGGCGGTGGCTAGTCGAGCAAAGCCGGCAGAAGCTCGCTGTACGCATCGGTCCGCTTGAACTGCGGGAATTCCTCGGCGACGTTGTCCGGGCAGCGGAACAATATGCCTCGATCCGCCTCCTTGAGCATGGTCGTGTCGTTGTAGCTGTCCCCCGCCGCATGAACCCGAAACCCGATGTCTTTGAGGGCAGCAACGGCCTTCCGTTTTCCGTCGGGCAGTCGAAGCCTGTAGTCGGTTACTCGGTTGCTCTCGTCGGTCAGCAACTCGTGGCAGAAAAGCGTCGGCTGGCCGAGCTGCCGCATGAAGGGCGCGGCAAACTGATAGAACGTGTCGCTGAGGATGATCAGCTGTGTGCGGTCACGCAGCTCGTCGAGGAACGCTTTGGCGCCGGGCAAGGGCTCCATCGTGCCGATGACCTCGTCGATGTCGGAGAGCTTGAAGCCGTGCTCGTCGAGGATTTCCAGGCGCCCACGCATCAGCTTGTCGTAGTCCGGCTCGTCGCGCGTCGTGCGCTGCAGAGCCTCGATTCCCGTCTTCTTGGCGAACGCGATCCACACCTCGGGGATGAGGACTCCTTCGAGATCGAGGCAAACGACGAGTGGCGGCATGGACGGACTCCGATGCCCGAAAACCGGGCAGCAACACGAAGGCGCTTCGTCTACCTGATTTCTCGGCCTAGGCAACCGGCTTCGGCTCGACAGACCGCCCCCTGAGGATCAACACTAGCGGCCCCATGACGTTCCGAAACGCGATCTTTGCCGGTGGAGGCAGTCGCTGCTTTTGGCAGCTCGGCTTTTGGGAGGGCGCGAAAGAATCCGGGCTGGATCTCAACCAGTCCGTGAAGTTCGTCGGCTCGACGAGCGCTGGCTGTGCGATGGCGACGGCGGCAGTGCTCGACCGCTCGCGGTACGCGCTGCAGCTCTTCAAAGGCTTCACGGCGCGAAACCCGCGCAACATCCACTGGGAGAACATCAGCCCGTTCAAACGAGGCACGCTGCTCCCTCACGCGAGAATGTACCGCGAGGCGCTCAAGGAGCTCATTGGGCCCGAGGATTTGGACACTCTGAGGAAACGCTCGGTTCACTTCCTGATGAGCGGATATCCGAAAGGGCTTGGCGGCACGATCGGCGCAACGACCGCGCTCTTCATCTACAGCCTCGAGAAGACGCTCCGCAAAGACCCCATCCACCCTCGATGGCCCGCGAGAGCGGGCTTCAAGCCGCTCGTCGGTCGGGCGCATGATTGCCGAACGCTGCACGACTACATCAGCATGGTCTTGGCGGCCTCGTGCATCCCTCCCATCTTGCCGGAGGGCCACTTCGAAGGTCGAAAGGTGCTCGACGGTGGCTTGATCGAAAACATCCCGGTGCGGCTGGCGGAACACGAGCCCGGTGAAACGCTCGTTCTTCTGAGCCGCAAGTACGAGCGCGAGCTCCCGTCGACCAAACGCGTCACCTGGGTGCAACCTTCACAGACGATCAAAATCGATAAATTCGACTACGCAAACCCCGACGGCTTGGAGGAGACCTTCCAGCTAGGCATGGACGACGGTCGGAAGTTCGGCAGGAGTGCTGTTCTAGGCGGCGAAGCCAATGGTTTCGCGCAGTGACGCGATCCGTCCTGACACTCGTCGTTGCGCTCGGTCTTGCGTCTGCCGCCGCTTGGCTTGCCAGCGGGCTTCAGCTCGACACCGGGCTCGAAGCGCTGCTGCCCGCCGACTCGGCTTCGGTTCTGTCGATTCAGGTGACGCGCGACAAGCTCGGCCTCGAAGAGCCGCTCACGATTCTCGTCGAAACCAACGACCCCGAGCGAAGCAGAGCGCTCACGTCCCAGCTCGCAGCGGAGTTCGGCAAGTGGCCCGAAACGGTCTGGGTGATGACCGGCTACGGCTTGGACGCGCTCGCCGAGCGTGCCCTGTATTACGTCGACGCCGAGACGCTCTACGACTGGAACGAGCTCGCAGAAGAGGCGCTCGACTGGGAGGTTTGCAAGGCCTCTCCCCTCTGTGTGACCATCGCCGACCCACCTGAGCTGCCCGATGGGGACGAGATTCGTGCAGCGGTCGATCTCTCGCCGGCCGGCACTGTGCTCCAAGAGCTCACGGGCCAGTCGGCCAAGCGGGCAGGCGGGAGCGCAGAGGGGGATGAAGACGATGGGGAGCAGGCGCTCTGCAACGACGCTGGCACGGTCTGCGCAGTGCAAGTCATGCTGAGCGGCTCACCGGGCGACATCGGCTACGCGCGGATGATCAAGGAGCGCGCAGAATCCGTCACCGTACCGCTGGTCCAATCCGGGCCCGAGGGCACGCGAATCGAGGTCATCGGGCGCTATCGGGTCGCCCCTTTCGAACACGGCATCATCCTGAACGACCTTCGGCTCGTCTCGATCCTTGCTGCGCTCGGGTCGCTTTTCATGGTGCTGTTCTTCTTTCGAGATTTGATCGCGGTGGTGCAGCTCATGGTGCCCATGCTGAGCGGACTCGCCGTCGCCGTCGGTTTGATCGTCCTCATCCAGCCCAAGATCAACATCATCAGCGCCGCTGCGCTCGCCATCCTGGCCGGCATGGCGATCGACTTCGGCATTCATCTTCTGATGCACTACCAGTCCGCGCGCTCCGAGGGCTTGAACCCTGCGGCCGCAGCCAAGGAAAGCGTTCGAGAGCTCTGGGTCTCGCTCCTGGTTGCCGGCGTGACCACCGCCTGCGGCTTCGGAGCTCTGTCGATGACGGATTTCCAGGGCTTTTCACAGATGGGTTGGATGGCTTCGCTGGGGATCATCGTGACCTTGCTTTGGACGCTCGCCGTGTTCCCGAGCATGGTTCGATTGCTGCCAGGGAAGGCCAAGAGCGGTCGGCAACCCGCTGCAGAGCAGCGCAGCGCCAAGGGCCTCGCCTGGGCCATCCTGCTGCTGGGGGTGTTGGCGGTCCCCTTCGCCCTGCGAATCGGCTTCGAACCCAACCTCGGGAAGCTACAGCCGGAGGGCGTCAGCCACGGCATGGACGACTCGATGATGCGTGCGCGCGGCAACATCAACGCACTTTACGTCGGCGCGTCGACCGAGTCGGTCAACGCGGCGATCGACGACGAGCTGATGACCGTCGGCGCCGTCGAGGCGCTGGGCGTCGAGCCGATCGTGGTCTCGGCTCAGGTGATCTTCCCGGAAGACTCAGAGGAGAAGACCGAGCTCCTTTCCGACCTCCGGGCTACGCTGGTGCGCGCGCGCGAAAAGGCCATCGAGCGCGAGGACAGCAAGCTCCTCGAAGAGCTCGACGAGCTCGAGCCCTGGGTCGACGTCGAAGGCCCGCCGGAGCCCGACCAGATCCCCGAATGGCTCGCCGCGACGCTGGTCCTGAAGGACGGCTCGATTGGAAAGAGCGGCATCATCTACGTGCCGCTGAGAGGCTCGAACGCCGAAGCGATGGAGCGGCTGGCCGCCTGGCTCGATGAGCTGCGCGCGGCGCATCCCGACGTGACCTTTGCATCCGCAGCGGCGCTGCTCGGGGAAGTGACCCCCGCCCTGATCGCGGATTCACCCTGGATTCTGGCGCTCGTATTCCTCGGCTTGATCAGCGCAACGGCAATCGCGAGCCGTTCACTGAGCGTCACGCGCGACGTCTTCTTGTCGACGGCGCTGTCGACCGTTTTCTTTGCTGCGACCTTGACTCTGTTCGGGATCGATCTTCATCTCTACAACCTACTTGCGGTACCCGTCGCCATCGGCTTGGCGGTTGACGGAGCGGTGCACGTCCGCTGGGCGAGCGACTTCGATAGCCCTCGGCAGCAATATGCGACGTACAAGGCGGTTGCCGCATCGACCTTGACCTCGATGGTCGCGTTTGGCGCCTTGATGACCGCCGACAGTCCGGGTCTACGTTCGCTCGGGCAGGTGGGCGCGATCGGTCTCGGGATTTCGCTCGCAGTGAACCTGATCTGGCTTCGCGCCTGGTGCACGCCCAGGGCGACGAAGGAGGCCTGACGTGATTTCGATCGTCGTTCCGACGTACCGAGAAGCAGACAACCTCGCGTTGCTTGCGCAGGCCGTCGACGATGCCCTCTCAGGCCCGGGATACGACTACGAGCTTCTGTTCATCGACGATGATTCGCAGGACGGCTCCGAAGAGATCTGCGCCGAGCTGGCGACGCGGTTTCCCGTCCGAATCGTCGTTCGGAAGGGAGAGCGCGGGCTTGCGACAGCCGTCATTCACGGCATCTCTACGGCGTCTGGCGAGGTCGTGGTCGTGATGGACGCCGACCTGTCCCACCCGGCAAGCGCCATCCCCGCCATGGTCGCTCGCCTAGAGAGCGGCGAGAGCGATTTCGTGCTCGGCTCGCGCTACGTGGAAGGAGGCTCGATCCACGATGACTGGAGCGTCTTTCGCCAGCTCAATTCCATCATACCGTCACTCTTGGCGAAGCCTCTTTGCCCGCTCAAGGATCCAATGAGCGGTTTCTTCGCGATCCGGCGCGCGGAGATGCCCCCCACGAACCGTCTTTCACCGGTCGGATACAAGATCGCGCTCGAGATCTGCGTCAAGGGCAGCTTCCATCAGCCAAGCGAAGTCCCGATCCACTTCTCCGATCGGCTGCACGGCGAAAGCAAGCTCTCACTCAAGGAGCAGCTCAACTTCCTTCGCCACCTCGGTCGCCTGTACGCCTACAAGCTCCGCCCCGGTGTGGAGACGTGAGGATGCTTACGGAAGATCGGTTGGTCGCCTGGATCGTCTTCATCTTCGCGCTCTCTCAATTGACCGCTGTCGGCTGGGACTTGCCGGGCTCGTACGGATGGGAGAACGACGGCATCGCGCCGCGCGACATCTTTGCGGGGATCGGCATCAACCTGACGCCGGGTCAGGGGCATCGCTATCCCTTGTTCCACAATCTCCTGATTGGGGTTCTGTCGCTTCCCATTCTGCTGCCTGCTGCGCTTTCGGCGGAGAGCTGGACCCTCCCCGATCTGATGGAGCAAGTGCTCACGGTTCCGACGATGACCGGGGTCTCGCTCGTCGCGAAGCTCGTGGGCTTGCTCATGGCCTGCGTCGCGCTGCTCGTCATCGCGCGCATCGGCCGCCGAACCGTGAGCGCCGAAGCCGGTCGATGGGCAGCGGTCTGGGCCGCAACCTGTCTGTCGTTTGCGTACTACGGGCGCGTCAGCAATCTCGACGGGCCCTATCTGATGTGGACCGTGCTCGCGATCGACCGCCTTTTGAGCGCGGCCGAGACCCGCAGGCGCCGCGATTACGTGCTGTTCGGCGTGCTCGCGGGCGCCGCGGTCGCGACCAAAGACCAGGCCTATGCCGGCTTCGTCCTGCCGGGTTTGATCTACGTTTTGCTCTTGCCTCTTCGAAGCGATCGGCCCTTTGGGCCGCGGGGAGCTCACTACAAGAACACGTTGTTCGCGACGTTGGCGGGCGCCCTCTCGCTCGGCGCTCTTGGCGGAGGTCTGTTCAACCCGACGGGATTCATGGCCCGTCTGCGCGAGCTCACCGGAGGCGCGAGCCAGGATTGGATGAGCTATGCGCGAACGCCCGAAGGGCTCTTTCGGAATGTCGTCGACATCATCCTCAGTCAGGAAACTCACTACTGGCCTTGGCTGGTCGTCGCACTCTGCTGGGTCGGCGTCGCCGTCGTCGTCGCGCGACCGGGCGGCGACGGCATTCGCTCACGCACGTTTCGATTGCTTCCGTTCAGCGCCGGCGTCAGCAGCTTGCTCTTCTTCACCTTGGTCGTCGCACGCTGCGAGCACCGCTTCGTCCTCCCGATGGGGTTTTGGCTTGCGTACTACGGTGGCGTCGCATCGGCGGCGGTGCTCTCGCAAATTGAGGCAAAGGGGCCGGCGCTACTGCGCGGCGCGCGAATTGCGCTGGGCATGCTCTTGCTTTGGGCCGCTGGGCACAGCTTCGAAGTGCAGCTAACCCAACGCGGCGACGCCCGAGCCGAAGTGCAGGCTTACCTCGCTGCGCTCCCAGAAGGCGCCCTCGTCGAAACCTACGGCTGGCTGGTTCATCTCCCGCACTTCGACGTCTCCGACGCTTCGCCCTACCGCCTTCAGCGCGTGAGCCGACGTCCGATCAAGACACGCAATCCCCTCGTCGGCGCCGAAGAGATCGACGAGCCGTATGGCAACGTGAGCTCTCGTCGTCCCGACGTCTTGGTCGTTCCGGAATCCACCGCGCGGGAGTTCATTCCACGTCCAGTTCGACCCGGCATGGCCGTGGCGGCGGTTGGGGAGCGATTCCAGTCGGACGTCGACGCGCAAACGTTCTTCCGTTCCGTCCTGAGCGATTCGCTCGATGGCTACGAAGTCGTCTTCGTCGCAGAACCGGAGCTTCCCGCATGGGCGAAGATGCTCGGCGCTAAGCCTGTCCAAGTACATGCGAGCGTGGGAAACCGTCAATGGATCCTTCGACGTTCGGTTCAATAAGAAGACCGTCTTAACGACCGAAAACGGCGAACGCGCAGATTGTGCGCGTCGATCGCGCGTGAAAAGAGACTCTTTGGTGGTTGGCCTCGATGCGCACCGACTGCCTGTTCAGCATCTCGAGCGCGGCGGTCGATGTCGGTACGGTTGAAAACGGGAGTCAACATGCCGTCATCGCACAGACCATTAGAAAAAAGGGGGTAGACAGAACGTCGCGCGATTGTGCATTCTCGGCAGCACCGGGGTTCACTGCGACTCTGGAATACGCATTCGGTGCGCTCTCGTTTCGAGATGATGGAGGTGCGACGTGAAGTATGGATGGATTGCGATAGTCGCCATGATGGCGGCCTTGTTCTCGACGGAACAGGTCGCGGCTCAAGGCACATACGGACCTGAAGAGATTGGTGCCGAGGAGTCTCCCCTTTCTGACCCGGATACCAACGTCGACGACTCCATGTCCGAGCTCGAGAAGCTCAAGGCGATGGACGCCGAGGCCCCGACCAAGACGGTCACCGGCGCGCGTCCCCCGAGCACGACTTCAGGCGCCGCAGTGGGCGATGCCGGGATGGGCACCCAAGCTTCGGAGCGTGAGCGCGCGCTGCGGAGCGTGGGCGACGTCGGCCAAAGCGTTCGTCGATCAGACGAAGACGCGATCCCCCTCAAGTTCCAATTCCACGGCTACTACCGGGCCCGCTACAACTGGGTGGGCAATGCGCCCATGCCGAGAGGCAGCGTTCCCGGCACTCCAGTCACGAACTTTCCAAGCAAGAATGCCTCGTACGGTGAGATGCGGCTGCGTCTCGACCCAGAGGTCACCTACGGGCCCAACCCGGACCTTCCGATCGCGCGCCTTCGCTTCACCATCGACGGCTTGGACAACGTCGTCTTCGGTGACAACGCCCGCGTCTTCAGCGTCCCGCTCTTCGCGGTCGATCAGTCCGCCACGGACCGCAACGGCTTCGATTTAGGCGAAACGCTCAAGCTCGAGCGCGCCTGGATCGA
Organism: Deltaproteobacteria bacterium; assembly: GCA_004283055.1. Lineage (GTDB taxonomy): Bacteria > Myxococcota_A > Polyangia > Polyangiales > Houyiibacteriaceae > SG8-38. The sequence continues at coordinate 9,446 of SHLP01000122.1, forward strand.
GTTCCTGGTCCCCATCGGCCAAATCCGAGTCGGCCGGATGGAATCGCAGTGGGGCCCGGGCCTTCTGACGCACGCCGGAAACGGGCTTGCCGAGTGGGGTGAGTTCTACCGCGGCGAGACCTTCGACCGAATTCTGTTCGCAACGAGGCCGATCACCCTGGCCCGAGGCATCAGCAAGGGCGACACCCGGCAGACCCCCCTGATCTACGCGTTCTTGTACGACCGGCTCTCGCAGGATCCGGTGGTCGACCCGACCATTTCCTCCGCGGTTGACGGCAGCTCGGGAGCCGCGACCAATCCAAACTTCAAGCCGTTTTACAACACGTTCCCAGAGCGCTCGATCTTCCCGCTGGCGTACCTGACCAACCTCGATCGTCGCGTGAACGAATTCGCCAACGTGCTTGCCTGGTTCGACGAGGACCACGGCCGCGCGGCAACCGATGAGTTCTTCATCGGGACCTACGTGCTCTACCGATGGCAGCAGTCGACCAACAGCCGAATCATCATCCCAGACGTGGCGTGGCGATTGAAGCACACCCTGAAGAAGAAGAGGAACCTGGCGATCACCACCGAAGGTGAGTTCTACCCCATCCTCGGGCACAGCGGCGCGCTTGCGTTCACCGGCGCGCCCGGCGCCGGCGATCCGACCGTGAGCTGCACCGGAGAGCCCTGCGCCGAGGGCAAGGCGCGGATCTTCAACCTCATGGCCCGAATCGGCGTCATGGACGAAGGCAACTGGGCGTTTCAAGCCGAAGGCGGTTGGGCGTCCGGTGACGACAACATTCTTTCCGGCGCGTTCCCCGGGACGCCCAACGAGCAGCCCGCCATCCTCAGGACCCGTGGCTTCAACGAGAACGTCAAGGTTGGCCTCTTGATGTACCAGGTCGCTCTCCGAGCCTTGACCTGGCAAGCCCTGATCCCGCTCAACGCGCAGGAGCTCGGCGCGAACGGTAGCGTCTGGAACTCGAAGTACCTCATGCCGAGCTTCCGTTTCACGATCGTCCCGGGTCTCGAAGTACACACCCAGTTCCTCGTCGCCTGGGCGGACAAGCTCGACCCGGTCATCTACGGGACCGGCAACGTCAACTCGCAGTGCGCCTTTGACGCCGCTTGCTTCATGGGCTGGGAGGCCGACCTCGCCCTTAGGGCTAGAATGGGCGCCAAGGACATCATCTGGGTCGACCTCGAAACCGGCATAATGCAGCCGAAACAGGCCTTTACGAACGCGGGCTTCAACGACGCCTACCTCTGGACGGTCCAGCTCCGTGCTGCCATGATCTTCTAACCGGGCATTAGATTGAAAAAGGAACCAACCATGAAACTAGGAAATCTTATCTGGGTTCTCGCGGTGGCCGGCTCGGTAGCGGCCTGCAACGACGGGTCACCGATCTCGAACGAGACGCCGCCGCCAACGCCGGGCAGCGGAGGCAGCAACGGCAGCGGAGGGAGCGGCGGCATTCCGATAGGTGACGGCTTCTGTACCACCCCCGACAACGCCGCAGTGTACGCAGATCTCGAGTACATCAACGGGGCAGGGGATACCTTTACCGGCCCGGACGCGGCGTCGGAAATTGGCAGCGACTGCATTTTTGGGGCGGCCAGCTCGGTGCCGGTGCTCCCAGGCTGCGGTGCGACCTCGGCCGCGGTGCTCAACTGCTTCCCCAACTGCCCAGCCGACACGATCCAGGCGGCTGCCGACTGCGTTGCGGATTGCACGCAGCAGGCCACCATCGAGGCGTCTCCCCCGGGGCTCTCCGATGAATGCGTGGGCTGCACGGGAGACACGGTTGCCTGCGGCGCCGCGTTCTGCACCAACGTTTGCGTGTCCGACACGAACTCGCCTGCCTGCATCTCCTGCCGCTGCGACAACAACTGCATCCAGTCCTTCGACACCTGCTCGGGGCTTCCGAGCGGCGGCGAGTGCTGATCGCGGCTTCTTAGCCGACCAACTGAAGAAGGGCATCCACCTCGTGGGTGCCCTTTTTTGTTGCTGTCGCTAGCCGCAGACCTGGGTGCTGACTTCGACCTCGGGTCGGCACGGGTAGGCGTCGACGTTAACTTGATTGGCCTGGTCGATGATGGCCTGGCACTCGAGCTCCGCGGCACAGTCCACCGCTGCCTCGAACGCCGCGAGACAGGCCTCCGAGGTTTGCTCGGCGCAAGACCGTTCGAGCTCGCAGTTCTGCTCGCATTCGTCCTCGGTGCCGAGAACGGTAACGTCACATTCGACCACAGCGAGGGCACAAAACGCCGTGCAGGTGGGGCCCGGTTCGAATGCAGTCGTGCCCACTACGCAGCTCGACTCGGTCGACTGTGCACACCCAATCGCGCTCACGCTGAGGACCAACGACCCCAAAAAAAGCAATCTAAGCATCTCGTTCCTCAGTAGTTCTTGCCGACGATCTCTTGCACCCGCGTCATCAGCGACTTCGAGTAGAGCCTTCCAGCCAGTGAATTCCGCGCGCTTCGCTGGACCGCCTCCCAGGCGTCTTTGTTGCGCCAAATGTTGACCGCCTTGAGCCTGTCCGCGAGGGCGTCGCTGGCTTCTTTGTCGAGCCGCCTACCGCCCTCTCGGAACTCCTGGGCGTGGTCTTTCGCGCTTTGCCGAATGTGGTCCTGGGCCGCTTTGGGCAGCGCGGCGAGGCGGTCCTTCTTGATCACGTACGCGCCAACCACGATGCCCCCGCCGGGCTTGGTCATCGTCTTGAGCTTGGTGTGCCACTGAAAGGCGAGGACTCCGATCGAAGACGCGATGACGGTGTCCACCATGCCGGTCTGAAG
>SHLP01000123.1 GCA_004283055.1 Deltaproteobacteria bacterium
CGGTGAAGAACCTGATCGAGCTCAAGAACGGCCGTGGCTCGGTCGACGACATCGACCACTTGGGTAACCGCCGCGTTCGAGCGGTCGGCGAGCTGATGGAGAACCAGTACCGCATCGGCCTCGTTCGCATGGAGCGGGCGATCAAGGAGCGCATGAACATGTCTCAAGAGATTGAGACGCTGATGCCGCACGACTTGATCAACGCAAAGCCCGTGAGCGCCGTCGTAAAGGAGTACTTCGGGTCGAGTCAGCTCTCTCAGTTCATGGACCAGACCAACCCGCTCAGCGAGGTGACGCACAAGAGGCGTCTGTCCGCGCTCGGGCCCGGAGGCTTGACCCGTGAACGTGCCGGCTTCGAGGTTCGAGACGTCCATACGACCCACTACGGACGCATCTGCCCGATTGAGACACCGGAAGGTCCGAACATCGGTCTCATCGCGTCCCTTTCGACCTATGCGCGCGTGAACGAATACGGCTTCGTCGAAACGCCTTATCGAAAGGTCGAGGACGGCATCGTGCTCGATGACCATGTGCGCTGGTACTCCGCCCTCGAAGAGGAGGGACACTACATCGCCCAGGCCAACGCGAAGATCGATCGTCTGAGCCGCAAGCTCGAAGGGACTCTGATCAGCGCGCGCTTCAACGGCGAGTTCGTGATGGTTCCGCCCAACACCGTTCAGCTGATGGACGTCTCGCCGAACCAGCTGGTTTCGGTCGCCGCTTCCTTGATTCCGTTCCTCGAGCATGACGACGCTAACCGCGCCCTCATGGGCTCGAATATGCAGCGTCAGGCCGTTCCGTGCGTTCGGACTCATGCGCCGATCGCTGGTACGGGCATCGAGGGTCGGGTCGCGCGCGACTCGGGCGTTTGCGCGGTTGCGCAGCAGGACGGCGTGGTCGAGTCGGTCGATGCGACGAGAATCGTCGTAAAGGCCGAAGGGCTCGCGGGCGCGTTCCCCGACATTTACCGCCTCAACAAGTTCCAGCGTTCGAACCAAAATACTGCGTACAACCAAACGCCGATCGTTCGCCCCGGCGACCGCGTCAAGGCGGGTGATGTCATCGCTGACGGGCCGAGCACCGATCGCGGTGAGCTAGCTCTCGGCCAGAATGTGATCGTCGCGTTCATGCCCTGGGGCGGGTACAACTTCGAGGATTCGATTTTGCTCTCGGAGCGAATCGCCAAGGACGACGTCTACACGTCGGTCCACATCGAGGAGTTCGAGTGCGTCGCTCGGGACACCAAGCTTGGCAAGGAAGAGATCACTCGGGACATCCCGAATGTCGGCGAAGAGGCCCTCAAGGACCTCGACGAGTCCGGCATCGTCCGGATCGGAGCCGAGGTGAGCTCGGGCGACATCCTGGTCGGCAAGATCACGCCCAAGGGCGAAACGCAGCTGTCTCCAGAGGAGAAGCTCCTTCGGGCCATCTTCGGGGAGAAGGCAGGAGACGTGCGGGACACCTCCTTGAAGGTGCCGCCCGGTGTGACCGGGATCGTCATCGATGCCCGCGTGTTTGCGCGCAAGGGCACCGAGAAAGACGAGCGTTCGCTTCAAATCGAGGAGACGGAGCGCGCCAAGCTCGAAAAAGACATGTCGGACGAGATCAAGATCGTTCTCGACTCTGCACATGATCGCGTTCGCAAGTACTTCGTGGGTAGCACCACGACAGCGAAGCTGGTCGGCGACAAGGGCGTAGAGCTCCTCGCCAAGGGCAGCAAAATCACGAACGAGGACCTCGACGGCATCCCGCACAAGTACTGGTCCCACATCGAGGTCGACAAGGGCAGAGAGAAGACGGATGTGATTCTCGAGCAGGTCGACGATCAGGTCGATGCCGTGAAGATGCTCTTCCAGGAGAAGATCGACAAGCTCGGCAAGGGCGACGAGCTTCCTCCGGGCGTCATCAAAATGGTGAAGGTCTACGTTGCCATCAAGCGCAAGCTCCAGGTCGGCGACAAGATGGCCGGTCGCCACGGTAATAAGGGTGTCGTCAGCCGAATTCTTCCCGAAGAGGACATGCCCTACCTTCCAAATGGAAAGCCGGTCGACATCGTTCTGAACCCGCTTGGTGTTCCGAGCCGCATGAACGTCGGTCAGATTCTCGAGACGCATCTGGGCTGGGCGGGCTATCTGCTCGGCACGCAGCTCCAGGAGATGGTCGAATCCAAGGCCAGCGCCTCGGAGCTCCGCGAGCGGATCCGAGCAATCTTCAAGGAAGGCGACATCGTGAAGGTGCTAGACGCACTTCCCGACGGCGAAGTAGCGGCGATGGCCAAGAGCTGGAAGCACGGGCTTCAACTCGCCACGCCCGTGTTCGACGGCGCGAGCGAGGACGAGATCAAAGATCTGCTCAGGCTCGCCGGCGTGCAGGATAACGGCCAGACGGTGCTCTTCGATGGGCGTACGGGCGACGCGTTCCACGAGGACGTCACCGTGGGCATCATGTACATGCTCAAGTTGCACCATTTGGTCGACGACAAGATCCACGCGCGAAGCATCGGACCTTACTCGCTCGTCACGCAGCAGCCGCTCGGTGGTAAGGCCCAGTTCGGCGGGCAGCGGCTCGGTGAAATGGAGGTCTGGGCGATGGAGGCCTATGGCGCGGCATATGCGTTGCAGGAGTTCCTCACCGTCAAGTCCGACGACGTGCAGGGCCGAACCCGTATGTACGAATCGATCGTAAAGGGAGACTACCAGTTGGAAGCCGGATTGCCGGAAAGCTTCAACGTTCTCATGAAAGAGCTTCAGGCACTCTGCCTGAACGTCGAGTTGGTCGAGACCAGTCAGATGGGGCGTAGGTCAGATGACGTCCTTGCCGCGGAGGAAGAGTAAGTCATGAAGGATATCTTCAGCTTCTTCGAAAAGCCGAAAGACCCGCTTGCGTTTTCGGCGATTCGCATTTCGTTGGCGTCGCCAGAGAAAATCCGCGAGTGGTCACACGGCGAGGTTCGCAAGCCTGAAACCATCAACTACCGTACGTTCAAGCCAGAGCGCGACGGCCTCTTCTGCGCCAAGATCTTCGGGCCAGTCAAAGACTACGAGTGCATTTGCGGCAAGTACAAGCGCATGAAGCATCGTGGCATCGTGTGCGAGAAATGCGGCGTCGAAGTCATTCAGAGCAAGGTCCGCCGCGAACGACTCGGTCACATCACCTTGGCAACTCCAGTTGCGCACATCTGGTTCCTCAAGAGCCTTCCGAGCCGCATCGGCGCGATTCTCGACATCACGCTCAAGGACTTGGAGCGTGTGCTCTACTGCGAGAGCTACGTGGTTCTCGATCCCAAGGAGACGGCGCTCGAGCGGGGTGAAATCCTCACGGAGGATCGCTTCCACGACATGCTCGATGAGTACGGCGACGACGCGTTCGAAGCGCGAATGGGCGGTGAGGCCGTCCTCGAGATGCTTCGAGATCTCGACGTGCACGCCATGGCCGAGCAGCTTCGCTTGGACCTCAAGGAAGCGACCAGCGAAGCGAAGCGAAAGAAGTTCGCCAAGCGGCTCAAGGTGATCGAGGCCTTCCGAGATTCGGGAAACCGCCCCGAGTGGATGATGCTCTCCGTGATTCCGGTGCTTCCACCGGACCTGCGTCCCCTGGTTCCGCTCGATGGTGGTCGCTTCGCGACTTCCGATCTCAACGACCTCTACCGTCGAGTCATCAACCGAAACAATCGCCTCAAGCGGCTCATCGAGCTCAACGCTCCGGAGATTATCATCCGGAACGAGCGTCGCATGCTCCAAGAAGCCGTTGATGCGCTCTTCGACAACGGCCGTCGGGGAAAGACCATCACCGGTCCGAACAAGCGCCCTCTGAAGTCCTTGTCCGACATGCTCAAGGGCAAGCAGGGGCGCTTCCGCCAGAACCTGCTCGGCAAGCGAGTCGACTACTCTGGCCGTTCGGTCATCGTCGTGGGTCCCGCGCTTCGATTGCACCAGTGCGGCTTGCCCAAGAAGATGGCGCTAGAGCTCTTCAAGCCGTTCATCTACAACAAGCTCGAGGAGCGCGGATACGTAACCACGATCAAGAGCGCAAAGAAGCTCGTCGAGAAAGAGAAGCCCGAAGTTTGGGACATTCTCGAAGAGGTGATCACCGAGCACCCGGTGATGCTCAACCGTGCGCCAACCCTGCACCGCCTCGGGATTCAGGCCTTCGAGCCGGTCCTCATCGAGGGCAAGGCCATCCGGCTTCACCCGCTCGTTTGCACCGCGTTCAACGCGGACTTCGACGGGGACCAGATGGCGGTGCACGTTCCGCTCTCGGTCGAGGCCCAGATGGAGACCCGCGTGCTCATGATGAGCACGAACAACATTCTTTCTCCAGCGAGCGGTCGGCCCATCATCAACCCGACGCAGGACATCGTTCTTGGGCTCTACTACATGACCCGAGAGAAGACATTCGGTAAGGGCGAGTACCGGGACGGTCAGGAGAAGGAAGGCCAGTTCACGGGCATCTTCGCCTCGGCCGACGAGCTTCGGATGGCGTACGACCAGAACATGGTCGGGCTGCACAGCCGTATTCGATATCGCTACAAGGGTGAGATCTACGACACCACGGTCGGCCGCGTTCTCGTGAGCGATGTCTTGCCTCCGGGGATGGAATTCCCGGCGGTCAACAAGGTGCTCGACAAGAAGTCGCTCAGCTCACTCATCGACGAATGCTATCGGGCCAGCCGCAACAAGAACACGGTTCTGCTCGCAGACCGTTTGCGCACGATGGGGTTCGAGATGTCGACCCGCGCTGGCATCTCGATCTGCATGGATGACATGATCATCCCCGACTCCAAGAAAGACGTCCTGGGTTCCGCCCAGGAAGACGTCACCACGGTCGTCGAGCAATATCAGGAAGGCCTGATCACCGACGGCGAGCGGTACAACAAGGTCGTCGACATCTGGGCGGAGGCTTCCGACCAAGTCGCACGCGACTTGATGGAGTCGATCGGCACCGATGAGGTCGTCAATCCGCAGACGGGCGAGAAGACGACACAGCCGAGCTTCAACTCGATCTTCATGATGGCCGACTCGGGCGCTCGTGGCTCCAATCAGCAGATTCGGCAGCTGGCCGGCATGCGCGGCCTGATGGCCAAGCCGTCTGGCGAAATCATCGAGACGCCTATCACGGCGAATTTCCGCGAAGGCTTGACGGTCCTGCAGTACTTCATTTCGACACACGGCGCCCGCAAGGGCCTCGCCGACACCGCCTTGAAGACTGCGAACTCCGGTTATCTGACGAGGCGGCTCGTGGATGTGGCGCAGGACGCTGTCATCACCGACTACGACTGCGAGACACTCGACGGTATTTGGGTCAGCAAGCTCGAAGAGGGTGGCGAGGTCGTTACGCCTCTCGGTGAGCGTGTTCTAGGCCGTATTGCGCTCGAGGACATCACGGACCCAGTCACCGACGAAACGCTCGTCGACGCCAACCAGGAGATCGACGAAGCTCGAGTGGCGCGCATCGAAGCGGCTGGTATCGAGCGCGTCTTGATTCGCTCTGTATTGACCTGTCAGAACCGTCGCGGCGTTTGCGTCATGTGCTACGGCCGAGATCTCGGGCGCGGATACGAAGTGAACATCGGTGAGGCCGTTGGCATCATCGGGGCTCAGTCCATCGGCGAGCCCGGCACACAGCTCACCATGCGAACATTCCACATCGGCGGAGCTGCCGCGCGTGGCAAGATCGAGCAGAGCTCCATCGAGTCGCGCTCCGGCGGCGTCGTGAAGTTCGACAACGCCAAGCTGGTGACCAAGGCGGACGGAACGGTCGTCGTCATGAACCGCCACGGCGCGGTCACGGTCGTCGACGAGTCGGGTCGTGAGCGCGAGCACTTCACGCTTACCTACGGCGCGTTCGTGAGAGTCAAAGAAGGCGATCGCGTCGAGCGAGGCACGATGCTGGCCGAGTGGGACCCTTACGCAATCCCGATTCTCACCGAGGTTCACGGTGTCGTGAAGTACGGCGATGTCGTCGAAGCGGTTACCATGGACGAGAAACTCGACGAGGTCACCGGTCTTTCCCGGCGCGTCGTCATCGAATCTCGCGACCCCAGCGCGCGTCCTCGCATTTCGATCAAGGATCCGAAAACCGGCGACACGCAGAACACCGGTACGGGCGAAAACATGGCTCGCTACTTCTTGCCAGTCGGCGCAAACATCATCCCCGCGGATGGCCAGTCCGTCGAAGCCGGTGAGATCATTGCGAAGATTCCACGCGAGACCACGAAGACGAAGGACATCACCGGTGGTCTGCCGCGGGTTGCCGAGCTCTTTGAAGCTCGCAAGCCCAAGGATCACGCGATCATCAGCGAAATCGATGGCATCGTGACCTTCGGCAAGGACACCAAGGGTAAGCGAAAGGTCATGATCACGCCTGAGGTCGGCGAGCCGAAGGAGTATCTGATCGCCAAGGGCAAGCATCTCACCGTGAAAGACGGGGATCACGTGCGCGCCGGTGAGCCTCTGATGGATGGCCCCGCAAACCCGCATGACATTCTCAAGGTCAAAGGCGAAAAAGAGCTGGCGGCCTGGTTGGTCGACGAGATCCAACAGGTCTACAGGCTGCAGGGCGTCGCGATCAACGACAAGCACATCGAAGTCATCGTCCGCCAGATGCTTCGACGAGTCCGCATCAAGGAGACGGGCGACACCCGATTCCTGCCGGACGAGCAGGTCGAGAAGACCACGTTCGAGCACGAGAACGAGCGCGTCATCGCAAAGGGAGGTCAGCCGGCGGTTGCAGAGCCGCTCTTGCTCGGCATCACCAAGGCGTCGCTGTCGACCGAATCGTTCATCAGCGCCTCGTCGTTCCAGGAGACCACCAAGGTGCTCACCGAGGCCGCAATCAGCGGCAAGCTCGATGAGCTTCGAGGACTAAAGGAAAACGTCATCATGGGCCGCCTGCTTCCTGCCGGTACGGGCCTTGGTGCGTACAACAAGATCGACATGGTGGTCGCCGACGATGCGCTGCAGCCCCTCACCCCCGCGAGGGAATACCTCGAGCCGGAGCCCGTTGCTGCGGCCGCCAGCGAAGAGTAAGCTCTCACCACTTTGGTGAAGAGCTATCTATTCGAAACCGACGAACATCGAGCGCTGCGCGAGCAGGTTCGGCGGTTCGCTGCGTCGGCAATCGCGCCCAACGCGCATGTCTGGGAAGAAGCCAACGAGTTTCCTCGCGATCTGTATCAGCAGTCTGCGGCCGCAGGCTTTCTGGGGACGGGGTATCCCGAGGAGCTGGGCGGCGACGGGGGGAACTTGGGCCATGTCCTCGTGGCCGCTGAAGAAATGGTGATCGCCGGAAAGTCGGTCGGAACCTGCGTGGGTCTTGGCAGCCACGGAATCGCGCTTCCGCCGATCGTGAAGTTTGGAAATGACACGCAGAAGGAGCGCTACGTTCGACCGACGCTTCGTGGTGAGAAGGTTTCAGCCCTTGGCATCACCGAGCCAGGTGGAGGCAGCGACGTCGCAGCGGTGACGACGAAGGCGGTGCGAGACGGTGACCACTACATCGTAAACGGTGCGAAGACATTCATCACTTCAGGCACGCGAGCCGACTTCGTGACGACCGCGGTCCGGACGGGAGGCGAGGGTCACGGCGGGATTTCGATGCTGATCATCGACAAGGACACTCCAGGGTTCAGCGTAGCGAGCAAGCTCAAGAAGACCGGCTGGTGGGCCAGCGACACGGCCGAGCTCGCGTTCGAGGACTGCCGGGTGCCGGCAGAGAACCTCATCGGTCAAGAGGGCGCCGGCTTTCTGATGATCATGACGAACTTCGTCACCGAGCGTCTCATGCTGGCCGGTCAGTGTGTTGCGATCGCCGAGCTCGCCTATCGGGAGTCGGTCGCATATGCCAAGCAGCGACATGCCTTCGGCAAGTCGCTTTCGGGCTTCCAAGTGGTACGGCACAAGCTCGCTGACATGGCTACCGACATTGCTGCCGCACGCGCGATCACGGGCGAATGTGTCACACGCTTCCTCGATGGAGAGCAGACGCCGTCCCTGGCGGCCATGGCCAAGAACGCGGCAACCGACATGTGCTCGCGCGTCTGTGACCAGGCTGTCCAAATCCACGGCGGCTACGGCTACATGCGTGAGTACGTCGTCGAGCGCCTGTACCGTGATGCCCGCCTCTACCCGATCGGCGGTGGAACCCGGGAAATCATGAACGAAATCATCAGCAAGGTGGAAGGCTACTAGAGGGCTCCGGCTCGGCGCGGGCTATCGCACCTTTGGTTCCAGCGACCGAGAGAATGCACGGTCAGCTGCGAATTGTCGCGATGATCCGATCTTGTCGGCTCGGGCGCCGCCTTCCGATTCGAATTGCGGAAGCGGTACGGTCTGCGCCCGGCCCCACGAGAGCACGTCGAGATGCGTACAAGGTCGCAAGCGCGTCACCTTTTCGGACACGGTCACCGCGCTGAACGTGCAATCGGATTCCTGCTCCCCAGTCGACCGCATCCTCGGAGCGGCTGCGGCCGGCGCCCAGACCCATCGACGCATACCCTAGCTCGAGGGCGTCGAGCTTGGTGACGTAGCCATCTTGTGCGGCACGAATCGTCGTTCGATGTCGCGCGAGCGCAAGTCGATCCGGGGCGTCCACCACAGCCGGATCTCCGCCCTGCGCACTGACGATTTCCCGCATCTTCTCGAGAGCGCTTCCATCCTCGACAGCGCTCTCGGCGCGTCGTCGTGCCCGCGCCTTGGATCTCTCGACGCCAGCGGCCCGCAGCATTTCCGCTGCAAGCTCGAAGCTCAGTTGTCGCAGGTCCTCGGGACCTTCGCCGTGGAGGATCTCGAGCGCCTCCGTGGTTTCGAGCGCGTTCCCTATCGTGTAGCCAATCGGGCTGTTCATGTCGGTTAGCAGCGCGGAGACCCGCTTCCCGGCCAGGTTTCCTACGCGCACTAGAGACCGCGCCAGAGCCCGCGCGTCAGCCTCGGTCTTCATGAACGCACCGCGACCCACTTTCACGTCGAGCACGAGCGCATCGATTCCCTCGGCCAACTTCTTCGACAGAATGCTCGAGGTGATGAGTGGGATCGACTCGACGGTACCGGTGACGTCCCGCAGTGCGTACAGACGCTTGTCCGCAGGTGCGAGGTCAGCCGTTTGTCCGATCAGCGCGCAGCCGACCCTCCGGAGCTGTGCGCGAAACTCCCGCACCGAGAGATCCACTCGGAATCCAGGGATGGCTTCGAGCTTGTCCAGTGTGCCGCCGGTATGCCCGAGGCCTCGACCGCTCATCATCGGTACCGTGACACCACAGGCTGCGACGATCGGTGCGAGGCAGATGCTGACTTTGTCGCCGACTCCACCAGTCGAGTGCTTATCCACCTTTGGCGCATCGATGACCCCGAGGTCGAGAACCTTGCCGCTGTCTCGCATCGCGAGCGTCAGCGCGACGGTTTCGTCGAAATCCATCTGCTGGAAGTAGACCGCCATCGCAAACGCGCTCATCTGGTAGTCGGTGACCGAGCCGTTCATGAATCCGCGGACGATGCCATGGATTTCGTCGTCAGTGAGCTTTGCCCCGTCGCGCTTTCGAACGATCAGCTCCGGCACTGACAGGCCTGGTCGCCCTCCCTTTGCCATCACTTGCGTCGGGCGCGTCGAGGCCGCTTTCGTGGCTCCTGCTGCCCTCCCTTGGGGGCGCGACGCTTCCGTTTCGGCGCGCCACGCTTCTTTCCTGGCTCCGCGCGCCGTTGCTTCTCGGCCGGACCTCGCTTCTCTGTCCGTCGGCCCTGCCTTCTCTTCGCCTCGGTTGGGGCCGCTGCCTGCTCGTGTCGAAGCAGTGAGCCCACCACGTTGCGCGTTTGAACATTGGCCTCTTCAATACGAACGGTAACCGGATCGTTCATCGTGAAGATCTTCGATGTACGCACGCCAAGCAAGCGAATACCGAGGTCGTCTGGTTCGAAAGTGTCGTCCAGCTGCTCAAACGGAAGCAAGACGCTCACGTAAGGATCCTCGAGCTGGATGAAGATGCCGAACGGTGCAAATCCGGAGATGCGGCCTTCGAGCTCGTCCCCGATGTGGTCCTGCATGTAGATCGCCCGGTAAACGTCCATCACGTCGCGTTCCACGATCATGGCACGCCGCTCCGACTCGCTGGCCTGGGCCGCAAAGCGCTGCAGCCGTGGCCTGAGCGCTGCCGCATCGAGGCTTTTCTTGTGGATCAGGCTTCGAAGCACGCGATGGACCATCAGGTCTGGGTAGCGCCGGATCGGAGAAGTGAAGTGCAGGTAGTCTTTGGCCGCGAGCGCAAAGTGGCCAGTCGTAGGGTCGGTATCGTAGATCGCCTGCTGCATCGCCCGCAGGAGCAGGTAGCGGAGCAGCGGGGCCTCCTCGGTGCCTTCTATTCGAGCGAGGAATCGACTCAGCTGCTTCGGAGTCCCCGCCGATTCCTCGTCGAGCTCATAGCCGAACGATTTGGCCACCTGGCAAAACATCGAAATGCGCTCGGGGTCGGGCTTGCCATGAACTCGAAAGACACCCGGAGCGGCGTGCCGTTTTAGGTGCGCCGCAACGGTTTCGTTCGTCACCAACATCATGTCTTCGACGATGCGGTATGCTTGCCGAATCCCCGGGTCTTTGCGGGATTGCACGATCTCCTTCGGCTCGCCGTGCTCGTCGAGGGCAATCTTTCCTTCGGGAAGGTCGAAATCGAGCGACCCGCGCTTCAAACGACGCGCTCTTAGCCGCTTCGAAAGGTCGAGCAGAATCTTCAACGTTGGGACGCGCTTCTCGGCGGAGGGTTGATGCGGGCCATGTTGGGTGAGCCCCAGCGCACGGGCCACGCCTTCGTAGTAGAGCTTCCCATGCGATCGCATGACGGCTTCGAAGATACGATGCGACGAGACGTGTCCCTTCTCGTCGATGTGCATCTCGACCGCCATGCAGAGGCGATCGCGGTTGGGCACCAGTGATGCCAAATTGGTGGAGAGCTCGGGCGGCAGCATCGGGATGGCGCGGTCTGGAAGGTAGACACTGGTCCCCCGCAGGATCGCCTCCCGGTCCATCGCCGAGCCCTCGGTGACGTAGTGTGACACATCGGCAATGGCGACGATGAGATGAAACCCGTTCTTGTTACGCTCGACCCAAATCGCGTCGTCGTGGTCTCGCGCGGTTTCTGGATCGATCGTGACCAGATCGATTTCGCGTAGGTCTTCACGCCGCTTGGCAACGTCTTTGTCCACGCGCGCTGGCAGCGCAGCCGCTTCTTGCTCGACGTCATCCGGGAACGATTCGCGAATCCCGTCGCGGATTTTGATCTTTTCGACCTCGATGCGCGCAACACCTCGTGCGCCCAGCGCCTCCAGGATGCGAACCTCGGGCCTGTCCTCGCGCTTCTGAGGGAAAGTCACGATCTCGGCGAGGGTTACATCGCCACGTCGAATCGACTTGGGTACCGTCCCGACCACACGCATTGGCGAAGGAAGCCGGTCGTCGTCCGGCTCGAAGCTCATCCCGCGGCCTCGCGGATGCAAGATCCCCGTGACCTCTTTTGGCCGCCGCGTGACAATCCCGACGATATGCCCATCTCGTCCCTTGGAAGAGGGTTTCGCCCGAAGCTGCACGGTGTCCCCGTGAAGGGCGGGCCCTACCGCATCGGGTGGGATGAACACGTCGGAGCTACCGTCGTAGACCTTGACGAAGCCGTAGCCTTGGCGGGTCATCGTCAACCGGCCCTCGATCGGAGGCGTGATCGTTGGGACCGTGGCTTGCCTCTCCTGAGCCTTACGGCCTCTGCCGCGTCCGGCCTTGGCCTGTTCGCGCCCTCGCTTCGCTTTCTTCGGCGCGGCGAGCGCGCGAAAACGCAGGCCTGGAAGCTCGGTCACCAGGTTCTCGTCAGCGAGCAGGAGCAGGCGCCGGACGACTTCATCCTTGGCCTTGCGCGGAACATCGAGTCGTCCGCAGAGCTCGCCCACGTGCATAGCGCGGGGGCCGTGTGCCTGCAGCACCTGCAGAATCTCGTTTTTCTCGGGTATGTCTTCGTTCATGGTTTCTATCGCAGGGCGTGAACCCCGCCGTCGTCGGATCCGAAATACAGTGTGCCGTCGGATCCGATCTCCACCGTCGAGTCGACATCCTGGCCGACGTTGTATC
>SHLP01000242.1 GCA_004283055.1 Deltaproteobacteria bacterium
CGATCGTCACGCCGGCGAGGATGAGTAGGGATTGTGTCCGGCCCTCGCGCAAAAATCTCCAAGCGAGTTGGAGCGCCAGCACTAGCCCTCCCCTTTCACTTCCAGATCGACTGCCGGCCGCGTCCGTCGCACGCGGACGGGGTCGCCCTCTTCGATCGAGAGCCCTGGGGGAAGAACCTCGTCCTCCTCGCCGAGCCCCGAGACGATTTCGACCATATCGTCGCCTTCGAGCCCGAGCTCGACGTCGCGTCGTCGGGCCTCGCCATCTTCGGCCAGCATCAGCCAGGGCGATTCACCGCCGAAGTCGTGGATCAGCCAGCTCGGCACGAGGAGCGCACTCTGTACGCGACCCACTTCGATTTCGACGGTCACGGTCATGTCGGGTCGCAGGTCCAATTCATCGTCGATGGTGAGGTCCACCTCGACCGTGCCCCGGACCGGGTCGATCGAGGGCGCGATTCGGGCGATCGACGCGTCGACGCGCTGGTCGGGAAACGCCTCGGCGGAAACGAGCGCGCGCTGACCCAGGCGGAGCAGGGCGAGGTTGGACTCGTCGGGCTGGATGCGCACTTCGAGAGGGCCGTCGCCCGCGAAGGTCACCAGCGCCTCCCCGGGCTGGATGACCTCACCGCGCTCGACGTGCCGCTTGAGGACGACCCCGGGCAGGGGCGCGCGGATGCGGGTGTGCTCGACGGCAACCTGGGCGGCCGTGAGCCGGGCCTGCGCGCGCGCGAGGGCTGCGGCAGCCACAGCCACGTCGCTTCCTTTGGGGGCGGCCGCCGCCACTTCGAGAGACGCGGAGACGCGCCGGCTGCGTGTTTGATCGCGGTCACGACGCGCGCGCTCGAGGTCGAGCTCGCTGACCGCCCCGGTCCCGAACAGCTTGTCTTGCCGCCGGTACTCGGTCTCGGCTTGCTTGGCTTCGATCGTGGCGAGTCGGAGCGCCTGGACGGCCATTTGCCTGCCGACGCCTTGCACGCGCGCGAGCCTCGCCTCCGATTCGGAAACCGCCGCCTCGGCCTCGGCTAGGCTGGCAAGGGCGTCGTCGTCTGCGAGTCGAACGAGCAGCGCATCGGCCTCGACGCGATCGCCATCATCGACGAGCAGCTCTGCGACGGTTCCGGGGACCATGGCGCCGAGCTTCGATTGCCTTCTCTGAATGACTCGGCCCGAGGTCACCACGGTCTGCACCAAGGGACTCCGAACGGGGGTGATCGCCTCGACGCGGGGCCCTTCGGCCTCGTGGAAGAGCCACCAGGCAGCAAGCACGAGCGCAGCGACAAGCGGCACGATCCAAAGAAGCTGGCGCTTGCGGCCGGTCACCGGCTGCATCTATCGCAATCCGCGTACCTTGTCAGCTACCCGCGGGCGCGGGATCGTCGGCGCCGTCTTTCGTGGATCGAGAGCGCGCCCTTGCCCGATGCGGGCGGAACCAGGTGCCGATCGGTGCTTCCGATGAGATCGCCGCGCTTGGCTTTGATCAACGCCTCGCGGGCCAGGTCGTGCTGCTCGACGTCCCAGTATTGAAGCAGCGCCTTTTGCATTCGCTTCTCGCGCAGGCCCTTGGCGACGTAGACGGGCTCTTCGGTGAAGGGATCGAGGCCGGTCACGTACATGCTCGTGGCCATGCTCATCGGCGTGGGGATGAAGTCCTGCACTTGCCGGGGGCGCAGGCCGCGTTTCTTCAAGTAGAGAGCGAGCTCGATCATCGACTGGGTGGTCGAGCCAGGGTGGCCGCTGATGTAATACGGAACGAGGTGCTGGTCTTTGCCGCTTTGTTCGCTCGCGCAGGCGAACATCTCGGCGAAGCGCTCGTAGCTCTCGGCGCCGGGCTTCTTCATTTTGTCGAGGACCTCCTCGTCGACGTGCTCGGGGGCGACCGAGAGCTGGCCGCCCGTGTGGTGCTCGGCGAGCGCCTCGACGAACTCCGGGCTCCGCTCGGCCAAGTCGTATCGGACGCCCGAGGCGATGAAGGCCTTTTTGACTCCCTTCTCTTTGCGGACTTGGCTCAGCAGCTCGACGAGCGGGCCGTGATCGGTGACCAGGTTCTCGCACACGCCTGGGTGCACGCAGCTCAGGCGGCGACAGGCTTTTTCGATCCGCTCGTCCTTGCACTTCATCTGGTACATGTTGGCCGTCGGGCCGCCCACGTCGCTGATCACGCCTGCAAAACCGTCCATGCGGCGCAGGGCCCGGACCTCGCGCAGCACGCTCTCCGCGCTTCGAGACTGAATCACCCTCCCCTCGTGCTCGGTGATCGAGCAGAAGCTGCAGCCGCCGAAACAGCCGCGCATGGTGACGATGCTGTGCTTCACCGTCTCGTACGCTGGGATGCCTTCTGTATACGACGGATGCGGATAGCGGGTGAACGGCAGGTCATAGAGGCCGTCCATGATCTCGACGCTGAGAGGCTCGGCGGGGGGATTGAAGTAAACCGCCTCGTGGCCGTGCGGCTGAATCAGGGGCCGGCCGTTGCCGGGATTCGTTTCTTTTTGAAACGCGCCGCTCATTTCGCTGAAGCGCTCCTTGCTCGCTTTGATCTCTTCGTAGCTGGGCAAGAGGACGGGCTTCCCATCGGGGACGAAACGGCTCGGCTCGATGTGCTCCCAGTGTCCCTTGCGCAGGACGTGGGCCGTGCCCCGTACCCTGCGTAAGTCTTCCAAGGTCTTGCCGGCAGCGAGCCCGTCGGCGACTTCCCAGACCGGGCGCTCGCCCATGCCGAAGATGAGCATGTCGGCCTTCGCATCGAGCAGGACGCTCCGGCGAATCGAATCGCTCCAGTAGTCGTAGTGGGCGATGCGCCGGAGCGAGGCTTCGATGCCGCCGAGGACGATCGGCACCCCCGGGAAGGCCTGCCGGCAGAGGTTGCCGTAGACGATGCTCGCCCGATTGGGGCGCATGTTGGTGCGGCCGCCGGGCGAGTACTGATCTTCGGAGCGGACCTTTTTTTGCGCGGTCAGCTTGTTGAGCATGCTGTCCAAGTTGCCGCTGGTGATGCCGACGAAGAGGCGCGGCGCGCCCATGCGCGCGACATCGGAGACGTCGTCCCAGCGGGGCTGGGCAACCATGCCGACGCGGTAGCCGCGGCCTTCGAGGAAGCGGCCGATGAGGGCGCCGCCAAAGGCCGGATGGTCGACGTAGGCGTCGCCGTTGACGATGAGCACGTCGAGCTGATCCCAGCCGCGCGCGTCCATGTCCTCGCGCGTGCTGGGGAGGTACGCGCTCGTGTCCGGCCTGCTCGAACCCCGAGCTCCTTTTCGCGATAAGGGGACGAGGGCCATGCCGCAGCTTGCCCATGGCCGATGGGTCGCGCAAACGTAC
>SHLP01000243.1 GCA_004283055.1 Deltaproteobacteria bacterium
GCATTGACCAGATGGGTGAACGCGCGCTCGGCCGGGATGTTGATCGCCCGAAGCGTCGCGACGTACAGCCCTGTCGTCCCCGCGCACCCCGGCGTGATGTGCAGTCGCCCCGCGAGAGGAAAAAGAATGCGGTCCACCGGAGGAAGCCCCCCATAGCCGTACTGCTCGACCGGATCCTGGCCGAAGTTGTGCATCAGTCGTGCGCGCGCCCACCCCGTGAGGGCAGAGATCGTCTCGAGTTGACCGGGCTTGATCATTCCAAAGCCCTCCAGGAAGTCATAGCTTGCCGACGGATGCCGTGGATTGACCGAGCCGTAGAGAGGCGCGTACTCGTTTGAGCCCGGCAAATAGGCGAACCATCTCCGTCCGTTCAAGATCGATGCGACGTGCTCGTCCGACATCTCAACCAGCTTCCATTCGACCAGGCCGTTCTTCTCGACCCAGAGGGAATGCGCGACGTTGACGGAAAAAATTTCCCACGCTTCTGCTTCGCTGAAGCGTGCCGGCGAATCGATGGACGGGAGCGGGGCTGAGACAGGCCGCTCTAGCTCGAGCCCGCGGATCTTTTCGAGCAAGTCGGTCGTCTGCGTGCTCGTCAGGCCGGTCACACCGCTGGCGTTTTCCCAGTTTAGATTGGCGCTGACGATCCGGTGGAGCAGGATGCTGTCGTAGCCGACCAGCGCTGAGTCCGCTGGGAAGAACTCCGTCCTGCTTTGGTTGGTATTGTCGATTTCATCGAGCATGCTCTGCGTTCGGAGAGTGGCCTCGACCTTACTCCCCGGCTGGATCGGCGTGGCAGGGGACACGGCAATGAAACAAGTCCCGTTCACATTCAGTGCAGGGAGCGCCCTCGTGACGTTTTCTACGAGCACTCCGTTCACATGGATGTTCAGCTCCACCTGCATGGCGGGGCTGTTCAGCGTCCCGTCGTTGCCAACCGCCACACCCAGCGTACCCGAGGAAGCGTCCAACGAGAGCGCACGAATGACTAGGTCGGGTCCCGCGATGACAGGCGGTGTCATGGTGCGCGTGTACGCATTGTGGTCTTCGTTCCTCTCGAGAATCTCGTTGCGGGTGTCGACGGAAACGGCGATTCGTCGGTCCTGGCCTGCAACGCGCAGGTCGAGCGTGATTTTTTGGCTCGAGTAGGCTTGCCGATAGGAATCATCGGAGAGGGTCTCGAGTGCGATCTCGGCAGCCGCAATGCCATCGACGAAAACTCGAACATTGCCCAAATTCGGAGGAACGACGTGTGCGCTGCGGTTCTTGATGGTGACCTGGAGACGGTTATTCGCATCGAAGGAAAGACCCACCGGTTCGATGTCGCCTTCAGGTTCGATGCAATTGCCAGAGCCGTCGCAGCGCCCCTCGCCCAGCGTTGGGAAGTCGCAAAGCGTTCCCGCCGCAACGAATTCGGTAGGAGGAGGACACGTTCCCGTGAACGGGTTACAGGGGGGCGCATCGAGGACACAGGGGTTATCGTCACACACGACGCCTTCACAAAGGGCGGCATCTTCGCAGACTCCAGAAGTGCACAGACCGGGAAACCCGCCGAAGTCGCAAGGCGTGTCATCTGGGAGGGGCGGGTGGCTGCAACCACCCGTCATCGGAATGCACAGGTCTTCAGTGCATTCGTTGTCGTCGTTGCAGACGACGCCTTCGCAGAGGGCCGCGTCCTCGCAGAGCCCGGAGAGGCACAGGCCGGGGAGGCCACCGAAGTCGCAGGTCGTATCGTTGGGGACCGGGGTGAAGACACAGTCGCCGTTGGCGGGATTGCATAGGTCGTCGGTGCATTCGTTGTCGTCATCGCAGGACACGCCTTCGCAGAGCCGTGCGTCCACGCACTCACGGGACCTGCACAAGCCGGGGAGCCCGTCGAAGTCGCATGCGGTGTCTTCCGCCACTGCGATGTAGTGGCACTCACCGGTGTCAGGATCACATCGATCGTCGGTGCATGAATTTTGGTCATCGCACTCCACGCCCTCGCATCGATCGAGATTCACCTCGCCGCAACGAGCGAACAACACCATCAATGCCAAGCCAAGAACCGCGAACCATGCGAGCAAAGCACGCATACGGAAGCCCCCATTCTATGTGCCGGGACGTCCTACCGCCTCGAACTGCAAAGCCACCACCTATCCACGTAGGCATGAACGCCTCAGGCGTCTATACGTATTTATTTCCCCAATTTTGGAATCTCGGAGGCCCTGAGGCTTTGGGAGCTCGCTACTTGGACCTAGCGCCAAGATGTAAGCAAGCGCACAACGAGATGTGGCCGTCGCCGCAGCGCGTCAGCCCGGCGACGGCCCCGCCTCCCGTCCATCGTCGCGAGTGTGGCAAGTAGGCGTCGGACCGGTCCGAAGAGGCTTGAAGTTCAGCCGGCGACGGTGATAGCGTCCTCGTTCCCCCCCTTTTTTCGGAGGCATACATGCCTGGTTCCCATCTGGTGCGTTGCATCATCCTTCTATGCGGTGCGCTCGCTGCGTTTGGCTGCACGAACACGGACACCAGCCAAGGTTCGACCGGTTCGCTTTCGCTCGACCTCCTTCTGGCGGGCGACATCCAAATCGACGTCGTCACTTGGGAGATCACGGGGAACGGAATGGAGATGTCTGGATCCATCGACGTCGCTGCTCCGGGATCGACGGCGTCGGTCGAGGTCTATGGGCTTCCTGTCGGCGAAGAGCCCTATTCGGTCGAGCTGACCGCGGTTTCGGTCGACCAGGAAGTCACCTGCGGAGGGTCCGCGGAATTCGACGTCGAGGTGGGGGTCTCGACGCCGGTCATGGTCGTTCTCAACTGCAAGCTCCCGCAGCAGCTCGGAGGGGTGCGCGTCAACGGCAAGTTCAACATCTGCACCGAACTCACGAAGGCGGTCGTCTCGCCTCTGCAAACCTCGGTGGGCAACCAGATCAGCCTCTCGGCCCAGGCCTTCGACGAGGAGGGCGACGCAATTCAGTACATCTGGACCGGGACAGGCGGCTCCATCGCCGACCCCTCGGCAGCGAGCACGACCTACACCTGTCAGGACGTGGGCGAGCACACGGTGATGATCATGGTCACCGACAACGACGTCTACTGCCGGATGGCGACCTGGACCGTTCCCGTGACCTGCGTCGAGGGTGACGGCGGCGACCTCTGCGAGGACGTCATGTGCGAAGACGACGGCAACGAGTGTACCGAGACGGCATGCAATCCGGCCAACGGCGCCTGCGAGACCAGCAACGTCGCGGACGGCACCGAGTGTGACGGCGGCGAAGGCACCTGCTCCGGCGGGCAGTGCGT
>SHLP01000244.1 GCA_004283055.1 Deltaproteobacteria bacterium
GTCGGATTCCTAGCCGCTGACACGGGCACCCACGCCGGCACTGACGCTGTCGCTGGCACCGACACCGGCACGGGCGCTGGCGCTGACACTGACACTGACACTGTCGCATTCAGACTTTGGTCATCGCTTTGTCCTTGGTTTGGGTTTGGGCTCGCACGCGGGGTGAGAGCCCAAACCCAATCCAAGGAGTCGCTGATGCAAAAGAAGAACGTTTACGACCGAGCGCGAAGCGTGGTGCAGGAACTTGCTCCACTGGTTCACTCGATTCGGGAGCATGACAAGTCGTTGGCCGAGCAGCTCAAGAGAGCCGCTCAAAGTGTGGTCCTCAATATCGCTGAGGCGCGGGGGAATGATGCTGGGAATGCGCGGGCTCGATTCTCGACCGCGTGCGGGTCCGCCAAGGAAGTGCGGGCGGCGTTGAACGTTGCGAGCGACTGGGGCTACATCGAACGTCACACGGCAATGCACCTCGACGAGAGGCTCGACGAGGTGTGCGCCATCACGTGGTGCTTGGGCCGGAGGCTCTAGCGGCCCGAAAGCCTCCAGGACATCGCGCAGACTTCATCGAGCGCGATGTCTACCGCTGCCACCTTCGTGCCCGGGACGTAACCGTACGCGATCGCGAGCTGGAGCCCTGCACGAACTTCTTTCGCGGACCCGCAAGCGGACGCGAAGCGAGCTCTCGCGGTCCCGGCGTCGTTCCCTTCCGCCTCAGCGATATTGAGCACGACGCTGTTCATCGCCCGATGGATTTGATCGAAGAGCGACCGATCCCGCTTCCGAACGACCGGAAGCACCTCCCGCAGCCCGCCTGCCGCCTGAAGCGCCCGTTGCTGAATGATAAGTCCCATGAGTGATCTCCTTTTTGGCTGTGTGCCGGGTTCACCCAAGGACCCGACACACAGCCAAAAAGGAGAGCACGATGACCAAGTAAAGTCACAGGAGCAGGTCACACCGGCGCTGGCGCTGACACTGACACTGACACTGTCGCTGACACTGACACTGGCACTGGCACTGGCGCTGGCACTGGCACTGGCGCTGTCCCCGACCAGGCTCTGCTAGTGCCCGTCGAACCAGCGAAGAATCGCCGCATTCACTTCGCGGGGGCGCTCCAAGTGAAGGAAGTGGCCCGCGTCTGCAAGCTTGACCATCTCGAAGAGGGCGCTGAAGTGCTTCTCTTGGCCATCGGCAATCCGTGGGCCGACGCAACCGTCGCGCTCGCCGTGCAGGTAGATGGTCGGAACGACGATGGGGTTTGCCCCGACCAGCCGGCGAACCTCGAGAACGACCTTCGGCGAGCGCATCGCCCGGTAGTATCGAATCGGGGCTGGCATGCTCGAACGCAAGCAGACCTTCAGCTCGTCGAAATAGTCGGGCCCCGGATCGAACCCCGGTGACCAGGTCTTCCAGAGGCGCCCGATGAACCGAAAGTTGCCGAGCCCCACGATGTGATCGGAGAGCGCTGGGAGTTGAAAGAAAACCATGTAGGCGCTCCGGCCGATCTGGCGCGGGTCTCGCTCGATGTTTCTTTCAAAGGCAAGCATGTGTGGAACGGCAAGCAACGCTGCGGCACGGAAGCGTTTCGGTTGAAGAGCCATTGCGCACTGTGCAATTGGCGACCCCCAATCGTGGCCGACGATTCGAATGGGCTCCGAAGGCGAGAGCTCGTCGACGAAGGCGAGGATCGTCCGTGCCAGAGTGCTGAGGTCAAATGGCCCCTGCAGCGACGAAGGGGCGTAGCCGGGCAGCCATGGGCTCACCACACGATACCCAGCGCCGGTAAGACGCTCCGTCAACGGCGCCCAGGTTCTCGGAATGTCGGGAAAGCCATGCAGACAGAGCACCAAGGGGGCGTCCTCGGCCCCGGAAGAGAGGTAGGAGAGACCGGTCTGCTCGGAGCGAAGTCGTCGCATGCGCGCAAGCTTAGGAGAAGAACCCCGCGAGCGCCTCCGCAAGCCTCTCACGGAACGACTCCTCGAGGATGAGGTCTTGGCGCGCCTCGATTTCGAGCGCACGGCGTCCGAATTCGCGGGCGTGGCGCACCGGTGAGTAGGCGAGGCCCACTTTTCCCGACCATGGCTCGTTCGGCGCCACGTGGAATCCAGCATTCGCCAGGTGCTTCACGAGCCGATAGGCCGGCTCCTCGTCCTCGTCGAACAGCACTCCAACCTCCAAGTGGCGTTTTTCGCCCTCGTAGTCATCGGTGAAGGTATGAATGGAAAACACGGTGTCGCATGCGCTGCGCTCGACCAGCGAGCTGACCGCCGCGTGATAGGGATGGTAGAAACGCTCGATGCGACGCTTGCGCTCTGCCTCGAGCAGCGATTCGTTCAGATGAACCGTCCTGCCGTCGGCGCTCTCCCGGAACAAAGTGTCCGAGTCGAGAGGCCTGTTTGGATCGATCAGCAACCGCGAGAAGCGCGAAAGCACGGCTGGCGCTTGGAGACGCGCCGCGACACGTCGCGTGAAGTCGGCGGCTCCGATGTCGATCGCCCAATGCGTGTCCACGAGCCAGCGGTCCTGCGGTGGCCAAGTCCAGGGCTCGGGAAGCGCTGCAGAAGCGTGCTCGCAGGTGAACACCAAGCGGCCCTCGAGGTCGCCGTCGATGAGCTCCGCTGCATCGGTCCAATCCATGCGTCGAATTGTAAGCAAAGTCTCGAAAAGTCGAGCTCTTCGATGACACTGAACAATTGAGCGGTATACTCGAAAACGAAGCCGATGGGGGCGGTGAGAAGAAGAAAACCCGTGCCGCACCCCGACGACAAACCGGACCTTCCCGGAACCAGCAGACGCCGACCGAGTCATTTCCGGAAAAAGCGCAAGGACACCACGACCAAAGTGGTGCGGGTGCTCCGCAATCCAAAATCCGAACAGCGCGGGGCGTCGAGGTCAGACCGCAGCCTCGTTGTGCCCAAGCCTCGGATACGCCAAAAGCAGTGGAACGAAGTGGTCAACCCTGCTCCCGCGCTTCCCGACCCCAACCTGCATCGGCCGATCCCGCCGCCCGCGCCTCTGCCCTCAGAAGGCGTAACGCATGCGTCCCAGCTCTCCCGCTCGCTGGACGATCCGTCGCGGCGAAAGCGCGTGGAAGACATCGTTGGTACCGTCGTCCTCGCACTGCTAGTGGCCGCGATGCTGGTCGCCATGTGGTTGCGTATGACGGGTTCATAGAAGGTAGCGTCCAAGCGCGTGGCGCTGGCACCGCAGCTACCGGGGCGCGGAAAAAAGGCGCGACGCGGTACCAACGGTCAACCGTACGATCGAAGAACGGCTCGCGA
>SHLP01000026.1 GCA_004283055.1 Deltaproteobacteria bacterium
ATCCACTGATGGTCGTTGGTAGCGTCCGCGAACTTGTCTACGCGATCTTGTTCCACCGTCAGCCAGCCGCTGTAGCCGAGATGCTTTCCGACGGCGCTTTTGAGATCGTGGGGGGATTCGAAGATGGTCTCAGGCATTTCGGCAAAGGATACCCCCATTCAGCGCCAGTGCCAGTGTCACACCGTCTGGCCGTCGACCACCGTCTTCGCCGCATTCATGTCGGTCACGCCGCCCGATACGATGAATGCCATGAACTCCGCCCCGTCGGCGTCCAGGAGGTGCACGCGGTCGCGCGGTACCACGACCAAGTTGCCCGCGAAGTTGTAGGACTCCGGCAGATACACCGACACGTGCCCCGCTAGATGTGGATCCGCGAATCGCTCGTTGGTGAGAAAGCCCAGCACCTTGAGCCCGTGCGGGTTGATCTCGACCGCGACCGGCTGATCGAATTTGCGTTTGCTTCCAACGAACGCTCCAAACAGATCTCTGAGGGAGTTGTAGAGGATCCGAACGAGCGGAACGCGCCGCATCCCCGCCTCCAAGACCGAGATCAGCTTATCGCCGACCACGTTGCCGGCCAGATAGCCAATGAGCGTTATCCCGGCAGCGGTGATCACGATCCCGAGCCCGGGGATTCGCATGTTGAGCCAACGATCGAGCGTCGTCACCGTGAAGACGACGACCCAGACCGTGATGGCAACCGGTGCGAGGACCAGCAGCCCTTGCGCGAAGCTTCTCGTTAGCGTTCTCATGCGTTTTTCTATCACCCGCTTGCGCCCCGCGCATTACCAGGCAGAACGCGCGGGGTGCCCGTCCTGTTCCCAAATTGGCATCGCGTCACGCCCGGGGTGCGCCACATGCTGCTGGGCACGCTGTTTTTCAGCGCGATGACGGTGTTCGCAAAGTTCGCAGGCGAACGACTGCCGACCATGGAGCTCGTTCTCGCGCGGGTGCTGGTGACTCTCGTGATGAGCTGGTGGGCAATTCGCCGACTCGGGATCAATCCCTGGGGTAACGACAAGAAGCTGCTTCTTCTGCGCGGCTTCGCCGGTTTCATGGGCTTGAGCTGCTACTTCTACGCCATCAATCACCTGCCGCTCGCCGACGCTACGGTGATCCAATTCTGCAATCCGATGCTCGCAGCGATCATCGCGGCGTTTGCGCTCAAGGAGCGGCTGCGTGGCTTGGATGTTTTCGCGACCCTGTTCAGCATGACGGGCGTCGTGCTCGTCGCCCAACCGAGTTTTCTATTCTCGAGCGGTGTGCCCCTGGATCCAATCGCGGTCTTAGTGGGGGTCGTCGGCGCGATCTTTTCTGCGATCTCCTACGTCGTCATCCGTCGTCTTGGCTCCACCGAACATCACATGGTGGTCGTCCTCTACTTCCCACTCGTCACCGGCCCCGCTTCCTTGCCGCTGTTGGCCGTCGAAGGCATCGTGCTCCCCCAGGGCATCGAGTGGCTTCTGCTGTTGGGGATTGGCCTCGCAGCCCAGCTCGGCCAGATCGAGATCACCAAGGGCTTCAAGCTCGAGACGGCCGGCCGCGCGTCTTCTGTCACCTACCTTCAGATCGTTCTCGCGTACACCTGGGGGGTTCTCTTCTTCGGAGAGTACCCGAACGCGATCAGCATCGTCGGGGCGCTTCTGGTCGTCTTGGGCGTGTTCAGCCTGACTCGGAGCCCTCAGTCCTGAAGCAAGGGGTCGAACAGGCCAGGTTCGACACCAAGTGCTTCGAGGTTTTCGGCGCCTTCGACGTTGCTGATGAACGTCATCGTGCGCCCCCAGCCTTCATGTTGCGTAGAGACCTTCGCGCCGGTGCCGAGCTCCGTCCAGCCCTCCCAGCTCGTTTCGATGCCGCCGATCGGGATGATCTGCACCCACATGCGCCAGGCCTCGGGCAAGCCGTCGCCACCGGGAATCCAAAGGTACGCGTCGCCCGGCGTGACGCCGCCCGAGCCGTAACTCACCAGAAGAGCATCGCGTCCGTCGTCTAGCTTCACGAGCGAGCGTTCGACGCCGGGGTCGAAAAATTTGACGACCGGGTTGAGCCAGAAGGAGTCGTTGATCCAGTACGCGTAGGCTGCGCTGAGCGCTTCCTTCGCATCATCCCCAGTTTGTTCGGTGCCGGCATGCCACGCCCGGCCTGTTTTGTCCCGAGTCCAAAACAGCGCGCGCGAATCGCCCCAGCGAAGCTCGACGAGCCCACGTTCACGATCCCAGACGTAGTGGTGCCGCTCGAAGAATGACCATCGCACGGCTCCGGTTCGGTCCCAGGCGTCCTTTTGCACGGCCGCCTCCATCGATCGCGCCAGCGCGTCGGCTTCGGGCCCGGGCTCGCCGTCGGGCCTCGGCTCATCGAGCGAGTAGCCGAGTGCGACCAAGCCAACGAGCCCAACGATGAGAATCGCGGCTAGGATCTTGAACGCGCGCATCATGAGAACGGAACCGAGCCTACACTGTGCAGGAGGGGGGTAAAAGCGCTATGAGTCTTTTCATGGCCCATTCGCACGGACAACACGGCGGCGCACAAGCCGGTTCTCCCACGATCGACACGCGCGAGCGGGGTGCGCCCAAGGACGGCGAGCCTCAGCTCATGGATCGCCGGCTGTTCATGCAGCTGTTGGTGTTCCAGGTTCCGACCGGCACGTCCATCGCCGCCAACCAAGACGCGTTGCTCTCGGCCTTGAAAGAGGCGGACATCCCTGCGGTGGTATACGCCGACGCCAACGACCCCCGCGGTGTGGCTCTACTCACCTTCGGCGAGGATCCCGCGGTATTCGTCGATTCGGTCCGTCCGTTGTTCGAAGCGGCGCCCCTGCGTGACTGGGCGCTTCGCCCCGAGCTCACGATGATCGGCCGCACATATAGCAGCGGCTACGAGAAGGACCTCGAGTTTTGGCTGCTCGATCGCCCTAGGCAGACGGTCCTCAACCCCGACTGGAATTGGGCGGTCTGGTATCCGCTCCGTCGCACCGGGGCATTCGAGCAGCTCGAAGGAAGAGAGAAGGGCGGCATTCTTCGCGAGCATGCCACGATCGGGCGGGCGTACGGCGACCAGGACCTCGCACACGATGTGCGCCTCGCCTGTCACGGGCTCGACGCCAACGACAATGAATTCCTCATTGGTTTGATCGGGTCGACGCTTCATCCGCTCTCGCACGTCGTTCAGTCGATGCGGGGCACAGTGCAGACCTCCCAGTACATTCAGCACATGGGGCCATTTTTCGTCGGGCGTGCGATCGGCCGTCATGCGGGCCGCCAGAAGTGAGACCGCATGCCTGGTAGTACGTTCGGTCGTCTTTTCCGCGTGACCACCGCGGGTGAAAGCCACGGCCCAGCCAACGTGGTCGTCATTGACGGCTGTCCTTCGGGGCTTCCGCTCTCCGAAGAAGACCTCATCCCGGACCTCGAGCGCCGACGCCCTGGCCAAAGCAAGATCGTCACGCAGCGCAAAGAGCCGGACAGCCCGGAGATCCTCTCCGGCGTGTTCGAAGGCGAGACGACGGGGACGCCTATTGCGATCATCGTCCGAAACAAAGACCAGCGGACCCGAGACTACACGAACATCAAGGACGTGTACCGTCCGGGTCATGCCGACTACACCTTCGACGCGAAATTCGGTCGTCGTGATTATCGAGGCGGCGGACGTAGCAGCGCGCGCGAGACCGTGGCCCGCGTGGCGGCCGGCGCCGTGGCAAAAAAACTCATTGCAGAGGCGTTCGGTGGGGAGGTCGTCGGCTATGTGACGCAGGTCGGGGATATCCAAGCGACCATTCCCCCTGTAGTTACGCTCGACCAGGTGGAGCAGCTTCCCGACGGCGAGCCGAACATCGTCCGCTGTCCCGATCCGAAGTCCGCAGTGCGGATGGTCAAGCTCATCGAGAAGATGCGCAAGGACCAGGACTCGGTCGGAGGCGTTGCGGAGATCGTCGCGCGCAACGTGCCCGCAGGTCTCGGTGAGCCGGTCTTCGACAAGCTCAAGGCTGACCTTGGAAAGGCCTTGTTTAGTCTGCCAGCGGTGCTCGGCGTCGAGTACGGCGCTGGCTTTGCGGCCGCTGCGGCGCGCGGCAGCGAAAACAATGACGCGTTCGAAACCGACGCCGAGGGCATCGTCCGAACCCGAAGCAACCGTCACGGCGGCATGCTAGGCGGGATTTCGAGCGGGATGCCGATCGTCGTTCGGGCTGCCGTCAAGCCGACGAGCAGTCTTCCGCGAAGCCAAGACACCGTCACGTCGACGGGCGATGCGACGACGATTCGAACAACTGGTCGCCACGATCCTTGTCTCTTGCCGCGGTTCATTCCGATGGCAGAGGCGATGGTCGCGCTCGTGCTCGCCGATCACTGGCTGCGCTGGCGAGCCATACGACTCTAGCGCGCGAAGTTCCAGGCGATGATCGCGATGGCGGCGGTGACGAGGATCGCGGTCCACAGGAGGCTACCGCCTTTGCCGTCTTTGGCGCCGTCCGAATCAGAGCCGACGGCTCGCCGAAACCCGCCAACCATGTTGCCCATGACGCCCGTGGTTTGTCCGCCAACCGTATTGCGCGAGGGGCCGTGACCCTTCTTCGCTCGCTTCTTCGTGTTGGCGCTCTTTTTCTGATAACGCTTCGACATTCGGGCTATCCTATCCGGGATCGAGGCTTGCGTGAATTCCTTTTCGCGGAGGTGAGAGGGTGTAGTGCGGTATGGGTTGCCGATCCCGACGGCACCTCGGGTGTTCTTGCTCACACGCTGCGAGCAGCTGCGGCTGCGCATCCGGAGCTCGATGGGCGAGCCATCGTTCCCTTGCGGGCGCCGCCTCGGACCGGCCCAGGCCTTCGAGGGCCAGTGCGCGGCTACGCAGCAAGCTCTCGTCGCGTGGCGCCAGGCGGAGGCCGGCCTCTGCAGCGGATAGCGCATTCTCGTCTTCGGAGAGACTCCCATAGGCCCGTGCCAGGTCCCGCCAGGCACGCGGGTCCAGCGGAGAAGCGTCGGCGACCCGTTGATACGCTTTGGCTGCCGCCTTCCAGCGCCAGGCTCGGGAATATGCGTCCCCTCGGACGCGATCGAGGACAGGACTTGCTCCGATCAACGCCTCGGCGCGTGCGGCAAAGGACGATGCTTCGCCGGGCCGACCCTGGGCCGAGGATAGGCGTGCCCGCAGTACGAGAGCCCGAGCGCTCAGAATCTCGGACTTCAGCTCGCGCGCCAGGCGCAATGCGCGCTCGATGCTCGGTTTAGCGAGGTGTGCGTGTTCTTGCTTGGCATGCAGGTGCGCGAGGGCCTGCGTGAGCAGCCGCTCGACCGACGCTCGCCCAGCCCCGCCCGTCGCCTGATGCTCGCTCGCTCCCGCCCCCATCCAAACCGTTGCGGCGCCCAGCTCGGTGACTGGCTGATCCAGACATGGATCGAGAGCGACCTTGCCACGTTGCTCGGCGCCGCGCGCGAACCGGACGCCTCGCTCGCTGCGGCTAGCTTCACACGCCAAGGCCTGAAAGCGAAGGCTGTGCTTACGGTGTAACAGGCGCACGTCGACCCGCAGCGGAAGCTCGAGCGCACGGGGAAGCGTCATCGAGTAGCGGACGGCCTGCGCATCGTGTGCCGGCAAAGTGCGGTCGAACGCCAGAGCGGAAAATCGATGAACTCGATGCAAGATCTCGGGCGCGGACTCCGCATCGAGGAGCGTCGCACGCAGCATGAACACATCGTCCTTGCCGTCCTCGGTCGGGCGCGAAAGCCCGAGCAGCGTGCCGGAGGCATCACGAACCTCGACCTCGACCCACACGTCCTGCATGTCGCGTGCTCCGCCCGGGAACCGGTGGCCCGCGCCTCTGTTTTCGAGAAGCACGTCGAAGATGAGCCGCTCCGCGCCGCGGAGCCTCGATTCTTCGGGGAGAAGATAGCGCCGCCGGCCGGCGCGCACGGCCCCGACGTCTACGATCACCGCACCCTGGAGCTGTTCGATGGCCTGTCTAGCCTGCCTCGGGTCCGGCAACTGGGCGGCCATCGTCGTGTGAGATGCGGCCCAGCGATGACTGCGGACCGTTCCGTCGTGGGCGACCGCCATCTCAGTATCGGAGGCCAACTCCGGCGCCATGTGGCAGCCCTGACAGCTATTCTCCTCGACCTCGACAATCTGGTCCTGCGCCGAGCCCGCGAACGCCGAGGACGCCCAGTCGCCCAAGTCGTCGATTCCGGGGAGATGGTTCTCGTTTCCGATTGCGGGGCCTGAAAAGGAGCGGTGACATGAGCCGCAGAGCGCCGCTGTACGGAGCGGCTTCATGGTGAGCCGCGCGCGGTGCGCCTCGATCTCCTCGGGGTTTGCCGGGTCAGGAAGTACGACGGCCTGGTCGGTCAGTGAGAAGCTCGCGTTGCCGTCGGGCCGCGTAGACTCGACGCTGTGGCAGACCAGGCAGGTGATGCCGGCGTACGCGAGGTCGTTGTCCGGCGTGACGCCGTGGTCGATGTCGCCCGAGATCAGGAGGAGCGGGTCGTGGCAGCCGGCGCAGAACCGGCTTTCGCGCTCGCCCCGCTCCTTGCGGAACTGATCGATGCTCGCACGGTACCAGGGGTTGTCGAACGACGCGTAGGCGTGGGCGCTGTTCGTCCAGTGAGACGCCACGTCGGAGTGGCAGTCCACACAATCATCGGTCGTAGCGAGCCTCGTGAGATCCAAGGCCGGAGCGCTCAGGAGCGATGGGCTCGCGGCCTGCCCGGTGGAGCGGAGCGGCTCCGGCGCGCGAGAGCAGCCTCCGATCCATATCAACGCCATGATGAGCCAGCGGGTCATATCGTCTGAGACGTTCGACGTTCCCTTTCGGATCTGATTCGGCTCAGAGGGTGCCGAAGCTGACGAAAATCTGCGTGAGGAGAGCGTCCGCCATCAAGATGCTAATCGAGACCACCACGACCGAGCGGGTCGTCGAGCGGCCGACGCCCTCGGTGCCGCCGCGGGTTTGAAGGCCGAAATGGCAGCCCAGAACCGCGATCAGGAAGCCGAAAAATGGGGTCTTGGAGACGCCGCTGATGAAATCGTTGATTCTGAGGGAGTCGAGCGCGGTCGAAAAGAAGAACTCCATCGGAATCCCGTACGACAGCGCCGCGACGAGCATCGAGCTGAACATCCCGAGAATGAACGCGACGAATGTGATCAACGGCATGATCACGACGCAGGCGACTAGGCGCGGCACGACGAGCTTGCGAATCGGGTCCGCCCCCAGGGCTCGGATGGCGTCGACTTGCTCGGTCACCGTCATCGAGCCGAGCTCTGCGGCGATTCCGGCTGCGATGCGGCTGCCCACGACGAGCGCCGTCAGCGAAGGCGCGAGCTCGCGAGCCTCGGAAACCGCGATCACGCGGCCAAGGGTGTCTTTTGCGCCGAAGGCCTCCATCGACACCGCGAATTGAATGGTCATGACGATCCCGACGAAGATCGCCGTCGCCGCCGCGATCGCCAGGCTCCGGACGCCGAGCTGCTCGAGCTGGTAGATGAACTCGTTGGTGTCGAAGCGCGTCGTGAACATCGCGCGAAGCGTACGCCCGGCGAGAAGGGTCGAGGCGCCCACCTCCTCGACGAATTTTCGAAGACGCCGGATTTGATAGTCGGCCCAGGTGGTGAAGTTGCGAGGCCTGGTCGACGGTGATGCAGAGGTCACGGCTGATCCGTCGTCGTGGTGAACCCAGCGAGCATCCGGTCGAAATCCGGCAGGGCCTCGTCGAAGGTCTCGCCCAGCGGCGTAATGAGGCCGAAGTCGTACACGCAGCCGTCCTTTTTGAGGATCTGGAGGAGGATCTGACGCGGGACCCCGTCGAGCTTCGCGGTGAACGAGGTGCGGAGCGCTTCACGGCCGTCCATCGGAACGAGGAGCTCCTCGACCATCTCTCGCTCCGTGAATCCGATCATGAGGTGGCTTCGAAGCGCTGTGAGCGGGATGTCTAGGCTGGGGTCACAGTCGGAGTCGACGTGAATGACCGCCCCCTTGGAACCGTTGTGCCAGGCCAGGTCGTTTTGCCGATCGACGGAGACGGCCGTCCAGCCCTCGCCGACTGGACCGATCCTGTAGGAGGTCTCCTCACCCTGGTAGCGTCCGTTCTGGAGCGTGCCGGTGGTGGCACAGCCCACCGCTGCCAGACTCATCAAGAGCCAGATTGCCAGCCGCCGCCTCACTGCGCCGGACTCTAACACGCCGGGCTTTGTTGTCGATTTCGACTTTTCAGCGTGAGGGCGAGCCGGGCTCGATTTGGTTCGCTACACTGTAGGGACCGTGGGTTGGGGGGCTCAACCAGAACAGACGACGCAGATTCGCGGCATGGCGACGCTGGATCGGCTCGTCGTCGAAGGGAAGCTGCCGCCCGACCGCTACGACGAGGTCGTCATCCACGCCCAGCGGACCCAGTCGACCGCGGAGGAAGCGATCCTCCAGCTCGGCCTGATGAGCGAAGCGGCGCTCCTCAAGTACCTCGCCGGCTTCTACAAGACCCGATTCGTGAGCTCCGAGCGGCTTGCCAAGGCGGCCATTGACCGCGGACTCCTTCAGAAAGTACCCCGGAAGCTCGCCAAGCGGTTGACCGCCTTCCCCATCATGTACGACGCGAAGAGCCGAATGGTTTCGGTCGTTGCGGCGGACATGACCGATGAGGACGTGCGACAGCAGATGACCTTTGCAACGGGCGCACGAGGTGTACACGTCTACGTGGCACGCGAGGGCGCCATCCGCGCAGCTATCGCCAAGCACTACGATCAGGACAACCGACCATTCGACATGCTGCTGAGCGGCGCTTCGTCGCGCGAAGTTCGCTCGTCGCGAGAGTCCGACCCCGTACCCGGCTGGGGTCAGGTTTTCGAAGACAAAGACGGGCTGCTTGTCCGCCGTCGTAGGAAGCAGTCACTCGAGGCAGAGCAGCCTGCGAACGATCAGGCCATCGAGTATGAAGTCGACGAGCCGCCCCCGGAGACTGAATCGGGCATTTCTGCCGGGGAAACCCTGATCGAGCAACTCTCCGCTCCTGAGGAGGGGGGCGATCTTGCCGTCGACCCGGAGGTCTACCTAGAAACGCTCAGCGTGCTCGTGACGCTCATGGAGCAGCTCAATCCGCATCGAGGTGCCCATTCGATGCGCGTGGCGCGGGTGTGCAAGCAAGTCTGCGAGCGGATTCGACTCAGCAAGGCGCAGGTTCAAGGCATCTTGGTCGCCGCATACCTGCACGACCTTGGAGTTTCGACCGACTCGCATTCGACGCCGTTCGATGTAGCGCACGACGAGGCCAAGCAAGAGAACGCCCGCCGATTCTACAGCGCCCCGATTCGAATTCTCGAGACCGTCGAACTTCCCAAGACGGCGGTCGACGCGCTTCGGCACCGCTTCGAGCGTTTCGACGGCAAGGGTTTCCCGGAACGATTGACGGGGAAAGACATCCCCCTCGGCGCTCGAATTCTTGCCATTGCCGAGAGCTATGTCGATTTGACCCAGAGTAAGAACAACGCGCTCGGGCAGCGCGTCTCTGCGGAGCAGGCGTGCGATGCGTTGGAGCCCCACAAGGGAACGAGCTTCGATCCTGCGGTCGTCGATTGGTTGCGCCATATCGTCCTGGACGACGGGCTCAACGCGCAGATCATGTCCGAGCGCCATCGTGTGCTGATTGTCGATCCGGAACCGGAAGAGACTGCTGTGCTCGAGGTGCAGCTTGCCGGTCAGGGCTACGACGTCATCATCGAGCGATCCATTAAAGGCGCGCTCCGGAGCCTGGAGGCCGATGCCTTCGACCTCGTGGTGAGCGAGGTCAACCTAGCGGATGGTCAAGGCTTCGAGCTTCTCGAGCTCATGCGCAAGAACGCACATGCCAAGACACCTTTGATGTTCGTGACCTCCGACCGCGCTCAGTCGTCGATCAATTTTGGGCTCGAGCTCGGAGCAGCAGACTACGTCGTCAAACCCACGTCGGCCGCGGTCGTCGCGGCCAAGGTGGGGCGGATCATCGCGAACAGTCGCGCTCAAAGTGCTGGCGGCCGCGGCATCTCCGGATCGCTTCAAGAAATGGCGCTTCCCGATTTGATTCAGATGATCGCGAATGGCCGCAAGAACGGGATCCTGAGAGTTCGAAACGGCGCGTCGGAGGGCGAGCTGATGTTTCAGGATGGCGCGATTCATGACGCGCGCTTCGGTCAGCTTTGCGGCGCTGAAGCCGTTTACGGAGTGCTTCGACTCACGGACGGAGATTTTGCCCTCGAGCCCCAAACCGAGCCTGTGGCGGACTCCATCGGGATACCGACGCACCACCTCTTGCTAGAAGCGATGCGTAGGCTCGACGAAGAACAGCGCTAGCACCGGTCAGGTGTTCAGCGCTTCGCCAGTTTGAGCGGAGCACGGCGTGGGATATGCTGTGAACGTGCGTCTGTGCCATCAGTGCGGCGCGTCGGTAGAAGATGCCGCGCGCTTTTGTTCTGCCTGCGGTGCGCCCTCTGACGAGCACGAGGGTGGCGGTGAAGCAGACCCGCTCGTCGGACGTATCGTCGGCGGTTCCTATCTCCTGCAAGATGTCGTCGGCGTTGGGGGTATGGGGCGCGTCTACAAGGCCGAGCAGTCCACCCTTGGGCGGACCGTAGCGGTCAAGGTGATCCACCCGCATCTCCTCGGCGACGAGCAAACCGTCGCGAGGTTCTACCAGGAGGCCCGTGCTTCGAGCCGCCTAAATCATCCCAACAGCGTTAGCATCATCGACTTCGGTCGAACCGACGACGGGATTCTCTACCTCGCGATGGAGTTCCTCAGCGGCAAGGACTTGGCGTTGGTGATGCATGAAGAGGGGCCGCTCGAGGTAGATCGAATCTGCAAGATCCTGATCAACACGCTCGATGCGCTCGGCGAAGCGCACGAGCTCGGCATCGTGCACCGTGATCTGAAGCCTGAGAACATCATCTTGCGCCCGCTTCGTTCGGGAGACGACCTGGTCAAGGTCGTCGACTTCGGCCTTGCGACGATCGTCGGCAAAGAGAGCTCGATCACGAAACCCGGCCTGGTCTGCGGAACGCCTGACTACATGTCTCCAGAGCAGGGCCGGGGCGATGGCGTCGATGGGCGCGGTGACCTCTATGCACTCGGTGTCGTGCTCTTCGAGCTTCTGGCCGGGCACCTCCCGTACATCGACGACACGCCCACGAGGGTCGTTCTGAGGCACATCAACGATCCGATTCCCGACCCGCGCACAGCGAACCCACCGCGAGAGGTTCCGGATCGCTTGGCGGAAGTGACGATGAAGGCGCTGGCCAAGGATCCCAATGAGCGCTTCCAGGTCGCTCGCGACATGCAGCAGGCGCTTCGCAGCGCCCTCGAGCAGACGCTGGTCCTCCGCGCCTCGGTCATCCCCTGCCCAAGCTGTGGTGCTCCGACGTCTCATGCCCAGAATTTCTGCGGTGAGTGTGGCGCACGGCTCGCCGGCCCCGAGCCCGCCCTGGGCAGCAATCGCTCGCTGCGGCCGTCGTTCTACCCGCCCTTGGGCTCGCAGCGTCTTTTCGTAGGGCGCGAAAACGAGCTTCGCCTGATCCGTGAACATCGTCATGCAGCCACACAAGGGGCGCACTGGGTGCACTTGTTTGGTGAACCCGGTGTGGGCAAGACTCGGTTCCTCACCGAGATCGCGGAGGTTGCCGCTGCAGAAGGCGATCTCGTCGTCGGTGCCGGCGCCCATCCGACCGGCTCGCCCGTGCCCTACGCGGCGATTCGCACCCTCCTGGCCGAGCTCCTGGAAGTCGACGATTCGGAGCTGGCGAGGATGGCGCTCAGGGGAGACGACCTCGGCTCCCAGCTCGCCTGCGCCGGGGTCAGTGAGGTGATGAATCCTTCTGGTCTGCTCGGCGGCGACGGCCGTTCGAGGACAGGCGCGGTGGCCGAGGCACTGGCCTCGGCGGTGCGGAGCGCGCGCGGGCGGGCATCGAGTGGGCGAGTCATGTTGATCCTCGATGACCTTTCTTACTGCGATGGGCTGACCCAGCGAACCATCGTAGAGCTCTCGCGCGCGCTCGGAACAGAGCCCGTGCTTTTGGTGACCGCCAGCGATCACGATCGAGGCATCCTCGCCGATGAAGTGATTCAGCTCGAAGGTCTCGACTCGGGGCAGGCCGAGGAGTTCTTGGCTGGCTCGTTCCATCTTCGTCTGGTGTCCGGGCTCGACAAGGTCACCGAGTCGGTCGGCGGTCAGGTCCTGCCGCTCCATCTGGAGCAGCTCGAGGCGCTTGGTGTGACCCCTGACGACGGGCCGGCTCCGCGCTTGGCGGACGCCATCGCGCGCCGCATCGAACGGCTCGAAGTCGACGCCCAGCGCCTCCTTCAAGCTGCTGCCGTTCTCGGCCGGACGTGCGACCTAGACGCCCTGCGCCGCGTCTCGGAGAACGATGAGCTGCACGGCCTCGACGAGCTTGCCGGGAACTCCCTCGTGCAGCTCGACGGCGGCAGGGTGAGTATCGTTCATCCGTTCATCGCGGACCTCGTCGCAGCGTCGATTCCCGCCGAGGCGCGCCGCGAGCTTCACCGCCGCGCCTTCGAGGTCCTGAGCGAGCTTCGAGCGCCTGAAGAGGTGCGTGCCGTCCACGCGTACAGTGGCGTCGATGCCGTGACCAGCCTCGTGGTTCTCGAGAAAGCCGGCGACGCCTCGATGGGTCGTGGCGATCACCTCGGTGCAGTTTTGCAGTACCGGCGCGCACTCGAGCTTGCTCGCCGGCAGACCTTGGAAAGCGGCGATACCGTGTATGACCGAGCCATTGCCACGTTCAGCAGAAAGCTCGGAGAAGCGCTGGCAAGATCGGGCGATGCATCCGGTGCGGACGGTGTGCTGCGTGAGGCGCTCGACCTCACAGCGCCGAACAGCGCGGATCGCGCGAGGATGCTCATGTCTCTCGGACGCATTGCGGCGCGTCGCGACCGGCCTCGCGACGCCATGCGGCAATACGGCCAAGCGCTCGAGCAGGTCGCCGGCGTCGAGCCCTCGATCGAGTCTCATCTTCAGGTGGCCATCGGGCGCATCCGTCGTATCGAGGGCGACCCACAGCACGCAGCGAACGCTTATCGACGCGCACTCGAGCTCTTCGGCGAAATCGGCGCGCCGGCGGATACTATCGCCCGTGCCCGGCTAGAGCTCGCCGACGCGCTTACGGCTGCGGGTGACCACGACGGCGCCGCTCACGAGCTCGCCAGCGTCGAGCGGGACGGGAGGGCGAGCGCCGGCTCGAGTCTCGTCGCTCGCGCCGTTGGCATGCTCGGCTCGATCGACGAGCTAGCCGGCCGGGCGCGTGACGCCCAGGCTCGATACGAAGAGGCCGCTTCCCTCGCTGCCGAAGCGGGCGATGCGCCCGGATATCGGCGCTGGCTTTCGGCCAGTAAAACGCTCCGAGCCAGCATCTAGCACTCTGCTATGCTCCGCCACATGCGGCGCTGCTGGTTGATCTGCGTTCTGATCGCTGCGTTTGGCTGCGACCCTTTGGGCGAGTTCAGCACGGGCGAGGGTGAAGTCTACCGGGGCGAAATCGTTGGCGTGAACGACCCGACCAACTGCCCCAACGGTATCGACTGCTCGTTCATTCGACGAGGCTTTCCTTACGGTGTGACTCTCGATCTCACGTTCGACCCCGAGCGACAGTACGATAACCCGGGTACGATTTCGACAAGCGGGGAATCTTGCGGCCCCACGTTCTCGAATACTCCGTTGCTTC
Organism: Deltaproteobacteria bacterium; assembly: GCA_004283055.1. Lineage (GTDB taxonomy): Bacteria > Myxococcota_A > Polyangia > Polyangiales > Houyiibacteriaceae > SG8-38. Next base: position 13,684 of record SHLP01000026.1, read on the forward strand.
CGATTCCTCCTCTCGTGCACGATCAGCTCGGGCTCTATGAATTTCCGGGAAGCGGTAGGCTTCGCAACTACATGTTCGTCGCGCGGCCCGCCTCGGGTCCGCTCGACGGACGCGATGTCATGGTGTTCCTCTCGCTTCTTCGAGGTGGCAACATCGAGGTTCGCCTGGTTGCCGGCCCTGGTCTGGAAATCTGCGACCCAGCTGATTGCGACGTCATCGATTCGGGTGCCTGCGATTACTTCGGCGTGTTCGGCCTCCGGAGAGAGACGCTCTGATGCGCGTGCTCGGAATCGAAAGCTCCTGCGACGAAACGGCTGCAGCGCTCGTCACCGAATCTGGCCAGGTGCTCGCCGACGTGGTGGCGAGCCAAGTCGCGATGCACGGGCCCTATGGAGGCATCGTTCCTGAGCTTGCCTCCCGGGCGCACATGCAGGCGATCATTCCGGTGATTCGAGAGGCGCTCAGCAAGGCGCCGGGTGGCCTCGACGGAGTCGATGCGATTGCCGTCACACAGGGACCTGGTTTGGTGGGCTCGCTACTCGTTGGTGTCCAGGTCGCCAAGGCCCTCGCCTGGAGTATCGGCAAACCGCTCGTCGGCGTGAACCATTTGGACGGTCACCTCTTGGCGGTCTATTTGCGAAGGCCCGAAGAGGATTCTGCTGACGAGGGGCCGGCCATGCCGTTCGTCGGCTTGCTCGTGAGCGGCGGGCACACGGCGCTCTATCGGGTCGAAGGCGCGGGCGACATCGCGCTTCTCGCACAGACCAGGGACGACGCGGCCGGAGAAGCATTCGACAAGGCGGCCAAGCTCCTCGGTCTGGGGTACCCCGGTGGCCCCGTGATCGATCGCCTGGCTTCGCGCGGAAACGCCGATGCCGTTTCGTTTCCGCTTCCAATGGCGTCGCGCAAGACCTTGGAGTTCAGCTTCTCGGGCTTGAAGACGGCCCTTGCGCGGCACGTTCAGAAGCACGGTGTCCCTGGCGACGAGCAAGAGCTCGCCGACCTCTGCGCCTCCTATCAAGGTGTGATCGTCGAAAGTCTCGTTCGGAAGGCGGTTCTCGCATGCAAGAACCAGGGCTTGAACCGGCTGGTCATCAGCGGAGGTGTCGCGGCGAATCGGGGGCTTCGCGCGAGAGCCAAGGAGGCCTGCGATGCAAATGGGTTGGCGCTTTTCGTTCCGCCTCCGGTTTCCTGCACGGACAACGCCGCGATGATCGCCATGGCTGCAGCACAGCGTCTGGTGGCGGGGGAGCGCGACGACTTGTCGTTTGCCGTCTACTCGCGCGACCCCGATAGGCGGCGAGGCAAGTTTCGAAGAGATGGATCGCTCGTAGAGCGCACCTAGGCGGTCGATGTCTACAGGCGCGTCGGAGTCCATCGAATCTCACTACGTCGAAGTGGCCCTTCCGGTGCCGTTGCGGAAGCTGTTTACCTACGATGTACCGGCGAAGCTGCGGGGCAGTCTCAAGCCGGGCAGCCGCGTCGCTGTTCCCTTCAGTCGCCGAAAGCTGGCTGGCTTCGTCGTGGCGGGGCGTGAGGAGCTGCCCGAAGGGGTGTCGCGTGCGCTTCCGGTAGCTGGCCTCCTCGAGTCAGAGCCGGTCTTCAGCCCCGAGTTGCTGCGATTCCTGGGCCGTGCCGCCAAGTACTACATGCATCCGCTCGGTGAGGTCTTGCGCGCTGCCGCGCCGGCCTTGCCGTCGGGGGCGATGCGACGGCTCCGTGAGGATGGCTTTCTGGAGGCGACAGAGAACCTCCCCGGACAGCGCGTCGCACACCACCGGACCTGGAAGCTGACGGCCACGGGCAAAGACGCGTCGGCCGCTCGCCTGGGCGCCCGGCAAAGGAGGCTCATGGATCAATTCGCAGGTCGCGATTCGATCCTTCTCGAGGAGCTTCGCGGCGAGGTCAGCGACCCACGCGCCGTCGCGCGTTCGCTTGCAGAAAAGGGGTTTCTCGAAGTCCAGGAGGTGGAAGCCATTCGGGACCCGTTCTTTCGAATTCCGGTGACGCGCGACGAGCCACACCCACCGACCGCCGCGCAGCGACTTGCGATCGGCGCGCTCGTCGAAGCTCTCGAAAAACGAAGCGGGCAGGCGTTCCTCCTCCACGGCGTGACCGGGTCCGGAAAGACCGAGGTCTATCTTCGGGCGATCGATCAAGTCCGGAATTCCGGTCGTGGCGCGATTCTGCTCGTGCCCGAGATTGCGCTGACCCCGCAGCTCGTCGGAAGATTCCGTGCGCGTTTTGGTGACGACATCGCCGTGCTTCACAGCGCGCTGACTGCGCGTCAGCGAGAGGACGCATGGCAAGCGCTTCGCAAGGGCAGGGTGCAGGTTGCGATCGGCGCGCGCTCGGCGTTATTCGCCCCCGTTGCAGACCTGGGACTGATCGTCGTCGACGAGGAGCACGACCCCTCGTTCAAGCAAGACGAGGGTTTTCGCTACCACGCCCGTGACATGGCTTTGCTCCGCGCGCGGGACGCCGGGGCGATATGCGTGCTTGGGAGCGCTACGCCTTCGGTCGAGACGTATCATCGCGCGAACCACGGGCTCCTCGGCCTGCTTTCTCTGCCCAGCAGAGCGACGGGAGCGACCATGCCGGACGTGCAAATCGTGGATTTGCGCCGACACCGAGTGGGCCCGACCGGGCATCCCCTCATCTCCGGTCCCCTTTTTGCGGCGCTCGGGCGCTGCCTGGACCAGGGCCATCAGGCGATCGTCTTTCTCAACCGACGTGGTTTCGCACCGAGCCTGCGCTGTGAGTCCTGCGGCCTCGTGGCGGAGTGCCCAGCGTGCAGCGTCGCTCTGACCGAACATCGTGGGCAGGGCGCGCTTCGATGCCATTACTGCGATTTTCAGCGCGCCATCGCCATTCCCTGCACAGCGTGCCAAGGCACGGAGTACAAACGGCTTGGCGTCGGCACCGAGCAGCTGCAGAAAGCCGTCGAAGAGAGCTTTCCGGACGCCTGCGTCGCACGACTCGATCGTGACACCGCGTCCGGTGATGGGGTCGAGCAGGTCCTCGATCGGCTTCGGAGCGGCGAGATCGACGTGCTGGTGGGCACGCAGATGGTTACGAAGGGACACGACATCGCGGGGGTGACCCTGGTGGGCGTCGCCCTTGCCGATCAAAGCCTGGCCTTCCCAGATTTCCGAGCCTCCGAACGCACCTTTCAGCTGCTCGCACAAGTCGCCGGCCGCGCTGGCCGTGCGGACAGCCCCGGAGAGGTCGTCCTTCAAACTTTTCAGCCAGATCACCCCGCAGTGCGTTTGGCGGCGCAGCATGATTACGAGAGCTTCTACGCCGAGGAGATCGGCGCGCGCCAAGAGGTGGGCTACCCACCCTTCGCACGCCTCGTCAGCGTGCGCGTCCACGCTGGGGCGGAAGACGAAGCACGGCGCGCCAGCCAAGCACTCGCTGACACGGCGCGCAGTCACCAGTCCGTCCAAGACGGCGCCGTCCAGGTGCTCGGCCCGGCCCCTGCTCCACTCGTGCGACTCCGCGGCCGTTACCACTACCGTCTCTTGTTGAAGTCCCCCGAACGAAAGCTCCTCCGCAACGTGACCGCCCACCTAGCCGCCCGAATCGAAGCCGGCCTCGCCCCCGCCCACGCGACCCTGGACATCGATCCGCTCTAGGACGACCAGGGGGATGGGGCGCCGTACGGTTCGTTCGTAGTCGCGCCAGTGCGGGATGTAGTCGGCGGCCTTAGTAGAGCTTGGCGTGGAGGCGACCAAAAAGGCGCCAATCACGGCCGCTCATTCCGCAGCTTCCTGCTCGTCTTGGCTGCGAGGCGCTCGCGCCGCATCCTCGGCGGCCAGAAACCCAAACGTCAGCGCCGGGCCGATGGTGCCGCCTGCGCCCGGATAGCTGCGCCCCATGACCGATGACGACGAATTGCCAGCTGCGTAGAGCCCGAGGATCACCTGGCCGTTCGCTCGCAGCACGCGGCTGTGCTCGTCGGTCACCAGGCCCCCCTTGGTTCCTAAATCGCCCGGGTAGATTTGCACGGCGTAGAAGGGAGGTGTCTCTACGGGACCGAGGGAGCAGTTGGGTTTCACGCGCGGGTCGCCGTAGTAGCGGTCCTGCGCGCTCCACCCTCGGTTGTAGTCCGGGTCTTCGCCTTTGACGGCGTGCTCGTTGAAGCGCGCGATTGTCGACTTCACCGTCACCGCTGGAATCTGGAGCTGCTCGCAGAGCGCGTCGAGGCTTGCCGCCTTGTAGAGAAACTTGCCGTCGCGGTAGCGACGGGGAAGCTGCTTGTCAGGCATGACCTTGCCCGGGGCGACAGGTCCGGCGATAGACGACTTCCGGTAGGTCGCATCGAAGATGTGAAACCAGCGAGGCTCGCTTGCGCCCGTTTTCGCGACATCGTCGTACATGCCGTTGACGACATCGATATACGGAGCGGCCTCATTGGTGAATCGCTTCCCGGCCTGATTGACGAACAGCCCGTGCGGCAGGCTCTTTTCGACCACCAGGACCCAGGAAAACGGCGACTTGGGAACCATCGAGACGGGAGTCCACCAGGCCTCGTCCATCAGGTCGAGCTCGCCGCCGGCATCGCGGCCCAAGCGAATCGCATCTCCCGTATTCGACGGTGTGCCGGCGGTCCACTCGGTCGTGATGGGTTGCCGCTGATACTGCTTGCGCATTTCGAGGTTGCGGGAAAACCCACCCGCTGCAAGCACGACGCCGCGATGCGTCTTCACGCGTATCGCCTCGCCCTTCTTGCGGAGCAGGGCCCCGACGACCTTGCCGTCCTCGAAAACCAGCTCTTCGACGCTGGTCTCGAGCCAGACCGGAACCTTTCGCTCTTTGAGCGACAGCAGAAGGCGCCCCGTCAAGGAGTTGCCCGCGCAGAGCTTCGTGTCGCGTCCCCAGCGCTTTCGCTTGAAGTACCGCAGCATGTATAAAAGCATTTGCCACGCCATGAACACCATGGTCTTGAAACCTACGCCGATCGCAGCCTGCGCTTCCTTTGCAGTGATGCCGAACTTGCCGAGAATCTGTGATTGCGGATGCGGCCGGCGCAGTCGCATTAAGTCCTCACGCAGCAGCGATCCGTCGAAGGGCACCGGATCCATCGAGCGGCCCCCGGGCAGCCCTCCTGGCGCTTCGGGGTAGTAATCGGTGTACTTCGCGAGCGGGACGTAGCGGACGTGTGTTTTTTCGTGCAGGTAGGCGAGCACACGTTTGCTTTCGCGGATAAAGAGCCAGAGACGTTCGTCCGGCACCTCGCCTTTGGTGATGTGCTTCAGATACTCGAAGCCCTTCTCGTCTGAATCGGCGATTCCTTCACGGGCCATGCCGAGATTGTTGGCGACCCAGCACACCCCGCCTGACATCGCCGTGTTTCCACCGAAGAGCCCGCTCTTTTCGACGAGCAGCACGTCGAGTCCGAGGTCGTGCGCGCGCAGCGCGGCACCCATGCCTGCAGCTCCGCTTCCCATCACCAGTAAGTCGACTGTACGGTCCCACTCCGCCATTCCGGCGCTCCTTTGCCACGGGTCGGTTCGAAAGTAGAACTTGTTCTAGCGCTGGGCTCCTGTCAAACGGCCCCGATCTTGCGACCAGGGTTGCCCGGCGCTAGAAAGTGCTTACCTTTCAATGGTTTTGAGCGCCCAGGCGCTCGGAGGTTTCCAGGTGATCCGCCCCATACTCTTCTACCCTGACAAACGGCTCCGCGAGCCCGGAAAAGACGTCGAGGTCTTCGATGCCGAGCTGCACAGTCTCATCGACGACATGGCCGAGACGATGTACGCGGCCCCGGGCGTCGGATTGGCTGCGCCGCAGATCGGTGTTTCAAAGCGCCTTTTCATCGTGGATGTGGCCTCTGACGAGGACGAGCCGAGCGACCTGCGCGTGTTCATCAACCCGGAAATCACAGCCGCCGACGGCGAGACCAGCTTCAACGAAGGCTGCCTCTCGTTCCCCGGTATTCGCGAAGACGTCGACCGGGCCGAGCGCATCACCGTCAGGGCCCTCGACCAGGATGGCAAACCCTTCGAGCTCGAGGCAGAGGGCCTCTTGGCAATTGCGATTCAACACGAAAACGATCATCTCAACGGCGAGCTGATGATCGACCATCTTAGCGTCCTGCGCCGCCGTATGGTGCATCGCGCGATGACCAAGCGAGCTGCGGTCGAAGCCGCGCAGTGACGGCCCGTGAGAACGATTTTTTTCGGCAGCCCCGAGTTCGCGGTGCCCTGCCTCGATGCGCTGCACGAGGTTAGCGACGTAGTGGCGGTGATCTCTCAGCCGGATCGGCCTGCGGGGCGTGGGCTGGCGATGCGGGCTCCTGCCGTGAAGCAGCGCGCGTTGGAGCTTGGGCTCGGCGTTTCGCAACCAACGAAAGTCCGGACCGCCGAGTTCGCCGAACGCCTTCAGTCCCTCGAGGCGGACGTGGCCGTCGTGGTTGCGTACGGGCGAATCCTACCCCGTGCCGTTCTCGAGGCGCCTCGCTCCGGCTGCCTCAACGTTCACGCTTCGCTGCTTCCGCGCTGGCGAGGCGCGGCGCCCATTCAATGGTCGATCGTGCATGGCGACGAAGAGACCGGGGTGACGTTGATGCAAATGGATGAGGGCATGGACACCGGCCCGATCCTCGCAAGCGCTTCGACCCGGATCGCGCTCGATGACGACGCCTCGACGCTCAGCGAAAGGCTTTCGAAAATGGGCGCGGCGCTTCTGCGCGAACAACTGCCGCGCTACGTTGCGGGCGAGCTCGAGCCCCGGCCACAGGACGACGCGGCGGCGACGATGGCGCCTCTACTCGACAAATCAGATGGGCGCGTCCGATGGAACAAACCGGCGCAGGCGGTGCACAATCAAATTCGCGGCATGAATCCCTGGCCCGGCGCACATACCGTGCTGGGTGACCGGCACATCAAGGTCCACCGCGCGCTCGCGACGACGCTCGATCCCGAAGGGGCTCGCCCCGGCGAAGTGATCGCGCTCGATCCGGAAGGCATTCTCGTTGCCTGTGCCGAGGGAACGCTCGAAATTCAGGAGCTTCAAGAGAGCGGCCGGAAGCGGGTCGATGCGCGCTCCTTTGCGAGCGGGCGCGGGGTTGCGGTAGGGGATTGCTTTACGAGCGAAGGGAATGAGGGATGAAGATCTACACGAAGACAGGCGACGCTGGCGAAACCGGACTTTTTGGTGGAGATCGGGTATCGAAAGCCTCCCTTCGAGTCGAGACCTACGGCGAGGTCGATGAGCTCAACAGCACCGTGGGTTGGGCGCGGGTTGCGGTGCAGGATCCGGAAGTCGATGCCCTGCTCAATCAAATTCAGAACGACCTGTTCGAAGCCGGCGCGGAGCTCGGCTCGACCGCTGAACGCAAAGACAAGAGCGCAATGCCACTGATCGCCGAGGCGCAGGTCGAGGCCCTGGAGCGTGCGATCGACAAGTACGAACAAGGCCCTGCACCGCTGACTTCGTTCATCCTGCCAGGTGGAAGCGAGGGCGCGTCGAGGTTTCATGTTGCGCGCTGCGTTTGTCGCCGTGCGGAGCGCTCACTCGTCGCCCTCGGCGCACAGGAGACGCTTCGCGGCGAGCTCTTTCGCTACATCAATAGGCTGAGCGATCTGCTCTTCGTCCTGGCCCGTGCCGCCAACCACCGAGCCGGCGTCGAAGACATCCCCTGGAAGGGCCTCGAGGGCTAAGGCATGTCGTCCGGGTCGAGGCTGAAGTCTCGCGTTCCGACTCGGCCGTCACCAAGCACATCTCCCGGCAAGTCGAGTCCTTCGCGCATCTCTTCAACTGCTTGGTAGAGCGCCGCCCGCTCCGCCGACAGCCGCGCGATGATGGTGGAACCCCACTGGCGCTTCGCGCGGATCTTGATCGACGTCCAGGTCCGTTTGACGAGCTCTAGGTAGATCAAAGCCAGCGCGCCGCCAAACGCGCCGATCAAAAAGGTGGTAGCGCCGGCGGGCCAGGGCGCGCGCGGAATACCGGCAAAGGAGTTGTGCAGCTCGAGCTGTCCGAGTCCCACCAGCAGGGCGAAAACCAACCAGGCGAGCGGAAACAAGATCAGGCCCGTGAGCAGCTTGATCGTAGCTGTGTCTTTGTATTGCCGCGATGCGATGCGAGAGACCACGTTGATGAGGAAGTACGGGACCGCGTTGATCAGCAGCCCCAAGACGAGCACGGGAGGAATCACCAGAAACACGACGGCGGCTTGGGCAACCAGAAGCACGGGGAGCCACCTGGATTCGATGGGCGGTGGTTTGTCGAGATCGTCGTCCTCGAGCTTCACCTCCCGGAGGGCCGCGTCGTATGCCTCGACGCGATCCAGCAAGGCCTGCACGCCGTCGGGATCCGTTTGCAAGCGCGCGTAGTACGCCTTCCAAACCCGCGCCATCCCCAAGGAGCGCTCGGCCATGTCGGGGGCCTTGAGGCTCGTGCCCGCCCGCTTCGCCCTCTCTGCTCGGACCAAGCTGCGGACGCGATTCATCAGCTGATTCAGCTCCCAGCTTTCGGTCGCATGGGTCACCTCTTGAAGAACGGGCTCCAGAACCTGGGTCAGCTCGCTGCTTCGAGCACGCAAGGTTTCGTCGTCCCCTTCCGGAATCGGTGCCACAAGCTCGCTGGGCAAGACCAACGGCGCATGGAACTCGACCAGCACGTCCGAACGAAACATCGTTTTATCGTCGTAGTGAAGGCCCACCGGAATAATCACGGGGGGAACGCCGCTGTCGGCGCAGAGTTGCTTAGCGCGGTAGTAGAGGCGCGCGGCGCCCGTCTTGAGCTCCTGGAGAAACGGATCGTCGTGACTCACGCCTTCGGGGAACAAGGCCGCAAAGCCGCCGTCGCAGACCGCCTGTGCCATCGCATCCAGGCTCTTGCGGTTCGCCTCTCGCCGTGCCTTTACGTCACCGTTTCTTGCATCGGTCGCGCGAAAAATGGGGACCGTTCCCAGCGCGCGCATCAAACGTCCGACGACGGGCCAGGTGAAGAGCCCGTGCCGCGCTCCGAATACGACCTGACGCGGAAAACCGCTGATGATGAGCGCGGGATCGACCAGCCCATTCGGATGCCAAGCGATGAGGATCCCGCCGCCCGTCTTCGGCACGCGCTCTACTCCCGCCACCTCCACGCGCCGAAAGAACAACCCCACCAGAAACCGCACCAGCCGAACCGCGTTGCTCCGCTCTATCTCCACCCCACCATCCTATCCCCACGAAAAGGGGACAGTCCCCTTTTTTCACCTGTTAACCCTTTTGAAAAGGGGACTGTCCCCCATCTTTGATACGCGCTAGATCGCCTGGGTCATGCCGCGTGCATTCGCTTGGGGGTTGCCGATTGCGCTCATCGCGCTCTCGTGGTCGTGCAGCAAGAGGCCGGGCGAGGTCGCCTCGGAGCAGTCGGAGGTGGCAGAACAGCCGCCGGCGAAACCGACGCTGACTCCGGCAAAGCTCGTGGGCACCGCTGCCTGCGCTTCCTGTCATGAGGCACAGCATGGCGACTGGCTGGGGTCGCATCATGATCTTGCCATGCAGACGGCAACGCCGGAGACGGTGCTTGGCGACTTCAACGACGTGAAGGTCAAGCACTTCAAAGAAACCGCGCGCTTCTTCCGCGAAGGAGACGCCTTTTTCGTCGAAGCTCCGGGCGCAAACGGTGAACGCGCGCGCTTCAGAGTGGTATATACGTTCGGAGTCCAGCCTCTGCAGCAATACCTGGTCGAGATCGAGCCCGGGCGTCTGCAGTCGTTCTTGTTCGCGTGGGATACGCGGTCGAGAGAGCAGGGCGGGCAGCGCTGGTTTCACCTCCAGCCCGACGAATACGTCGAGCCAGGCGACCCACTTCACTGGACCGCGCCTAGCTACAATTGGAACTACTCCTGCGCCGACTGTCATTCGACTGCGCTCAAGAAGAACTACGACCGAGCGACCAAGCGCTATTCGACCGATTACTTCGAGATCGACGTTGGCTGCGAGGCTTGCCACGGCGCAGGGTCACGGCACGTCGAGCTCGCGGAGGCGACCGGGGGTTCAACCAATGCCCTCGCCGCAAATGCAGGCTTCGACCGACGCCTTCCCAGGCCCGCAGAACGCATCTGGACCTTTCGCGAGGGCGAATCCATCGCATCGTTGCGCCTGTCTTCCCCAAGTGATGAAGTCGAAACCTGCGCACCCTGCCATTCTCGACGCGCCGATTTTGGGGGCGAGAGCGCGAGCTTTCACGATCGCTACCGCGTCGCGACCCTCGACGAGCTGCTTTACTTCGACGACGGCCAGATCCGAGACGAGGTGTACGTCTACGGCTCGTTTCTCCAAAGCAAGATGCACGCCGCCGGCGTGATTTGCAGCGACTGCCACGATGGGCACAGCACGAAGCTTCGCCTGGAGGGCAACGCCGTGTGCAGCCGATGCCATCAAGCCGAGGTGTACGACGCGCCGGAGCATCTATTTCACGAGGCGGGGACTCCGGGCAGTCTCTGCGTCGACTGTCACATGCCCGAGCGCACGTACATGGTGAACGACGATCGAGCCGATCACCGATTTGGGATTCCGCGCCCGGCGCTTGCCGCCAAGATCGGCGCCCCAGATGCTTGCACCGGCTGCCACGCGAACAAGAGCGCCACGTGGGCTGAACGAGAAATCGCGCAGCGATTCGAGCATCGCGTGGCGCATCCCTTTGCCGAGGCGCTGCACGCAGCCCGGACGCAGCGGCCGGAGGGCGAGCCGGGCCTCGTAGAGCTCGTTGCGGTGGGCAAGACGCCGGCGATCGTGCGCGCGACCGCGCTCCTCGAGCTCCGCAACCTAGGCTCTCCAGCGCTTCCGGCCCTGCTGATGCGCGCTGGCAGCGACCCGAGCCCCATCGTGCGACGCTCGGTTGCGGTGGCCGCCCGAAGCATGCCGCCCGAGCAGCGCGTCGAAGTGGTCCGCCCACTGCTCCGCGATGAAGCTCGATCGGTTCGAATCGAGGCCGTTTCCGCGGTGCTCGGTGTTCATGCAGGCGGCTGGAGCGCAGCTGATCGTGCCGCACTGAAGAGCGCGACCGCGGAGTACATCGAGGCACGTTCGTTCAACACGGACCGCGGCGAGGGCCTGGCCGACATGGCGCATGTCGCGATGCTGGCTGGCGACTTCAACCACGCCGAGGAAAATCTACGCGAAGCGCTCGAGATCGATCCGACGTTTACCGCGGCCTACGTCAACCTCGCCGATCTCTATCGATCGCAAGAGCAAGATGAAAAGGCCGAGTCAACCCTTCGCCAGGGACTCGAGAAGGCCGCGGACCGAGCCGCCGTCGAGTTTGCGTTGGGCCTCGCCCTAGTTCGCCTTGGACGATACTCCGAGGCCATGGCGCACCTTCGCCGAGCGTACGAGACTCGTCCCGAGACCATCCGTTTCGGCTATGTTTACGCGGTGGCCCAGTTTGACGGAGGGCAGCGCGAAGCGTCCCTCCGCACCCTGCAGAACATACGCAAGCGCTACCCTGCGAATCGAGACGTCCTCCAGCTGCTCGCCGGCTACAATCAGCAGATGGGACGCGCGAAGGCCGCCGAGCGATACGCAACGGAGCTCGAGAAGCTCAACGCTCTCTAGCGTCGACGCCCGGCTCGGCCGGGGCGCGGTCCCAGGAGCGCTGATGGCGTTTGCGTCTTGACGGATCACGACCCTGCATGAGAGAAAAAAATTGCCCATGCCATTCCTCGACGTCATGCATGCCTACTTTCGCGGCGAGCGGGTCGAGGCCCTCTACTTCATCGTGCCCATTGGGGTTTTGATGCTGGCATTTGCGGCGGTGACGCTTCGCGCCGAGCGTGGGGGTTTTGCCTGGGGCCTGGCCATTCCTCTCATCGTGTTTGGCCTCTTCGCGATCGGGGTAGGCGCCACGGTTGGGCTCCGAACGGCGGGGCAGGTCGAAGCCATCGAGTCGGAATTCCAACGCGAGCCCGGCTCCATGCTCGCCAACGAGCTCCCGCGAATGCAGAAGGTCAACGCAAACTGGCCGATCTACATTGGGATGTGGACGTTAATGTTGCTGGTCGGACTTGGGTTGCGCTTCGGCTTGAAAGCGGATTGGGCGCACGGCGTCGGCCCGGCGCTCATCTTGATCGGAGCGATGGGTTTTCTGATCGACGGCTTCGCGGAACGGCGCGCCAGGCCTTACACCGCCGCGCTCGAAGCCCTTGCTGCCGAGCAGCATGTCGAGCTCCCCGCCGAGTGATCGCTGGGTTTCGTTTTGCTGACCGTTCGGGGTAAGCTCCAGACATGGCTCGCCTCCTGGTTTGTTGGGTCCTGACGTTCTCGCTGGGCTGCAGGAGCCCAAGCGCGTCCACAGAGCCATCAGGCGAAGAAGAGGTGTTGCCGCCCGAACCTTCGGACACGCTGCCACCCGAAACCGATGAGGCTATCGAGCGGTCCGGGGCGGTCGGCGCTGAACAGGAGCTAGGCGAGCTTCCCGTACGGGAACCCAGCACTGCGCTCGAAGAAAAGCCCTCCAACGCCCCGATCGAGGCTCCTCCAGATGAACCCGTGCAACCGACACGCGATCTCGCAGCCGAATTGAGCGCCGCGATCGGTAGCCCTGCGGACTGCCTCCGCGACTATCGACCGGCCAGTGCGACGACTATTCGCATCAACATCAGCGCGATCGTTCGGCCTTCGGGACTGATCATCGAGCCGAGCGCGAGCGGCGCAGGGCTGTCGGCGAACGACCTCCGATGTGTCGAACAACGAGCCGGAGACGTGAATCTGTCGCCACTGGGCGGGGCAGTGTCGGAACCTGTGACTGCCGTCGTGAACATCGAGTATCAGCCTCCGCGGGTCGAGGAGTACGACGTCGGCGCTCCGACGCCAAAGCTCGAAGGCGTCGTCCAACCCCTCCCGAAGAAGAAGCCGATCCCCCCCAGTGGCGAGCCAATCGAAGGACCTGCGCCGGACCGCATCGACGGTCCGAGTGGCGTCCCGATCGACGGACCCAAGGGCGTCCCGATCGAGGGCCCCAAACCCAAGCAGATCGACGGCTACTGAGCCGACCCCAAACCCAGATGCTCGGCAGACGTATCCGCTCTAGGTGACGTCACTGAGCTCCACCGGATTCGGCTCCACTCGCCAGATGTCCCGGCTGTAGTCGAGGATCGTGCGATCCGAGGAGAACGGCCCCATTCGTGCGGTGTTGAGAATCGACATCTTGGTCCACTTGGCCTGGTCTGCCCAGGCCTGGCTGACTTCGGTCTGACGGTCGACGTAGGACTGGAAATCCGCCAGGACGAAGTAGTCGTCGTGGTAGATCAAGCTGTCGATCAAAGGTTGAAACAGCGCCGCGTTGCCGTGCGAGAAATGGCCGGAAGCAATTAGATCCAGGACGCCTTTGAGTGACGCGTTTCGCTCATAGTGCTCGTAGGGTCGGTAGCCCGTCTCTCGCAACGATTGGATTTCATTGGTGCTGAGTCCGAAGAGGAAGAAGTTCTCGGCCCCAACGGCATCTCGGATCTCGACGTTGGCACCGTCGAGCGTGCCGATGGTCAGAGCGCCGTTCATCGAGAATTTCATGTTGCCGGTCCCCGAGGCTTCTTTGCCTGCAGTTGATATCTGTTCGGAGAGGTCGGCGCAGGGGTAGACGAGCTGGGCCGTCTTCACGTTGTAGTTTGGGATGAAGAAGACCTGCAGCCTGTCGCGCGTATCCGGGTCGGCGTTCACGACCTCGCCCACGGAATTGATGAGCTTGATGATGAGCTTGGCCATCGTGTAGCCGGGCGCCGCCTTGCCACCGAAGATGAACGTCCGTGGCGCCGTCGCGAAGCCAGGATTCTCCTTGATCATTCGGTACAGATGAACGATGTGGAGCACCGCCAACTGTTGACGCTTGTACTCGTGGATGCGCTTGACCTGAACGTCGAACATGGAATCGAGATTCGCCTCGACCTTCAGGAGTCGATACGCCTGCGCGGCAGCGGCCCGCTTTCGCGAGGTCTTGACGGCGCGCCACTGCGCGTGAAACTCGGGGTCATCCGCGAGCCCCTCCAGCCTGCGCAGCTGGGTTAGGTCGGTGATCCACGCCTCGCCGATTCGTTCGGTGATGAGCTCCGCGAGCTCCGGGTTGGCAAGGGCCACAAAACGCCGAGGTGTGACCCCATTGGTCTTGTTGTTGAACTTCCCTGGGTAGAACTGGTGGAAGTCGCTCATCACGCGGGTTTTGAGCAAGTCGGTGTGGAGGGCGGAAACCCCATTGACCGAGAAGCTGCCCACCGTGGCGAGATTAGCCATGCGGACCGACCCGCCGCCGTGATCATCGATGAGGGACATGCGTCGTTGCCTCTCGCCTTCGCCTGGGAAGCGTTTGCGAACCTCTGCCATGAAACGGGCATTGATCTCGTAGATGATCTCCAAGTGACGCGGCAGCAATCGCCCAAACATCGACAGCGGCCAGGTTTCGAGGGCCTCCGGAAGCAAGGTGTGATTCGTATATGCAAACGTGTCGGAGCTGATTTGCCAGGCGTCCTCCCAGCTCATCTCATGCTCGTCGAGCAGCAGGCGCATCAACTCGGGTATGGCGAGCGCCGGATGGGTGTCGTTGAGCTGAATCGCAAATCCATCGCTCAGAGTGTCCGGCCGACCTCCGCGGAGCTGATGTAGCCGCAGCAAATCCTGAAGCGAGCAGGAGACGAGAAAGTACTGCTGACGGAGCCTGAGCTCCTTGCCCTGCGCAGGCTCGTCGTTGGGATAGAGCACCTTGGTTAGCGTCTCTGAGGCGACCTTGCGTTCGACCGCTCCGTAGTAGTCGCCCACATTGAAGCTTCCGAAGTCGAAGGTTTCGGAGGCCTCTGCGGCCCAGAGGCGCAGCATGTTCATGTTGTTGACCTTGTATCCCGGAATCGGGGTGGCGTAGGCAACTCCCTTCACCATGGTGTCTGGTATCCAGCGGACCCTGTAGTGACCGTTCTCATCCGTGTAGGGCTCCGTATGGCCGCCGAAGCCGACCGGATAGCTGTACTCTGGCCGAACGACTTCCCAGGGGTTGCCTTGCCGCAACCACTTGTCGGTGCGCTCAACCTGCCAGCCGTCGCGGATCTGCTGCTCGAAGATGCCGAATTCGTATCGCAAGCCGTAGCCTACTGCTGGAATCTGAAGGGTGGAAAGGGAGTCCATGAAGCACGCGGCGAGGCGGCCGAGTCCACCATTGCCGAGGCCGGGCTCGCGCTCTTCATCGACGAGCTCATCGAGGTTCTGCCCGAGCGACGCAACCGCCTCTGCGACTTGGCCGCGAATGCCGAGGTTGAGCAGTGCATTGTCCAGCGAAGGGCCCAGCAAGTACTCTGCAGACAAGTAACACACCACGCGTGTCGGATGGGCGAGCAACGACCTCGCGGTGCTCAACCAACGCTGCATGAGCCGGTCTCGTACGGTGTACGCAACGGCCAGATAGTAGTCGGACCGGGTCGCCAGGGCGGGAACGTTGCCGCAGCGATAGAAGAGGTTCTCCTGAATTGCCTGGCGCAGCGTGTCGACGCTGACTCCGGTTCGGTCGTCATCGACGATCCTTGCCTTCTGGGGTGATGGGCGCTTCGGGTCCACTGCTCCGTCCTCGAGGAATCAGACAGCTGTCTTTCAGCATTCGAGTCTCTGCTTTCGTCGAAGGGATGGCAAGCGGGAAGACACGATGGTACAACCTGCCTCGTACCCGCGGGAAAGGACGGTATTCGTGAAGAAAACGAACCAATGCTTGGGCCGACGCCTTCAACAGACGACCTGTGCTGTGGCGCTCTTTACCTTGACGATTGCTAGCTTGGGCTGCGGCTCGCCCATGAAAAACGTAAGGCCAACAGGCATGGCAACCGGCAGCGTATTCAGTGTCGGCGGCGTCCAGGTCCAGGGGACCCAGATCCCGATCGTTGCCCGACGGGACATCTCTTCGCGTGGGGTCGGGAAGTATCCGGTAACGACAAACGAAACTTCCGCATTCGCCGTGGCTGACGACATTCTGCGGAGTGACGGGACGGTCCTGATCGCCAGAGGAACTCCGGTCACAGCCAGGGTCACTCGAAAGGAACACACTCGACTCGCGCGCCCGGGATGGCTCGAAATCGCGTTCCTATCGACGAAATCAGCCGATGGGGCCCTTGTAAGGCTCGACGAAACCGCTCTGAGGTTCGAAGGCAAGTCGCGAAAGGGTGGAATGATCGCCGGCGCCATCTTGGTGAGCCTGCTCTTCCTGCTTCGTACCGGTGGCGACGTCACCCTGCAGGCAGGCTCCACGTTCATCGCAAACGGCGAAATCATGCTGCGCTAGGGCTCGAAGCCGTCGGGAACAGCGTTGGAGCTCGCCGAGAGGCGGCCCGTTGCCTCTGCGAGCGCTCGCAGCTCTGTGGCCAACGCGTGACTGAGCTGCTCCGGCTCGAGCCTCCAGGTCCAGTTGCCTGTCGTGGTTCCGGGCCGATTCATGCGATGCCGCTCGTCGAGGTGAAGCAGGTCCTGCATCGGGAGGATCACCGTGTCTGCAGGCGACTCGAGCACTGCCCGAATCGCCGCTTCGACGACCTCGACGTCGCGGCTGGCCCCGAAGTAGCTCTGGACGCGCTCTAGATCGGCGCTGGCCTCGGCGTCGCCCGACTCGGCTCGGCGTTGAAGGTCCCGATACCAGCCGAGCATCGTATTGCTATCGTGGGTTCCGGTGAACGCCACGCTCTTGTGCGGGTACTCGTCCGGATGATGGACGCGATTTCCCGAATCTCCGCCGAAGGCAAACTGCAGCACTTTCATTCCTGGGAGCTGGTACTGGTCCCGCAAGTCCCACACCTCTTGGCTTACCGCGCCGAGGTCCTCTGCGACGAGCGGAAGCTCGCCGAACTCTCGCCTGAGCTCGTCGAGGAACGCGTGCCCGGGAGCGTCGATCCATTGCCCGCCCATGGCCGTCGCGGACTCGCTTGGAATCCGCCAATATCGCCTGAAGCCGATGAAGTGGTCGAGCCGGAGCAGGTCGAAGAGCTCGAGCTGGCGCTTCAGGCGGGACTTCCACCACGCAAAGCCGGTGCGCTCGTGCTGCTCCCAGTCGTAGAGCGCATTGCCCCAACGCTGCCCGTCTGCGGAAAATGCGTCCGGCGGAGCACCTGCGACGAACTTGGGGCGGCCGTTGGCGTCCAAGAGGAACGCCTCGGGGTGCGCCCAGACATCTGCGCTTCGGTGGGAGACGAACATCGGCACATCCCCGAAGATCCCGACCTTCCGATCCCTGCACTGGCCTCGAAGTGCCTGCCACTGACGGTCGAACAGAAATTGCTCGAACGTGAAATACTCGATGTCGTCCGCGGACCCTTCACGGGCCGCCGAAAGGATGGACGTCCTCCGCTGGGCGAGATCTTCGGGCCAGGTCGTCCAGTCGGCCGTGCCGTAGCGGGATTGAAGGGCGATGAAGAGGCAGTAGTCGTCGAGCCAGCCCTGTTCGCGATCCCGGAACTCTACGAAGGACCGTCGCATCTCGAAAGACCCTCGCTCGACGAATCTTCGGTACGCTTCCTGCCGCAGCTTCGACCGAACGCGCTTGGATTCAGCAAAGTCGGCGCTGGCCATTTTCGAGCCTGTGGGGAGCCCGTGGAGTTCGGTCTCGTCCAGCAAGCCGTCCTCTACCAGTGCTTCCGGTGAGATCAGGAGCGGCTCGCACGCGAACGCCGAGACGCTCGAGTAGGGTGACGCAGAGTCACCGATTGGGTTGAGGGGGAGCGTCTGCCACCAGCCCTGGCCGGCTTCCGCCAGGAAATCTACGAAAGCGTGCGCGGCCGGCCCGAGGTCACCGGTGTACGCGCCAGCTGGGAGCGAGGTGATATGAAGGAGGATTCCGCTGCGCCTCGGGAGGTCCACAGTTACCTCGGGGTTTGTTCTGCGACGAGGACGACGGTCGAGTAGGGCTGAACGACGTGTTCACTTCCGACTACAATCTCCGCGTCGTCAGGGTGGGTGAAGTCGTGAGGGGACTCCCGGTGCGTGTCGATCAAGCGGCGCCACTGGCGCGGCTCGCCTTCGCGAAGGAAGGGAAGCTCGAAGGTCAACGGCTCCGAGTAGGCGTTGAACATGAAGTGCCAGCCGTACTGAAAAACGTCTACGGAAAAGGCCAAGCTCCGCGAGTGTGGCGCGAGGTCGGGTTTGTCGAGCTCAACGCCGTGCCAGTGCACCGGAACCGCACGGAGCAAGGCCGAAAGGGTCAAGCCCGGCACCTCAAAGGCGACGCTCAAGCGAAGATGGATCAGCTCTTTTACGAAACGATGAAGGCCGGCGTGCTTCTCGAGCAGGCTCCAGTCGAACCAGGTGAGCTCGCTGTCGTGACAGTAGGGGTTGTTGTTGCCGCGCTGAGTCCGGCGCGCTTCATCGCCCATCAGCAGCATCGGAACACCCAAAGACAACAGGTTGGTGGTGAAGAAGTTCTTGATTTGCTGGTTGCGGAGCTGCTCGATCGCGGGATCATCTGACGGACCTTCGACGCCGCAGTTCCAGCTCAAGTTGTAGTCTGAGCCGTCTCGGTTCCCTTCTTGGTTCTCCGAATTGTGCTTCTCGTTGTAAGAGACGAGATCGTTGAGCGTGAAGCCGTCGTGGCAGGTGACGAAATTGATGCTCTGCTCGGCTTCGCGCCCCTGGCCTCCGTAGATATCCGGGCTGGCCAGAAAGCGTGCCGCCAGCTTCTCGACGTGCCCCTCGTCTCCACGGAAGAAGCCGCGCACGTCGTCGCGGAACTTGCCGTTCCATTCCTTCCAGTGGTCGCCGAAGAAACTGCCGACCTGATAAAGGCCAGAAGCGTCCCAGGCTTCGGCGATGAGCTTGGTCCCGCTCAGGACAGGGTCGGTTTCGATGTCCCAGAGCACCGGAGGATTCGCCTCGACTTCGCCTTCAGTGTCACGCGCAAGGATGGACGCCAGGTCAAAACGAAAGCCATCCACATGCATTTCCGTCACCCAATGGCGCAAACTGTCGAGAATGAGGCGCCGCACGACCGCGTGGTTGGCGTTGAGCGTATTCCCGGTGCCGCTGTAGTTCGCGTAGCGCGCCCGGTTCTCTCGTTCGAGACTGTAGTAGATACGGTTGTCTAGACCCTTGAATGAAAGGGTTGCGCCGTCTTCTCCGGCCTCGGCCGTGTGGTTGTAGACCACGTCGAGAATGACCTCGATGCCGGCGCGGTGAAGCGCCTTCACCATGTCTCGGAACTCGTCCAGGATCTCCAGCGGCTGCCGGCAGGATGCATATTGGTAGTGCGGCGCGAAAAAAGAGATCGGGTTGTAGCCCCAGTAGTTGCTGAGCCCGGGCGGTGCTTCCTGTGGGTCGAACAGGAACACGGGCAAGAGCTCGACCGCGGTTACGCCGAGGTCGGTCAAGTACGGGATCTTCTCGATGAGCCCTGCGTAGGTACCCCGCTTGTGCGCTGAAACCGACGAGCTCGGATGTCGTGTGAACCCGCGGACATGCATCTCGTAGATGACCGTCTTGGCAAAGGAGTGCGCCGGGGCGATATCCCCCTCCCAGTCATACGTACTGAGGTCAGCGACCACGCTCTTCATCGCCGTCGCCGCCGTATCGCCCGGGCGGCGCGCGGCCTCGCGATCGTAACCTCTCGGAACGGCGACGGCACGACCATAGGGATCGAGCAAGACTTTCTCGCGATCGTAGCGGAGACCTTCCTCGGGTGCGTGCCGACCCTCGGCGCGATACGCATACAGTTGACCGGGGCGGAGACCCGGAACGAAGGCATGCCAGTAGTGAAATGTTCGATGGTTTCGCGACGGGTCGAGCCGGATGACGCGCGACGGCCGGGCGTCGTCGGGGCCGTCGAAGAGAAGAAGCTCGAGCGCTTCGCAATGCTTCGAATAGATGCTGAAGTTGACGCCACCGTCTCGAAGCGTCGCGCCCAGCGGATAGCTTTGTCCGTTTTCGATCATCGATGGAGCCCGCCTGGGTTTATATCTCATGGCAACTCTCTGGAGACACTTTTGCGTTCCGGACCGGGATGCTGTTCGATGCGTCGAATGTGCTTCGCGAGAGGATCGAATCGCCGCCTCTACGGCGTCTGTGGGCTCTCCGCGACGATTCTTTCGACTGCATCGAGCAGGCTCTTGCTGTAAACGCGGCCAGCGAGGCTTTCTCTGGCCTTCTTTGCAACGGCGTCCCACTCCGCTTGGTAAGGCGAGGTGTCTACTTCGATCATGCCGCGAGCAACGAGCGACGCGTAGGCCCTTGCGTCGTCACGCCGCACGAGGGCATCGTTCGCCTTGGACGCGCGCACGCTGGTCGAGAGCAGGACTTTCTGATCGCTCTCAGAAAGCTCATCAAACTTCTCCTGTGTGACAATTCCTCCACCGACCATGATGTTGAAGTTGTCCTTCGCCATGTACTTGAGGCGCGTGTACCACTGCAGCGCGACCGCCGCGAGGGCGGAGGCGGGAACCGTGTCGACCATGCGGGTCTGCAGTCCTCCGTAGACCTCGGGAAGGCCCATCCGAACGGCGTTGGCGCCAATCACGCTGATGAACTCTGCGAACACTGGATCATCCTTCCAGGCCCAGGGCCGGAAGCTCTTGAGGTCGTTCGGTCGAGCGAACGCGTTCGCCGAAAAGATCCGGTTTTTGCCTGCCTCACCCCAGTTTAGAAGCACGAAGCCTGCGTCCTTGAACATCTTGGCGAAACGGTCGTTGAGCTCGGTCCGTGCGCGCGTGAGCTGCGCGTATTCGGTGAGCAAGCCCGGCGCCGTGAGAACCAAGACCGGGCGCGCAACCATCCCGAGCCCCGTTGTTGAAATTCCTGCACCGTCCATTTGTCCGGCCCGCATCTTTCGGATGAAGTCGCGTTCGTCACCCTGGCTGCCTCCGGAGTAGAAGCGGAGCTCGACGCGATTGTCGGTCTCTTTCTTGACGCTTCGATTCCACGCCTTCGAGATTTTCATGAAGCCTGAGCCGGCGGGCGCGAGAGAGGCGAACCGGATGATGATGGGCCCTGCGGCGCTGGCCTGCGGAGCCGAGACGGCGCCCGGCACCATGAAGGCGCTCGCGGCGAGCAAGAAGATAAAGGAGGAGCGGGTCTTCATATTTCAGTCGATACAAGCTTCGGAGGGCATTGCCAAGCAGCCGCCTGGGACGATACTCGATTCTGCGGAGGGAAAACGATGAGCAATGAGGTCAACGTCGAGCGGCTCGCGGCGCTTTTCAAGCAGACCGGTGAAGCCCACCACCAGGCGTTTCTGCAAACCAACGGCGAGGATCCGGAGTGGCCGCTCTGGTACGCGGAGTATCTCCAGGATCGCTTGACGCCCTTCTTGGCAGCCCCGCTGACCAGGAGTCGGCTGGTGTTTTGTCTAATCGGGGCCGAAGACGAGCACCGAGCCACGAAATCCGAGACGCCGTGGCCCGACTACTACGCGCGCCGCTTCATCGAATGCCTCGGTCCCGCGCAGAAACCGGAGAAGGACGCGTTGTCGCTCTACTATTTCGACGGCTGTCCGTTTTGCGTTCGAGTGCACCGCGCGATCGACGCGCTTGGCCTCGAAGTCGAGCTTCGCAACATCTACACCGATCCTGCCCACCTCGCGGAGCTCCGCGAGCTCATCGGTGGCTCCCCAGGGGAGCTCACCCATGATGTCCTCCT
>SHLP01000124.1 GCA_004283055.1 Deltaproteobacteria bacterium
ATCCGCCAACGCTCCCGCGGCTTCTCCGCGTCGTGAAACAGCACGAGCAAGTCATCCATCCCGCGGAGCGGGGAATCGGGTTTCGGCAACGTGTCCTCTGAGCTCAACCTGGGGGCGCGGGACCCTACCACGAAGCCTAGCCGTACGCTGCCAGGCACAATCCCGAGGAGAGCTCGCGGTTGCGCGAGCGGCCCGGACGTGGTGGAACAGGTCCGTGGATCGATTGCTCGACCTTCTGCGCGATCGCGGTTTTCGCCGCGGTCATTTCGTACTGAGCTCCGGCAAGGAGAGCGACTTCTTCATCGACTGCAAGCCCGCGGTGCTTCTGGCCGAAGGGCACGCTCTGGTCGGCCGGGCATTGCTCGAGCGAATTCGAGAGCTTCTCGGTTCCGTGTCCGCGGTTGCTGGGGTCGAGCTCGGAGGCTGCCCTTTGGCGTCCGCCGTTGCCTGCGCTTCGTGGCAAGCGGGCGACCCGGTCGACGCCGTCTACATTCGTAAGGCCAGCAAGGAGCACGGAACGCGGAAGTTGCTCGAGGGCGCCGACCGTTTGGGTCCGAACGCGAAGCTCGTCATCGTCGAAGACACGGTGACCACTGGCGGCTCGACGCTCCGCGCGGTGCAGGCCGTCCGCGACGCCGGCTTCGACGTTGCGGGAGTCATCGCCGTCGTCGATCGTCTCGAGGGAGGAGCTGCCGCCATACGCGAAGCAGGCGTGGAGTTCAGCACCCTCTACGACCGAACCGACTTCATGGGGGACGCATGAGGGGCACATCGCTGACACTGCTGCTCGTGGCGGCATTTGCGTCTTCGAGCTGCAAGCCGCAGCCCATCACGATTCAGCCAGGGGCCCGCACCTTCACCCCCGACTCGTATCCCAGCGTCTGGGAAGCCTGGACGCGCAACAAGGAGACGTTCGGCTGGAAAGAGCTCGCCCACGAGATCTTCGTCTCGGCTACGTTCGAATCGTGGGAGTTCCGATGGGCCTACGTGGTTCGGTACGCCTACGATTACAGCCTCGAGCCCGAGGCACGAGACGAGATGCTCCAGGCCAGTCTGGCGAGCTCAAGGCAAGAGCACCGATTCTTCGTCACCCTCTCGGGGATGGACTTCAAGGAGTCCAATCTAGCGGGTAAAACCTCCGCGTGGAGGGTGCTCTTGATCGATCCGGAGGGCAGGCAAACCGTGCCCCTCCTGATTGAGCGCGTGAGGCGCCCCACGGCGGTCGATCGGGTCTACTTCCCCCAGGTCAGCCCCTACCGACAGACGTTTCGCCTCACGTTTCCCGCAGTCGACGCGGATGGGCGCAAGACCATCCCCGACGACGCCGCGTCGATCATCTTGCGCTTTACCGGAGCCCGGGGCAGGGCGGACCTCCGATGGCGGCTCCGGCCCGCTCAGACCGGCTGAAGAAGGTTTGACAGCGTCGATTCGGGCTCGCTATCATGCGTTGGTCTCGTAAACCTTTGTAACGAATGGGGAAACGGGCCGCGTGGGGAGGTTCAGAATGATTGTGCGCCACAGGGGGTGGGCTGCTGCAGTTCTCGTTGCAGTGATTGGTTTGGGTTGTCATGCCGCCGAAGATGATCCGGGGGGACAAGCCGGTGAGCTTTCGGATCCGGTTCGGCGAGAGAATGCCATCTTCAACATCAAAGCGATTTACGCCGAAACGCTGGCGGCAAACGGAGGGGATCGCAACAGCGCCGACGTCAAAGCCGTCGCCGACGTCACCGTCGGACCGCTGACTCAGGCCTACCTCGATTACCCCGAGGATCGCATCAACGGCTTGGAAATTTTGGGTCTTCTGCAGGAGATGCGGGACCCGCGCAGCATTCCCGCGCTGCTCGAGGCCTTGAACTGGCGCACCGAGGTCTCGGAAGACCATGCGATCCGCGCCGCGCAGACGATCCAGGGGATGGACGTTCCGCCGGCGGAACGGCCCAAGGTGATCGAAGCGCTGGCTCGTTCCTTGGAGCGAATCACCGACGCACGCTCCGAAGACAACAAGATGCGCGTCGCAATGATTCGGGCGCTCGGCTCGCTCCAGGACAAAGGCGCAACCGAAATTTTGACGAGGATCGCGACCAAGCAAGATGAAAAGCAGAACTTCTTGATCAACCGATTGGCGGCCCAGCAGCTGGGCGAGCTTCGCGACCCCAGCGCGATTCCATCGCTGATCAAGTGCCTGTTTCTCTTTGCGCCCAACCACCCGGAGCTCCGGATGAACGACGTCGCCGCCGAGGCGCTGATTCTCATCGGTCGCCCGTCGCTCAAGCCGCTTCTCGCGGTCCTCGAAGGCAAGGATCCGACGGCGAACGCGATTGCAAAGCAATACATCGGGGCGGTCAAGGCCCGCCGACCCGATCTGGCCAACAAGATGACCCTCCGCCAAGTCACCGGAGGGGAAGCGAGCTTTGCGCTCGGGGCCCTCGGCTTCTCGGAGGCCCTCGAGCCTCTCTTGCGGGAGGCCGGCTCTTCGGACACGCCTCGGAAGCTGAACGCTGCCATCGCCTTGGTTCGCATCGACGTGCCCGCCGCGGACGAGGCACGCGTCCGATCCACTCTGAAGAAGGTGTACGGCGAGCTGCCAAAAGGCTACTCGGGCATCGCCATGCGCGGGCAACTGCTCGCAGCGATGGCGCACACCTACGACCCCGACCTCATGCCGTTCATCTACGAACAGGTGGTCGACAAGAGAGCCAATCCGGAGTTGCGTCTGATCGCCGTGCAGAACTACGCACTGCTCGCGAACAAAGCCGAGGCTGCGCAACTCTCGCGGGCCATCGCGGCGGAGCCAGCCTCCGAGGCGGGTGGCTATCGAGAGAAGTTCGAGGAGCGCAGAGCACTGCTCGACCTCGCAAGCGAGTGTGACACGGGCGTGGACTGCTGGGTGTCCAAAGCCGCGAGCGCGGACAACAACAAGGCTCGCAAGGGAGCTTACATGCTTGGGCGCTACGGGGCTGGCAAAGGACAGGCGATCGACGCCCTGGTGGGCCAGCTCGGCAGCGACGACCTCGGGGTCCGGCTCTCTGCGCTCATGGCGCTCGATCACATCGCGGACAAAGGCAGCAACGCGGCGGTTTCGAAAATCGATGAGCTCCGGACGCGCGAAGAAGGCCAGTCGGTTTGGACGCGCTTCCGCGTCGAGGCCTTGCCCATCCAAGCCCGTTTGCGAAGCCGCGGTGGCACCACCGGCTAGACCGAGCAAGCAGGTCAGGCCTCATGCGCATCATCATCACGATCGGCATCCTCGGAGCCGTGACGCTCGTCGGATGCGAGAGCCGGACGAAGGACGATCTAGGCAGCGAGGCGCCGTCCGGGATCGCCGCTCGTCCGGTGGCCCGCGTGGGGCCCCGTGAGATCGGTGTAGAGGAGGTCGAGGATCTCGCAGCCGCAGACGGCATGGTTCCCGAAGCGGCAGTGCAGCGGCTGATCGACGCGGAGGTCCTCGCACAAGAGGCCGAGCGGCTTGGTCTCAGCGTCGACCGCGAGGCAGAGCGAGCGATCGAACGGCTGATGGTTCGCGCGATGCTCCACGACATGGAAGAAGAGAACACACCGGAGTCGATTTCGGAGAAGGAGCTTCGGGAGGACTACGCGCTCCACCAGGACAAGTTCCGCATCCCGGAGCGTCGACGGAGCTGGCACATCCTCGTGAAGGACGAGGGGGCGGAGGCGAAGGCCCTGGCCGCCTCGATCCTTCGGGAGCTGCAGCAAGCCAAGGACCCGTACACCGTCTACGAGCGCTATGCCGAGGGCGCTCCGAAAGGCGTCTCACTCGAGGTGTTGGCCGAGGAGCTTCCGCCAGTCACCAAAGACGCTGGGCTCGAAAAACCATTTAAAGACGAGCTCTTCGGGGCGAAATCTGAAGGGCCTTTGAAGAGGCTTGTCGAGACTTCATACGGCTGGCACGCGGTCGTGGTGGCCGAGATCTTGCCCGCAGAGCAGCTCAGCTTCGCCGACGTTGAAGAGGCCAGCCGACTCCGAATCAGTCAGGCAAAGCGAACGGCCTTGCTCGTACAGACCGTCCAGGCCCTCAAGGCCGAAGGTCTGGTTCACTACGATGAGGAGGGGGTGGAGCGCCTTCTGTCGGGAACCGGCCTTCCCGAGCGCGCCGACTGAGCGCGCTGCCGCAGAGTTGATGTCCATGCAGCGCCGCGCCTAGCATGGGGTGGCATGGGGGACCGGACGGGCCAGCGATTTGGGGGATACACGGTTGGCGCGCACATCGCCGACGGCTCCATGGGCGCGGTCTATGAGGGGCGCCATGACGAGTCCGGAGAGCGGGTCGCGATCAAGGTCCTTCATTCCCGGGTCGCGCGGGACGCGGTCGCGGCAGAGCGTTTCCGGCGCGAGTACGAGACCGCGAAGTCGCTCCAGAACCCCTACATCATCGAGGTCCGTGATTTCGGCGAAACCGACGACGGTGCGGACTTCATGACGATGGAGTTACTCGAGGGCGAGGAGCTGAGCTTGATTCTAGCCAGGGAAGGCGGACTGCGGCCGGCGCGCACGGTGAGGATGCTCTGCCAGCTCGCCTTGGCGCTTCACCATGCGCACGCCGATGGCGTCGTGCACCGCGACCTCAAACCGGACAACATCTTCGTCTGCTCACGACCCGGCGGGGACGAGATTCGTGTTCTGGATTTTGGCTCGGTCAAGCTTCAGATGGAAACAGGACCGAAGCTGACCATGCTCGGCACCATTTTGGGCTCGCCCTATTACATGTCGCCTGAGCAAGCGAGGGGAGAGCTCGACGTAGACCCGCGAAGTGACGTCTTTGCGCAAACGTCGATCATGTATGAGCTCGCCACCGGCGACGTGGCGTTCGCCGCGGACACGATCCCCGACATCCTGAACAAGATCATCGGAGAAGAGCCGCCGCCGGTCAGGATCGCGAACACCGCCTATCCTTGGTCCTTCGAAGACGTCGTCATGAAGGGGCTGCGGAAGGAGAAGCGCGAGCGTTTCGGAAGCAGCCTGGAGCTCGGCGAAGCCATGCTGAGCGCCTTCGGTCTCGAGCCGGAGCTGGAACGCTGGGCGCGCACGCCTATCGAGGCAATCGAAACGGCCATTCTCTCCTCTGCGGAGGAGGTACCCGAGCCGCCGTCGCCGCCTGCGTTCGCGAGCAGCGCTCCTCCGGAGCTCCCAACGCGCGACCGAAGGGCGACGGTGCTGGCCGCCGGCGTTCTTCTGGCCGTCCTGACGGCCCTAGGCGCCTGGCTGCTCCTGCGCCCCTGACGGTCAGTCGACCGATTCGAGCAAGCTCCCGCGCACCATGTAGAGCTGCGGCGGCCTGGCGGGCGTGCGCGCCGACGAGAACGCGCCCATCGATGTCACCGGGGTCAACGACGCGCCGCGTTCGAGCGCTTCGCTGAGCGCCTCTCGTGTTTGGTTTCCTTGGCGGAGCGTGTTGGAGATCAAGCGATAAGCATCGTAGCCGTAGGCCGCGAACATCTGGGGAGCCGTGCCGTATCGGGTTTCGTAGGCCGTCCGGAAGTGCTGATTGAGGCTCGCCTCGGACGACTCGTAGAAAGGCAGCGCAACGAGCGCGCCCTGAAGATAGCGCTGCGCACGGCCCAGAAGCTCGGCCGACCAACTCGGGCTCGGCAGCAAAAAGTGCACTTCTCGTTCGGCGTGCTCGGGCAGCGCGCGGGCACCGAGGCTCCAGGCCCCCTCGGCCGCGAATGTGGGCGCGATCAGGGCAACCTGGTCGGCCACGTCAGCGAAGAGAATCACGTCACAGCTCGTTTCGAGCACCGTCCGAACGTAGTCGACGAAGGACTTCGTTCCAGGCGGGTATGCCACTGCCTCGCAGTAGACTCCGCCGGCGGCGGCGACCTCTTGATCGAACAGGCGCTCCATGGTGCGGCCGTACCCATGGTCGGGGTACAAAATGATGAACCGCGAAAGGCCGCGCGCGCGTGCCTGGCGGACCAGCGCTGCGAGCTCGTCGCGAGGACTGTAGAGAAATCGAAATACGCGCTCACTCGCACTGGTCACGCCTTCGGACGCGGAGAAGCTCAGCAGAGGAACGGTTGAACGTCCGGCGGAACGAGCTGCGGCCGCGGTCGTACGACTGCCGACCGGGCCGAGGACTGCGACCACGCGCTGGTCGGTGATCAGCGACTCGACCGCGGCGCTGGTCTGGGCCGCGTTGCCGGCAGTGTCCTCGACGATGAGCTCGGGCCCGCCTTCGTCGAGCGCAGCCAGCTGCATACCTTGCAGGAGCTGACGGCCCACCTCGCGTCCGCGCCCACTGAGAGGAAGCAGCGCGCCAACGACGTACGGGTTGCCGTGTAGGAACTCGTCCGCGCGCGCGAGCAAAATCGCTACGTCAGGATTCGCTGCCTCCCCGCCTGAACGCAAGGACTCGGCGCCACGAGCAACCAGATCCGGGTCCTGGGTCTCCAGCCCGTGGCGAAGGATTCGCATGGAAACGAAGACTTGGGGTGGGGCGCCCGGTCTAAGCTCGTCTAGGAGCGCCGTGGTCTCTTCGATGGTCAGCTTCTCGACCAGCAACGCGACGGCGGCATCGGCGCGTGCGGGGTCGGGCGCAGAGCCACTGCGCTCGACCAGCGCATCGAGGACGCGCAGGCCAAGACCGGCGCTCGTCGTTTGCTCCGCGGCGATCACCGCCGTGTCCCAAAGAAGAGCTTGCTCCTCGGGCGAAAAGTGCTCTCCGGCGAGCGGCCCCACTGTCTCGAGCGCCCGTTCCGGATCGCCGAGCTTCAACTGACACGAGCCCAAATGTAGCGCAGCACGGAGGGCAATCGCTTGGTCCGCGCTCTGCTGGGCCTGTTCAAAATGAGGGATCGCGCTCTCGCATCGACCGACGTCGGAGCTCAACACACCCAGCTCGAGCCGCGCCAGATCGGCTTCATCGGTGCCCTGATGGTTGAGGATGAAAGCCTCGTAGGCGCGCTGCGCCGCGCCGACGTCCCCGTCCAACGCGAGCGAACGAGCTCGCGAGATTTCGGACGGAGGTGCCTTTTCGAGCGGACTCTCAACCTTCTTTGGCGCGCAGCTCCCGAGGAGCAGCAGGGCCACACAGCAAGACGCGCTTCTCCACATGCGGCCGCACGATACATGCCTCGACGCCACCGGTCACACACCCGAATCCCAGCATTGGGATAGCCTGGCGAACTCCTCGACCGAAAGCGTCTCGCCGCGGCGCCCTGGGTCGATGCCCGCCTCGCTCAGCGCGCGGGCCGACCGGTCCGCATCGCCAAGGGCCCGAAGGGCGTTGTGAAGGGTTTTTCGGCGCATCTGAAACGCAGCGCGAACCACTTGCCGAAACGACTCGGTCTCCTCGGCCAGGGGTTCGGCCCACGGCGTGAACCGCACGACGGCGCTGTCCACCTTTGGCGGCGGATAGAAGGAGCCTGGACGCAGCCGGCACACGGTTTCGACCTCGAACGCTGCGCGCGTGAACACGGTGAGCGCACCGTATTCCTTGGTCGCCGGGGGCGCGATCAGCCGGTCCCTCACCTCCTTCTGCACCATCAGGACCGCGCCCTCGAGGACCGCACGCTGGGCGACGACCCGTCGGATGATCGCGCCGGTCGCCTGGTAGGGGAGGTTTCCCGTGACCACGAGCTTTGCCCCACAACCATCTGAATACGCTTCGAGATCGAAGTGAGCGGCATCACCCAGCCTGACTTCCAGGCGATCCCAGTTCGCGAATTCCGCGTCGAGCACACCGATCATGTCGCGATCGAGCTCCACGGCGAGAACCCGCGCGCCACGCTCGAGGAGAGCGTGGGTAAGCGCGCCCAGACCGGGGCCGAGCTCGACGACCTGATCCCCCATCGCCAGCGCCGCGTCCGCGATTTGCGCGATGGCGTCCGGCTGGATGAGGAAGTTTTGAGAAAAGGACCGTTTGGGCTGCAGCTGGTATTTCCTAAGCAGATCCCTGGTATCGGGCGGCGCGCTTCGATCGCCCGTCATGGGCTCAAGTCTCTAAGATCATGGATATTTTCGTACAAAGGCGGCACCGAATTTCCGGCTGAGGTACAGGCGTTGTCAGGGGTGAAGGCGTTATTATATTGGTCTCTCGTACAGATTGACCTAGGTTAAAGACAGAGGAAACAATGCTTCCAGGCTTCATCATCGACCAGATTCGTCAGCGTGAGGAAGAAGAGCAGGCAAAACGCCAAAGTCCTCAGATTCAGCTGCCCGTTCCACTGCCCGAGGGCTCCAAGGCTCCGAAGCGCAAAGACGATTCCGACCGCGGCGTGGTGATCATCGACCTGGGCGCAGACTGATAATCCGCTAAACTGCGGGTGTGTCAGACCGTGCCGTAGTGAGCCTGGATGCGCTAGCTATCTCAGTCTGGGAGCACGCCGAGCGTGGAGAGCTGGGCGACGCGTTCCGGCTGCTCTGGGAGGCCGACGAGCTCCCCGGGCTGGCCGCAGGTCAGCAGCGAATCCGTGCTGAGCTCCAGGCGTACTGCGGCAACGAGAGCGCGGCCCTCGCCCTGGTGGCTGATTTGGCCGACGAGAACGGTTCTTCTGCCATCGTTCGAGCACGGGTTTCCGCGGCACGCGGTGACTGGGAGCATGCGCTCGAGCATTCGCTTCAGGCCACGGACGGCACCCAGGGCTCCGTTCGCGCTCTTCTCCTGGCGGCCCGCGCGGGCGTCGAGCTGCACCGCACAAAAAAGGCGCGCGAGCTGCTCGACCGGATCGAGCCGGATGCGCCCA
Source organism: Deltaproteobacteria bacterium (assembly GCA_004283055.1). Classification (GTDB taxonomy): domain Bacteria; phylum Myxococcota_A; class Polyangia; order Polyangiales; family Houyiibacteriaceae; genus SG8-38. The sequence goes on from SHLP01000124.1 coordinate 8,703, forward strand.
CTACGGCCTTGGCGGTCGCTGCGCTGCGTGCACGGCTCTCGAGCGATGACCCTGTGGCCGCTTTGACGCCGATCATCGAGCGCGCGCAGGCTCTCGGCGCCGACCGAATCTGCGCAGAGGCCTGGGCCGATCTGAGCGAGCTTTGCCACGTTCGAGGCGAAACCGAGGAAGCGCGAGCTTCGGCGCTCCGCGCCATCGAGCTCTGGGACGACATGGCGACCTCGCTGCCACCGCCTCTTCGTGCCGGCTTCTGGTGCGACGCGAAGCGGCAATCGGTGCGCGCGCGCTGCAAGCAAAAGAGGGTCGAGCCACGGCCGTCTTCGAAAAACGCGCTTGCGCCCCTCCTCGCCAATTTGCGGCGCCTGGCGAGCGAGCGGGATCTCCCGAAGCTCCTCTCGATCATCACCGACGGTGCCGTCGCGCTGAGCGGCGCCGAACGTGGATTCGTGCTGCTGGTCGACGAACACGGGGCCCTCGAAGCAAAGACGATCCGCGGCGCCCATGACCAGCTGGGCGAGCAGACCGCAGCGTTCAGCCGTTCGATCGCAGAGACGGTCCTAATCGACGGAGACCCGGTGGTAACGGTCGATGCAAGCCATGACGCCCGCGTTCAGGACTACATGTCGGTCCATCAGTTGATGCTGAAGTCGGTCGCATGTCTTCCGATCGAGTCGAGAGGACGAACCTGGGGGGTCCTGTACCTGGAACACCGGAGCGCCAGTGGGAGGTTCTCGGGCACAGACATGACCGTACTCCGAGCGTACGCCGACCAGGCGGCCATCGCGATGGAGACCTCACAGCTCTTCGAGCGCATAGACGCCCAGAAGCAGGAGCTCGAGCGCGCCAACATCGCCCTGCGGGACGCGAACGCACATCTCGAGCAGCGCCTTCACGGCCAAACCGAAGCGCTGCAGCGAACGCAGCGCGAGATTGCATCGCTTCAGGTTTCGACAGCCGGAGGCGAGCGCTGGGGCCTCGTAGGGGCCAGCGAGGGCATGCGCACCGTGTACGCGTTGCTCGATCGCATCGCTGGCAGCCAGGTGCCCGTCGTCGTCACCGGGGAAAGCGGCACGGGCAAAGAGCTGGTTGCGCGCGCCATCCATCGAGGAAGCCTGCGTGCCGAGGGCCCGTGGGTGTCGCTCAACTGCGGCGCGATCCCCGAGGGCATCCTCGAGAGCGAGCTCTTCGGTCACGTGGCCGGCGCGTTCACCGGAGCCGCTGCCGGACGCGAGGGGGTGTTCGTGCAGGCCGATGGTGGAACGCTATTCTTGGATGAAATCGAAGAGATGCCGGCGCGCATGCAGCTCGACTTGCTGCGCGTGCTTCAGGAGCGCCGCGTGCGCCCGGTGGGTGGGGTAGAGGAAGAGCGCGTCGATGTCCGTCTCGTCACTGCATCTAAGCGCCCGCTGCGAGAGCTGGTCGACGAAGGCACGCTTCGCGAGGACCTCTACTACCGACTCGCCGTGGTCGAGCTGGCGTTGCCGCCGCTCCGCGAAAGAAGAGCCGACATTCCGCTCCTTTGCGATCATTTCTTGCGGCACATGGCCGAGGAGAGGGCGGAGCCGATGAAGCGCCTGAGTCGCGGAGCCGTAGAGCGCCTCTGCGCCCACGACTACCCCGGGAACGTTCGCGAGCTCGAGCACCTCTTGGTCAACGCCACCATCTTCGCCGCGTCGAGCTGTATCGAGGCCGAGGAGCTTGCGATCGAGCCGAGCCGAGCGGCGGCGCCGTCGGAGGGAGACCCGAGCAACTACGCCTCATTCAAGGAGGCCGAGCGCGACCGAATCCTGGCGTCGCTCAACATGCATGGCTGGAACCGCGCCAAGGCCGCTCGTGCGCTTGGAATGGCCAGGCGGACGTTCTACCGACGGCTCAAGGAGCACCAAATCGTGCTCCCGCAAGGGAAGGGCAGCAAGGACGAGAGCACACAACCCTAGAGCTTGGCGGGCGAGACCGCGCTCGAAGCGCCGGCATCGTATTTCTCAGGGGACTCGCCGGGGGGCAGATACAGAGGCGGCTCCCCCGGACGCGACCAATCAACCCAGTAGACCGCCTTCGAGCGAACATCGATGTGGACGAAGCTGCTGCGCGGGTAGTAGCCCACCCCGACCTTGTTGAGCGTGAGGCAGTAGTCGCGCAGCACTTCATTCGGCACGCCCTCGACGCGAATGTCGATCGCTTCGCCCGTCGAATGCCGGCTCGCGCCACTGTCGTCGCCTTTCTGGGAGCGGTAGGCGCTGACCACGACGATGGTCCTGCCGTTGAAATGATCCGCGAGATACGCCAGCGCGCGCATCAGCCGCGGAGGCGGGCGTTTCGCTTCGTCCGTTTCACGGTCGCGCAGAAATCGTGCGAGCCGCTGTCGAGCCTTTGCGTCGAGTTTCCCGCTTTTGTCGAAAAGGCGGACCCGCAGGGTCTCTTGGCTGGCGGGACGCTCGAGGGTCACCATCCCCGACAGGATCGCGTTGCGCGCCTTGCTCGCCTTGGCGCTCTGGCTGTAGCCGGGGAGCTCGAGGCGCTGCCCGACTCGAAGGGTGGCATCGGGGTTGAGACGATTGGCCTTGGCCAAGGCCTTGACGCTCACCTTGTTGAGCTGAGCGATGCCGGTGAGCGTCTGACCCGGGTAGACGTAGATCACGCCCTTGGGCGGAATGCGCAGGACCTGGCCTACACGAAGGTTCGACGTCTTCTTCAGGCGGTTTGCGGCCGCCAGATTCGTGACGGAAACCCGATACCGCTGCGCGATCGCAGCGAGCGTCTGCCCCTGTTGGACGATGTGCTTCCGCTGCGCATGCGCAGGCGAGTGCAGCATAAAGACCAAAAACACCACGGCGACCGCGCGCCATGCCCCATGCCAGCTGATCACGACCCCGCGAGTATTGTCGAGTCCCCGTCTGGGGCAACTAAGCGACGACGATCCCGGTTTTTTTGCCTTCGGCGTCGAGCGTTGCGACCATGAATTCAGACACCTTCGTTCGTTGACATTCGGTGGGTTCGCGCGTCGAGCACAAGCAGTGCGCGACGATCGCGGATGTCTGTGTTCCGCTCTCTAGGTTCACCTAATTTAGAGGTAATTAGCACATAATTTAGTGCTAAATTTTCCTAAGTTGCTTGACCCTAGGGTGG
>SHLP01000125.1 GCA_004283055.1 Deltaproteobacteria bacterium
GGCTGGATCACCTCCTTTCTAAGGAGCATTTTCTCGAAAGAGAAATGTATCTGGTCATATCCGAGTAGTACCTATGCAGTCTCAGCTCGCTGAGCCCTGCACGATTCCGGTTCAGTTTTCAGCGTTCGATCGGCCCATGGAATGGCCGTTTTTTCGTTAACCATCACCAGCGAGCTTTCCCCGTTCGTATCGAAGCTCAGTGTCGCCAATCGGCCATGAGCAGCTTCACGCCGAAGTACCCGAAAATCAGAGGGAAAAGGAAGTACTGGTACTGGGTCCAGACCAAGGCGAGCAGAGTGTCGGCCACGCCGCCTGACATGTTTTCGAAGCCGCCGAACACCTCCGAGAACGAGAAGATGAAGGTCGATGCGACCGGCTCGCCGCAACCGAGCACCGGTATGAGATACCGATAGCGGGAACGCTTCCTGTTTAGGTAGAAGAAGTAGATGACCGTCAGAACGTTTACGAAGGCGTAGAGCTCCAACGTGTAAAACGTGGAGTTGTGATTGACCGTGCGCAGATCTACCGAGCTGAAGGACGCCAGCACCCACCAATACATGTGGACTACGCTCTCCCGCATGAAGTCGGTCTGGGCCACCACGTCGTCGAGCGTGTGGAGGTTTTCGAACACGAACGGAGAGAAGAGCACCCAGGGAATTTCCCACAGGGCGTTGGTCAGCATGTAGGAGAGCATCCATACGACCAAGGCATCGTGGTAGAGGTCCAGCTTTGGCCGACCCTTGTTCTGCGGAAGCAGGAACACCAGCACCCAGACGTTTAGCCAGATGCTGATCGCGTAGAGCCCGATCTTGGCGCTCGTGGTGAATCCGAGGACGCCCACGAAGAACAGAGCCGCACAGACACCCACGCCGCCCCAGACGAGCGCCGTGCAGGTCCAAAAGACCTTCATCGTGCTTCGGGAGGCCAGGCGCTCGCTGGCCGGCCCCGTCATTTGCAGCTTGTTCGCTGCCGCTGAGGTACTCATGTCATTGAAGTCGGCGCTGCCGCCGCCAGCAGCTCGTCGTAGACGTCGGCCAAGTTCTGAAGTGCCTGGGCGCATGCCCCGTTGAAAGAGGACCCGTGCATCACTCCGAGCACGTCGGGCTCGAGGCTTGCAAGAGAGCGAATCGTGCTTCCCGTGGTCGGGGTCAGACAGCTCGCGTGAAACATCGCCTCGGCTTCCCGCGCCGGGCCCACGATGTCATCTGATGTGATCGGAGAAGGCTCGCCCACGTGCGTGAACAAGTCTCCGCAAAAAAGCGTCCGCGTCGTTTCTTCGAAAAGCAGGCGCGCTTCCCAACAATGGGGCACGTGCGGCGTATCCAGATGTCGCACGCGCTTGCCTCCGAGGTCGATCACTTCGTCGTGTTGGAGCGCTCTCGGGGGCCGGTTTGCGAGATCGTTGAGCGACACCATGCAACCGAGCTCGCCGTGCGCGACGGTGGCCTGCGGCGCAGTCTCGAGCCACTCGTTCATCGAACCGCATTCATCCGATTCGACATGCCCGAACGCGATCCATCTGACGGACTCCGGGGGAAGCAGCTTTGCGACTGCTCCGCGGACGGCAGGAAACATCGCGCGAGGCCCGGTATGAAACAGCAGCGGCTCGTCGGCGCGGATGAGAAACTGATTGAACGTCAACCCCATCGGCCCAACCTCGGGCACGAAGGTGCTGATTCGGAAGATCTCGTCTGCGATCTCGTGGGTCGTCGTGTTCATGATTCACCTCCTGAAGCGCTGCGCAGATCACGTTGGCAATGATAGATCAGAAGCGTTTGGAAAACGCGCTCGAACGCACGAGGGCCGCCATCCTGCGCCATGTCCGGCGATAGGGGCACATTCAGCTTTCGTTTGGCCCGGTGCGGCAGTCAGCCGCGCAAGACGACTTGCCATGTCGGCGCGGCGAATTCTTTTCGTTGCTATTCGAGCGCTCTGCAAAGGATGCAGCCACTCGTTCGGGTGGAGGCTGTGAACATCCAACCAACCCGGCACGGGGTCTTACCCCCTGGTCGGCCATAAGGTACTACTGTATGCTCGTCTCGGGCAAGAGGAGGGGTGTCGATGTCCGACTCAAAGAACGAGGCCGACGCTGCAGGGAGCTCGTCTCCACGCTTGCTGCCAAGACGGGACTGGGTCGCTGCGTTTGCGGTGGGCGGGGTCGCTACTGCTACCGCGACGTTGGGATACGAATCATGCGAGACGAGTCGAGTTCCCCGAGCACCGGATTCGCCTGCGTTAGAGCTCGACTACATTAAGCGCGGGATAGAGCCACTGCGAACGACTGACTACGTCGCCGAGGGGAAGCGACAAGGCCTTCTCAGCGAGGATATCCAGGTCGCCCTCGCGACGGACGTCAACGAATACCTGTCGACGACCTATCAGGCGCTCGTCTACTCGGAGCTGGTGAGCTCGCTCCCCGAGGATCTCCGTAACAGCAAGGAAGTCCAGTCGGACATCGCTGCGATGTCGCCGGTGTTGGATCAAGCGGTGGCGGATGCCTACTACGTCATCGGGATGGCCGACGACGAGACCAAGCAGCAGATCGACCGAGAGGTACGGGACAATCCGGACACCCTGATGGATATGGCCTACGGCCTCGACCAGGACGGAGCGCGGCACGGCCTCGGAATGCGCGGCCGCTTGCGCCTTCGCCGAGCATCCCGTCAGTTATCTTCCCGGCTCCGCATGCAGTCCACCGATGCGGTGATCACCGAGTTGACGGATCAGATCACACGATACGCGGAGCGCAACGAGGCCCGGACGAAGAGCGACACCAACTTCGGGGTTAGCTCGGCTGCGAGGCGGATGTGGGCCCAGTACGAGAATCCAGTCGGAGCCACTCCTTCCCCGATGGCCGCCGAGGCGGTGAAGACGAGCGCCCCAGCCGCAGAAGAGCCGGATCCCTCGTCGGCGCAACGGAGCCGGCGTCTCGCGCGCTTGGAAGCCAAGGAGCAGCGCTTGACCCGGGCTTCGAGGGGCCTCGCCGGCGCCGGCGGAGGGCTCCTGCTCGTAGGCGGCATCGCGTTGGGTGTGACAGGCGCGATCGGCGCTGCCGTTCCGCTCTGCATCGGCGGTTTCCTGCTCTTGATCGCGCTCTTCGTGCTTGCCGCACGTACCCGTCGCCGCAGGCAGCTCGAAGAGGAGCGCGCCCGGCTGAAGTCGACCGACGATCAGTGAGCGATTCTCCGCACATCACGGGTTGGGGCGTTGCGAGCCCGCTCGGCGTCGGGCGTCGTCGATTTCGCGCGGCGCTGCTACGAGGCAGGATTGGAATCGCTTCGGTCCGCCGCTTCGACACCTCTGCCCTTTCCACCCATGTGGGCGCAATGGTGGCGGGCTACGAGTCCGACGATCGCGATCCGACCTTGCTCTGCCACGAGTTCGGCATGCTCGCGCTTCGCGACGCGCTCGACCACGCCCGCCTCGACCCCGGACGCCTTCGAACCACCCGCGTTGCATTGACCTTGGGCGCGAGCCTGTTTGGAGATCACACGACGGAGAGTCTTGCGCGCAACCTGACGAGCGAGCTCGGCATCTCGGGGCCTGCGATCACGATCTCGACTGCGTGCACGTCTTCGACGCAGGCGATTGGCTTCGGAGCCGAGCTCATTCGTGAGGGCTTCGCGGATATCGTTCTTGCGGGTGGGATCGATGCGCTGACCCCCGCGCTCTTCGCCGGCTTTCACGCGTTGGGTGTCCTCAGCGAGGCCCCGTGCACCCCGTTTGGCTCGCAGATGGGAACAACGCTCGGCGAGGGAGCTGGCTTCCTCGTCATCGAACGAGCCGGACTGCGCGACGCGGATCCCTATGCCCTCCTTCGAGGCTACGGTCTATCTGGGGACGCATACCACGAGACTTCCCCCGAGCCGCGAGGACGGGGGGTGGCAGCCGCGATCCGGAGCGCTCTCGAAGACGCAGGAGCGTCGGAAACCGAGATCGGCTATCTCAACGCCCACGGCACCGGCACGGTGGCCAACGACACCGCTGAATGGTGTGCCATCCAATCGGTGTTCGGCTCGGAGCTCGCTGGCTCGTTGCCATTGAGCTCGAGCAAGGGACATCTCGGTCACGCCCAGAGCGCTGCTGGCGTGCTCGAAGTCATCACCACCCTCGAGTGCATGGGCGCTGGTCTCGTACCTACGACGGCCGGCTTCGAGGATCCGCGCCCTGGCGGGCCTCCGCGTCCAGTTGGCTCGAAGCGGCCCGCACCGCTGAGCTACGAGCTTGCGCTCTCCACGAACTCTGCGTTCGGCGGGAGCAACTCCGCGCTCGTATTCGGGGGAGCAGAGTCCAAGTCTGCGCCCGGCGATGAGCGAAGACGGGTCTTCGTAAACGGGGCTGCGAGTCTTGGGCCTGGCGTGGGCAACATCGACCTGGCGGCCGAGCTCCCGCGAGCCGATCTTCGTGGCATCGATAGGGCGGCGGAGCTTCTGACGACTGTCACTTCGAGGGCACTGACGGAGGCCGGTGTGCAGCTCAGAGGCAACGCGCGAGAGCGAACAGGGCTCATCGCGGGAGCCCTTCGAGCCTCGCCCGACAGCCTGCATCGGTTTCACTCGAGCTTGGAGCAGCGCGGCCTGGCGAGGCCCGATACGACCGCATTCGCCCAAGTGCTCCCGAGCGCCGCTCAGAGCGCATGCGCCAAGGCGCTCAACATCCGCGGCCCTCAGAGTACGATTACCATCGGGCAGGGAAGCGGCCTCATGGCTGCCGTAATGTCGGCTTGGATGCTCGCTCGGCGGCGCGACTCGGATCGAATGGTCGCCGCGGCGGTTGATGTCAGGTCGCAGGATTCGACCGATGATGACGTGTGTGATGCGGCCTGTGCGCTCCTGCTCTGCGCTGAACCCACCGGCGTCGAGGTTGCCGGCATCGGGCTGGCGGGGCCCGATCGAGTGGACGACGCAGTCGCCGATGCGCGCCGCAGCTGGGGGTCGAGGAGCGCGCCGGAGCTTTTCGTCGAACCGCCAAGCCCCTTGGGGAGAACGCCGGCAACCTCCTCTGCCTTCGCAGTTGCACGCGCGCTCGACCTGCTGCGACGAGGCGAGGCAAGAAGCGCGCTCGTCGCGAGCTCGGGCACGACCGCCAGTGTTGCGATGATCCTCACCTCGACGAAGGTCAGAGATGTCGACTGAGCTATCGAAGTACATTGCATCGAGAGAGGCCATTCTCGATCGGGTCCGGCGGTTGCTCCGCGAGACGATGAAGCTGCAGATGGACCCCGATGCCATTGACCCCGATGCGCCCCTCTTCGGAACAGGGCTCGGAATGGATTCCGTCGATGCGGTCGAGCTCGTCGTCCAGCTCGACGCAGTCTTTGGGTTGACGCTTTCCGGCTCGCCCTACGTGTCCTCGAAGATGCGTACGGTCAACACCATCGTCGACGCGATCATGGAGATCGACGATGAGTCTTGAGGAAGAATATCGATCGGTCCGCCATCGTGCAGCGCTGAGTCGCATGGACCACGTAGGTCTCGTCCGTCTGAGCGGTGATGACGCGGCGGACGCCGTGGACGCGATCTGCTGCAGCGATCTCTGGGTGCGCGATGGGCGAATGCGCCAAACGTTGATCCTCGATCAGCAAGGGCAGCCCATCGCGGACGTCTACGTTTGTCCCGATGACGATGCCTATGTCCTCATGTGCGAGGGACTCACGACAAAGGAGCTTTTGGAGCTACTGACCCAACATGCGGACCCGGAGCTTACGTTCGAGCTCGAGGACCTTCGCCCGAGATACGATATGATTTCGCTGCACGGGCCTTACTCGTGGGAGGTGCTGAGCAAGTGGCTCACACCCGACATCATCGGCCTGCCATACCTCAGTTTCTATCATTTCGATCACGGGACGTGCTTCCGCGCCGGCAAGACCGGGGAGTACGGCTACGACCTAGCGATTCGCAGCGAACACGCCGACCGAGTTTGGGGAGAGCTGTTTCAGCTGGTCGGCGCGATGGACGGCCGCGAAGTTTCCCTGCAGACGCTGGACCTTTGTGCTCTCGAGAGCGGGTTCTTCTCGGTCCGGCACACCCCGGTTGAGGGGCTCACGCCGCTGGAGCTTCAGCTTCAATGGCGGATCTCGACACGAAAGAGCTATCCAGGCACCGCGGCGATCGAAGCGCGCAGAGCCGGGAGCATGCAGCATCGTCTAACCCACTTCGTCTCCCGAGTGCCCACCGATGCGGGTGAGTCCGTGAGCGGCCCCGACGGTCCGGTGGGCAAAGTCACGACGGCCGCATTTTCTCCCGGTGTCGGCGGAGTCGTGGGGCTTGCGCTCCTCGACATCGCCGTCGCTCATCCGGGGATCGACGACTTTTTCGTGGCGGGCAGGCATGCCGACTGCCGGATTCGTACGGTCTCGAGCCCGCTCCTTTTCAACCGAAGCCTGCTCGTCGATCCGCACCGGCACACCTACTCGACGCGCGACACATCGCGCGATCCTCCCTTGTGGCAAGGTGCACTACCGTGATGCGATTTCAACGGCGACGAGTCCTGGTCACAGGCGCATCGCGAGGGCTCGGCCGCGACATCGCGCTCCGGTTTGCACGAGAAGGTGCTTCCGTCTTCGTCGGATACCGGCAGCGACGGGAGGAGGCCGAGGAATGCGCCGCTCGGTGCGCTGCGTTTGGTAGTGAGGCTAGGGCGATAGCGCTCGAGCTCGACAACGCGGCTTCCGTTCGCAAATCGATTTCCGGCCTGCCCGCCCTCGACGTCTTGATCAACAACGCGGCCACCATCCGCGACCAGTTCTTCCTGATGCAATCCGATGCCGACGACGCTGAGGTGATTGCGATCAATTTGATTGGCACCATGGCCTGTACACGCGCGGCCCTCCCGACGATGATGCGCGCTCGCAGCGGGGCGATCGTCAACGTGGCATCCGTAGCGGGCCTCCACGGAAGCCCTGGGCAAGCCAGCTACTCGGCGTCAAAAGGGGGCTTGATCGCGCTCACTCGAACCCTCGCTCGCGAGCTTGCAGGGCAAGGCATTCGGGTCAACGCCGTCGCTCCAGGGATCTTCGACGCGGGCATGGCGCAGCGAATGGATCACCGCGCGCGCGATTCAAAGATAGCGGAGCTTCCAATGGGCCGGGCCGGGCGCTCCGAAGAGCTCGCCAGTGCAGTCGCTTTCCTGGCCTCTGAGGATGCCAGCTACATCACGGGTCAGACGCTGGTAGTCGACGGGGGAATGACGGCATGATCGCTTGGCTTGTCGCGGGGCAAGGGGCCGAGCACGCTGGAATGGGCCTCGAGCTTGCTCGAGCGTACGCGCCAGCGGCAGCCCTTTGGGAGCGGGCAAGCGCAGCAGCCGACAAGGATCTGCGGCACCTCACGGAGGTCGGCGGGCGATCGCTGCTGCGCACCGAGTACCTACAACCGGCACTGACCGCGGCGGCATTGGGCGCCGCTGCGTTTCTCCTCGATGAGGGCATCGAGCCATCGCTGGTGCTCGGGCATTCAGCAGGAGAGGTCGGCGCACTCGCGGTCGCCGGCCATCTGAGCTTCGCAGACGCTTGCTCTCTTTCGGCGAAGCGAGGGCATCGGATGGCTTTGGCTGCCCGGGCCCACCCCGGTGGGATGGCAGGGGTCCGGGGATCCAGAGCAAGGGCGCACGAGGTGGTCGCGCACGCAAGGAAAGTCGGCGCCATCTTCGAGGCGGGCCAGACTACCGAAGAGACGCATCTGGTTACCGGGAATCGCGCGGCGCTTCGCGCGGCGGCTTCCTTGGAGGGCGTCTCGCCCCTCCCGGTGTCCGGCCCGTGGCATTCTCCACTCATGGAGCAAGTGGTTTCCGACTTGCAGCCCTTGGCCCAATCGCTCATCGGCGACGCTTCCGGCGCCACTGCATGGGTAAGCGGCGAGACGCCCGATCACAGCCCCACCGACGCGAGCCAGGCTGCGGCGCTGCTACTTTCGCAGCTCACGCGGCCCATGAATCTTCACGACGCCATCCAGCGCCTTCTCCGAGAAGGAGCGGACGAGATCGTGATCCTGGGTCCTCACCATACGCTGCGAAACATCCTCGCACGTCATCTCGAGGCGCACGTACACGTTCGAATTCACAGCACGGCTTCACTCGAGGAGTTGCAGACCGTCGTCAAGGAGCTGGCATGACACGAACGAACGAAGAGCGTCGCGGCCTCGGCGCAGACATCGTACAGCGTCTGTTGCCGCATCGGAGGCCTTTTCTGTTCGTGGACTGTATCAAGCGTTACCGTCTTGGAGAGGTGCGCTCCATCGAAGCCTCCCTCGAGATCTCGGTGAACCACCCTGTGTTCGACGGCCACTTCCCCGATTGGTCGGTGTGGCCCGGAGTGTACGTCATCGAAGGCCTGGGACAGACGACTCAGCTTCTGGCAACTCTCGAGGCGATTCGGCGGGTAGGTGCGGAGCGCCAAGACGAGTCGCTCGGGCTTGATGCGCTCGAGGCGCTGGACGCAGCGTATTCGCTTCGCCCCGGCGCCGCTCCGTCGCAGGAAGGCCTGGCGTTGCTCGAAAAAATGTCGCGCTCACCGATCGTTGGGCTCGCCAGTCGTGTCGACCTACGATTTCTCGAACCCGTTCTGCCAGGCTGTCGACTCGACTATCGTGCACAGTGGACGCGCGAACAGAACGGGGTGCTGGGGTTCGATGTTGAAGCTTTGGTCCGGAGGCGGCCGGTTGCACGTGGCGAGCTCGGCGCAAGCATCAACACTCGGATCCCTACTATCCGTTGGGCTACCGCGTCAGGCGGACTTCAGTCGGCAAAGCCCTGACCGAACCGATTGCAAGCTACGCTGGGTGCTACGCAGCCCGCTCTGCGTTCGACAGTTGCGGAGCGCGTTTCGCTTCGCGTACAGGGAGAAGCTCGATGATCGGTCCGCGCCTGAGGGTGTGAAAAATCCCCTTGTACAGGCCGAGCGACTCGTAGACTGCCGGGGTCATCATCGCGGTCCGGGCCTGCCCCGTGGGCGAGAACGGAAATCCGTTGTGGACGAGCGCGGCAGAGAGCTCGAGATCGGGATTGGCCCACGCGCCTGCGCCGCCGGTCCCGTAGTGGCCAAATGCTCGTGGAACATCCATCAGGAGGGCATCGGCGCGGTGGTAGCCGAGGCGCCAGTGCAGCGGGTAGAGAACCACCTTATCGGGCCGCTTCATTTGAACCTGGGCCGCTTGCTCGATGATCTCCTCGGACACCAGACGGGTGCCGTCCAGCTCTCCTCCTAGGGACAAGGCGGAGTACATTTTCGCGAGCGAACGCGCCGTGAACACCCCATTCATCGCCGGAATGGACGCCTTCCAAAACGACGGGTGCGTGACGAGCTCGGCCATCTTCTTCGGCGTGAGCCCTCGATCGAGCAGGCTCCGAAGCGGGCCATTGGGCATCCAAGCGGGAGCGCTGTACCCGTCGGGCAGCGGAGCTGCTCCGTGACGCCGAATCGCAGGAACACCCACGAGGTCGGCGACGCGGTCGAGCTCGGCATCGGCGCCCCCAATGAGCATGCCGTCGAGGTCGAGCGGCTCGACGATTCGCCTCTGCACGAAGTCGGTGAAGCTCATGCCGGACACTCGGTGAACGAGCTCCCCCACGAGCCAGCCAAAGGTCATCGCATGGTAGCCGTTCGCCGTTCCCGGATGAAAATCGGGCTCGGTCAATTCGAGGCGGGAAATCACCTTGTCCCAGTCGAGAATGTCGGTGAGGTCGTCGACTAGTGGAGCAGTTTTGTGAAGGCCTGCCTGGTGCGCGAGCACCTGGCGCACTGTGATCACCTCTTTGCCCTTCTGTCCGAACTCGGGCCAATAGCGGGCTACCGGCGCGTCGTAGTCGAGAAGGCCGTCGGTCGCGAGGATGTGGATGGCGGTGGCGGCCACCCCTTTGCTCGCCGAGAAGCAAAGAGACATCGTGTCGCGCTCCCAGGGGCTTCCGTCGTGTCGAGCCTGCCCGGCCCAGACGTCGACGACGGGCTTTCCTTCGAGGAACACGGACGCGGCCGCGCCCCCTCCGTAGCGTGCGACTTGCTTTCGCAGCACGCGGACGACGGGCTCGAAGCGCGAGTCGTAGTCACCTTGGATTTCGACGTCTTTGTGGTTCATTTCTCGATTCAAGGAATCAGTCATCGGGTCTCCTGACAAGAAAGCGACGCGGGGCGAAACCCTCGAGGAATCGCGGCTACGCCTGCAGCCAAGTTGAGGTTGGACGCAGCGGCCGTAAAGCTTCGAAGCGAACAAACTTCCAAGTGTTCGAGTTCTCTCGGAGATCAGCTTGTCGTTCGGTAAAGCTAAATCGAGATCACGCGCGGCGATCGCGGGAAAGAAACAATCGGTAAACTAGAAACGCAACGCTCGTTTGGGTCTACGCGCGGCCGTCGAGCTTGGCGATCACTTCCTCGGTGAGTCGTGGAATGACTTCGAGCGCGCCCATGTTTTCGCGCACCTGCTCGACCCGGCTTGCGCCGGTGATGACGGTCGAGACTCTGGGGTTCTTGGCGCACCAGGCAATCGCGAGCTGGGCTGGTGTACAGCCGAGGTCTTCGGCGACTTCGAGCACGCGTCGGATTTTGCCTTCGTTCGCCGGGGTGACGATGTATTCACGAAGCCATTCGTAACCGGGCAGGGCGGCGCGGCTCTCGTCCGGAATGCCGTCGAGGTATTTTCCGGTGAGCGCGCCCGAGGCAAGAGGGCTCCATACCGTCGTTCCCATCCCGTGCTTTTCGTAGAGCGGCGCGTACTCCTTTTCGACCCTTTCGCGCCAAAGCAGGTTGTACTGAGGCTGCTCCATCACCGGCTTTCGCAGGCCGTAGCGCTCGGCGATCTCGTAGGCTTCCTCGATCGCTTCTGGGGCCCACTCCGACGTGCCCCAGTAGTGCGCCTTCCCCGAGGCGATGATGTCGCTCATCGCCCAGACGGTCTCTTCGACCGGCGTGTCCGGGTCGGGTCGGTGGCAGAACAGAAGATCGACGAAGCTCAGGCCCAGGCGTTCGAGCGAGCCGTCGATCGCGTGCATTAGGTACTTGCGATTCAGCGTGTTCTTCGTATTGGGGCCTTCGCGCAAGCCCCAGTAGAGCTTCGTCGAAATAACGAACGACTCACGGGGCCAACCGAGCTCCTTCACGGCCTGCCCCATGATCGCTTCCGATTTGCCGCCCGCGTAGACCTCGGCGTTATCGAAGAAATTCACCCCGGCTTCCCAAGCTGCCTGCATGCAGGCTACGGCGGTGCCACCGCCGAGCTGATGGTGGAAGGTCACCCAGGAGCCGAACGAGAGGACGCTCAGCTTGAGGCCCGTATTTCCGAGTCGTCGGTATTCCATTTCCACGGCGGCGCTCCTACATCTCGCGTATAGTTACGGACGGATAGAACGTAAAGACGTTTGAGGAGGTGACCAATGGCCACGGCAAAGTCATTTACTGTAACCATCGAAGTCGTCGAGGAAGGCGACACCACCGACGCGGAGGCCCGCCTCACGATCGGCGGCGGCGAGCTGGTGGGTAAGGGAAAGGCCCGGCGCAACCCCGATGACCCGGATCGACCCTTGATCGGCGATGAGCTCGCGATAGCTCGATCGCTGCTGGTTTTGGCACGCGAGCTCGGTCACCAGGTCGACGAGGGCATCGCAGCCTACGAAGGGCACGAGGTTCACGTCAGCATCTAGCAGGAACACGCCCTGCGGATCGCGCAAACAAACGAAATGCGCTTGGAGTGCGAGTGCTACGGCGCGCAGCTCACGACGCCGCCGGCGTCGACGCCGCTCGCCGGCAAGTCATAGGCTTCGAGGCCTGGCTCGAACTCCGGCGTATTGGCGAG
>SHLP01000245.1 GCA_004283055.1 Deltaproteobacteria bacterium
GGGCGGTGCTGCCGGGATGGGCGGTGCTGCCGGGATGGGCGGCTCAACGGGCCCGGAGGCACGCGTCATCGTGACCCACGGGCGCACCGTTCGGCTTCTGGACGTGTCGGGAGGGACCATCGTCGAGGTCGACTCTGCGGAGATTCCGGCCGCCGGCCTGCTCGGAGGCCATCAGATCTACGGCGCGGTGCAGCAGGCAGGCCAGCAGCGCATCTACGTCGGCTCTTCAAACGACTGCGCAGCCGACATCGATTGGTGCTGGGGCAACGGTAGAATCGATCGTTTCACCTTCACCAAGACCGACATCAGCTACGATGGGGTCGCCTACGAAATGAACGACGCAGCCTTCCAACAGGACGGCATCTCCTGTGCCCAAGGTGACGAGCTGTTCACCGGTTACACAGGCCAGGAAGGCTCGTGCGCGCCGCGCGGATTCGCCTTCTCGCCCGACGGCACCCGCTTCTACGTTCAGGAAGACGCCAATGACATCGTCGAGATCTTTTCGGTCGACGCCGGCTCTGGCGACCTGTCGTTCGTCGCCGAAGGGGGTGCCACGGACTTGCACGGGCTTTCTACGCATCCAAACGGAACGTATCTCTACAACGGCACCTACATCTTCGACATCACCGGCGACGCCGTGCTGGGCGTCGCGATCGGCGCCGGTGGAAATGGCACCGAGGTGGTTCCGTCGGCCGCGTGCCTCGGGACGACCGACTTGCTCGTCACTTCGATCAGCTACCAGGACTTCGCCATCTATGACCTGACCGACCCGGAGTCACCTCTGGAGATCGATGCGATTGGGTTCTTCAGCGACGCCCCCGTCCGTGCGCAGGCGCACAACGACGACTGCAGCCGTTTTGTCTTGGCAGGGAAAGACGAGGTTCGAACGGTGTCGTTCGACGGGGTCGCGCTGACGCTCGAAGACGAGCTGATCACGACAGGCGGGAGCCCAATTCAGAATCGCGATGTGGCGGTGACCGGCGATGACGGCGAGCTTGCCGTCGTCGCCTACTTCCGCGGCGGCAACGGAAATCCGACTCAGGCCGGAGGCGTCGTCCTCTACGGAATCGACATCGCCAGCGGCGCCCTCACCCAGCTCGACACGGCAAGCTACGCGTCAGGCCCCGGCCGAGTCGCGCTCAGCGTGACCGCGGAGTAGCGGCTAGAGGTCAGTTCCTCTAACGCTCGAGACCCAGCTCGTGGGCGGGCCTGACCAGGACGCTGCCCCAGAGCATGGAGCGATCGTCTTCCGCGCGATTGGCCGGAGAGTCGGCGTCCGCGTTGCCAAAGCTCCGAAGCACGGTCATCGCATCCGGCGTGGCTGCGCGCTTCACGGCCGAAAAGAGCCTTTGCCGATAGGCATCGTCGGTGCCGTCCAAGATGTTCGAGAGCGTGAAGCCGTCGAAGCTAGCGGCCGGTTGGCTTTCGAGAAAGCTTGCTGCATCCGCGTGCACGAGTTGGATCTCGTTGGCCTGCGACGGCGGCGGCTCCGAAGAGAGCTCCCCGAGAAGCAGAGAGCGCGCGTAGGGATTGCTTCGATTGGGGTGCCGCGCGAAACAGCGTTCCATCCGGCCACGCATGACCGACCCGAGGCGATTCGGAAGAAAATCCAGGAAGCGGGGGGCATACACCGCGCGGAGTGCCGTGATGGAGAACAGGCCGTCGACCGCAGCGCGGAAGCGCCAGGTGTTGAGCTCTCGCTCCCAGTAATGCATCTGCTGGGCTGGATCATCGAGCTCGACGAAGGCGCGGACGCGAGACGGCCACCAGCCTGCGAGCGGACCAAAGAAGCGCATGAAATCCATGATGCGCTCGGCTCGGCCGCGAACGCCGCGGTCGCCCTCGAAGCGGCGTTCGGCATAGGCGAGCTGGACTGGATTGATGTCGATCGCAACGACCTCGTGATGCGGTGCGAGCTTCATCGCGGTGCAACCGGCCGAGGCGATACACAAGACCCGGCTCCCCGGCCGAAAGGCCCCGAGCTCGATCGAAGGGTCTTCGTACATGCGCCCAAAAAGCACTTGTCTCGGACCGACACGGGCATCGAGGCGGCCGCGCTCCCAGATCGTAACCGCCCCGCTCGTGCTCATGGCCCCGCGCCTGCCGGAACGCTCGCAGCGACCCAGGCCAGGACGAGGAAGGCGAAATTCTTCACGAGCATGCCCCGCGGGTCGTGAATGATGTGCCTCGACCAAATCCAGCCGTTGGCGTTCAGGGAAACGAGGAGCACGGTCTGCGAAAGCGCGCACAAGAAGGGAGCCGCGCCGCTCAAGACCCAGAGCCCGATGGCGACTTCGACGGCGCCAAGCGCGAGCAGAAACGGAACGCCGAATCGCTCCCCGAAGCGCGGCACCGCTTTCACGACCTCGAACTCACGCGGCTCGCCGCGCAGCAGCTTGCACCAGAGGCCTTCGTAGAACCAGACCGCCGCGACCGCCGCGCGAATCAACCAGTACGGTGGCATGAGCTCTGGCACGTCCGTCCTTTATCCGGCTTCGACCTGGCGTCTCATCGAGCCCAAGAGGTAGCGATGGAACATGTGGCAGACCATTTTCTCGAGCGGCCTCCAAAACCAACGCGGCCATTTGCGACTCAGGTAGCGCGTCTCCAGAGCGACTTCGGTTTGCCCGTCGCCGAGTGCCCTGAGCGTGTATCGGCCGCCCGAGAGCCGCATGCCGCCGCCGATCGATAGCGCCTGCTCGGCGACTTCGAACTCGTAGACGTCGCCTGGCACGATTCTGGTGATGCGCTTCAGGAGATGTCCGCCTTCGTAGAGGCAGGTTGCCTCGTCGCCGACGGCGGAGACTTTGCCCTCCGTTCCGATCGGCACGGGCAAGAGCAGACGCAGATGCCAGGGCGGCTGCCCGGCGAGCTCCTCGTAGAAGACCAGGCCGTCCCAAACCTGCGCGAGTGGTGCCGCGAACAGCATGCGGGTGACGACCGACACCCATGGCGCGATCTCGGCGGACGACTCGCTGAGCTCCTCGATCGCGGCGGCCTTCATTTCCTCGGTCATCCGTTCGCTCCTTATCGGACTTTCCTAGGGGCAACAAGCGGCAGCGGCACCCCGGAAAGGATCGACTCGATGGCGAGCGCGGTCGCCGCGTACTAGAACCCGCCCGATGGGCATGCTCGACCAACTCGACCTCGACGCCGTCAAGCGGCTGTACCGAGCCGATCTGCCGGTGCCGGTGGACGTGCTCAACCTCATCCATTTCAAGGACGAGGAAGCGTACAAGTGGTACGGCGT
>SHLP01000126.1 GCA_004283055.1 Deltaproteobacteria bacterium
GCGTCAGTGCCAGCGCCAGCGTCAGTGCCAGTGCCAGCGTCAGTGTCAGCGCCAGTGTCAGCGCCAGTGTCAGCGCCAATGCCAGCGCCAGCGTCCGCGGCAGCAGAAGCCGAACAGCGACACCCGAACCGGCTCCCATACGGCAGGCGGCAGCACACGAGCGCGCCTACATAATCCGTGCTTCGGCCGCGTCGACGGTATTGCTCAACAACATCGCGATCGTCATCGGCCCTACGCCACCCGGCACTGGCGTGATGTGCGCGGCTCGGTCTTTGGCGCCCTCGAAGTCGACGTCGCCGGTTAGAGTGCCGTCGTCCAGTCGGTTGATGCCGACGTCGATGACGACGGCCCCATCCCTGACCCAATCGCCTTTCACGAGGTTTGCGCGGCCGACCGCGGCAACCACGATATCGGATTCGCGGACGCGTTCGGCGAGATCTTCGGTGCGCGAATGGGCGATGGTGACCGTCGCGTGCTTCTCGAGGAGCATGAGGGCGATCGGTTTTCCGACCAGGGTGCTGCGGCCGAGAACCAAGGCGCGCTTGCCCTTGGGGTCGCATCCCACATGTTCGAGCATGCGCATGCAGCCGCTCGGCGTGCAAGGGCGGAGGCCTTTGCGGCCGACGACGAGGAGCCCGGCATTGAATGGGTGAAGGCCGTCGACATCCTTCGCCGGGTCGATCGCGTCCACGATCGTTTGATCGTGCAGATGATCGGGGAGCGGGAGCTGGACGAGGATCCCGTCGATGTGGTCGTCTCCGTTGAGCTCGAAAATGAGAGCGAGGAGGTCCGCCTCCGAGGTTTCGGCGGGGAGCCGGTGGACGCGACCCTCGATCCCGGCCTTCGCGGCGGCTCGCTCCTTGTTGCGCACGTAGACCTGTGATGCCGGATCGTCGCCGACGAGCACCACATGCAAACCCGGCGCCCGGTTGTGCGTCGCCCGAAAGTCATCGGCCCGGGACTTGACCTCCGCCCGCACTTCTTTGGCAAGCGCCTTCCCATCGATCAGCTCAGCCATACGCGGGGTCTATCAGGAGCATCGCTCTTTCTCAAACCAGCGGGTCCCGGTGGAAATCGCGGCTTGGCGTGGTATGCCGCGGGGCCATGTTCGACCCCGTCTCGCCGCAGGTTTCCTTCCCCGAGATCGACGCAGCCCAGCTCGCGTTCTGGGAGAAGACCCGGATTTTCGAAAAGACCCTCGAAGGCGGCGCAGAGAAGCAACCCTTCATCTTCTACGAAGGCCCGCCGACGGCCAACGGGATGCCTCACCCCGGCCACGTACTCACCCGCGTCATGAAGGATGTCTTCCTTCGATACCGAACCATGTGCGGGTACTACGTGCCGCGGCGTGCTGGCTGGGACACGCACGGCCTGCCCGTCGAGGTCGAAGTCGAAAAAGAGCTCGGCATCAGCGGGCGCGAGGCGATCCAGGAGTTCGGCGTCGAAGCGTTTAGCCGGAAATGCATCGACTCGGTGTTCAAGTACATCGGTGAGTGGCAGAAGATGACAGAGCGAATCGGCTTCTGGGTCGATTTCGATTCCGCTTACGTGACCTTCCACAAATCCTACGTGGAGAGTGTCTGGTGGGCGCTCTCCGAGATGTTCAAGCAGGGGCTTCTCTACCAGGGCTACAAAGTGGTCTGGTGGTGGCCGCAGGGCGGAACCGCGCTCTCCGCTGGCGAGGTCGGCCAGGGTTACCGGACCATCGACGACCCTTCGGTGATGGTGCGCTTTCCCGTCGTCGGGGAGGAGCGAACTTCTTTTCTCGCCTGGACGACGACACCTTGGACTCTTCCGTCGAACATCGCGCTCGCGGTGAGTGCGAAGACCGACTACGCGACGGTCGAGCTCGAAGATGGAGAGCGACTCGTGCTCGCAGCGGCGCTGGTCGAAAAAGCGCTCGGCGAAGGGATCAAGGTCGTAGAGACGCGCAAGGGCTCCGAGCTCGTCGGCATGCGCTACGAGCCTCCGTTCCGTTACGCCGAGCCCGAAGGAGGACCCGCCTGGCAGGTCATCGATGCGGATTTCGTCTCTCTCGACAGTGGCTCGGGCCTGGTTCACCTCGCGCCCGCGTTTGGCGAGGACGACTTCCGGGTCTGCAAAGAGAAGGGAATGGGTTTTCTGCAGCTGATGAAGCCCGACGGGACCTTTCCCGATGAGGTCACCGACTTCGCTGGCCGGTTCTGCAAAGACGCCGACCGCGACATCATCCGCAACCTGCGCACGCGCGGGGTCCTTTTCAAAGAAGAGGTCTATCGCCACGATTACCCGTTCTGCTGGCGAGCGATGGACGACCCGCTCATCCAATACGCCCGGCGATCCTGGTTCATCCGCACCACCCAGGAAATCGAGCGCGTCAAAGAGAACAACCAGGCGGTCCACTGGGAGCCCGAGCACATCAAGAGCGGCCGCATGGGGCAGTTCCTGGAGGGCAACGTCGATTGGGCCCTGTCGCGCGAGCGCTTCTGGGGGACGCCGCTTCCGATTTGGAAGAACGACGAGACCGGCGCGGTAGAGTCCGTCGGGTCGGTCGCGGAGATCCTCGAACGAAATCCCAACGCCTTTGCCCACTTCGAAAAGGCCAAGGCCGCCGATCCGACGCTGCAAGATCATTTGATGGTCCACAAGCCTTGGATCGACTCGGTCAGCTGGACCAAGGATGGCGAGCCCGGCGTATATCGGCGGGTGCCCGAGGTCATCGACTGCTGGTTCGACTCGGGCTGCATGCCTTTTGCGCAGTGGGGCTTCCCGCATCAGAACGCGGACGGTTTCGAGGGCGCCTTCCCGGCCGATTTCATCACCGAAGCGGTCGATCAGACGCGCGGCTGGTTCTATTCGCTCATGACGATCAGCTCGCTCATGTTCCCGGAGCGCGCCCATCCGCACCCGTTCCAGAACTGCGTCGTCCTCGGCTTGATGACCGACGAAAAAGGCAAGAAGCTCAGCAAGCGCGACAAGAACTACACCGACCCGCTCGTGCTCATGGATCGGGTCGGAGCCGATGCCGTTCGCTGGGCTCTCTATGCCGGCACGGTGCCCGGGCAGAGCACCCGGTTTTTCGACGATGCGGCGACCGACGCCGTTCGCGAGTTTCTTCTCAAGATCTGGAATGTTTACAGCTTCTTCGTGACCTACGCGAACATCGACCGCTGGACCGCTGCTGCGGCACGGCCGGCGCTAACCGACCGGCCGGACATGGATCGATGGGTGCTCGCCGAGCTCGACGCAACGGTGCGAGCGGTCCGCCAGGAGCTCGACGACTACAAGAGCCACATGGCGGTGCGACACCTCCTGGGTTTCATCGATGGGCTGTCGAACTGGTATGTGCGCCGAAGCCGCGCTCGGTTCTGGGCTTCGGACGATAGCGACGACAAGCGCGCGGCCTTCAGCACGCTGTACGAGGTTCTGGTCGACCTCGCAAAGCTGGCGGCGCCCTTCGTTCCTTTCATGACCGAAACGCTGTTCCAGAATCTGGTCCACAAAGACGATCCGTCGACGCCGGTTTCGGTGCACCTCGCCTCCTTCCCCGAGCCCGACCCCGCGCGCATCGACGAGGAGCTGCGCAAAACGGTCGGGCGGGTCCGCAACGTGGTCACGCTCGGGCAGCGCGTACGCAACGAAAACAAGCTCAAGGTGCGGCAGCCGCTAGCCGAGGCGATCATCGTCGTGGCCGACGACGACGAGCGTCGCGGGATCGACCGTTTTGCGAGTGCCATTCGAGAAGAGCTGAACGTGCGAGCGCTCGGCTTTACCCAAGAACCGCACAAGTACGTCGAATTCGAGCTCGTGCCGAACTTCCGCGTCCTCGGGCCCAAGCTCGGTAAGCAGGTGCCCGCGTGTAAAAAGGCGCTCGCCGACGCCGATGGCTCTGCGCTCTACGCCGAGATGGAAGCAAACGAAAAAATCGTGGTTCAACTGCCCAACGGCCCGATCGAGCTCACAGCGAGCGACGTCGAGGTGCGACTGAGCGCTAGGGACGACTTCGCGGCCGCGTCGGGCTCGGGCCAGGTAGTGGTGCTCGACACCCGGGTCGACGACAGCCTGCGCCGCGAGGGCATGGCGCGCGAAGTCATCAATCGCATCCAGCGCGCGCGCAAGACGATGGACCTCCCCTATGAAGCGCGCATCGAGGTGGAATGGAACGCCGAGGGAGAGCTTGCCGAGGCGGTCGAAGAACACGCGGCGCGGATCGCGCGCGAGACGCTAGCAAGCGGGTTCGTCCGCGCCGCGGAAGCATCTGGCGAGCACGACACCGAAATCGACGGCAACCCGCTAACGCTGTCGATCGACGCTGCGTGAGCGAAGCCCGGCAGCGATCGACTATGGGGTGAAGAACGTCTGGCGACGGACGCACCGGGGCGCGGAAAAAACGCGTCATGGGGTGGAGTCGACGTGTGAGTGACAATCGGCAAGACAGCAACCACCCCCGATTGGCGCGAGCTCCGAGGGGCGCCTTGCGTGGCCCCAGGCCCCCAGCCCCTCCGGCCACCTCTGCAAGGCGCCCCGTTCGACGGAACCCCGTGACGCGTTTTTTCCGCGCCCCGGTGATCTACGGTTTCATCACCGCCGCGACCTGCGGGATCCTCGCGAAGCTGTCCTTGTCGGCGGCTTTCTCGAGGGCGTCCTCTGGGGCGACCTTGCCGGCTTTCACGAGCTTCTCGAGGACGGAGTCGATGCTCTGCATGCCGTGCGATCCACCGCTCTGGATCAGGCTCGTGAGCATGGAGGTCTTGGCCTCGCGAATGGCGGCCGCAACACCCGAGGTTCCGATTAGCACTTCCTGGGCCGCGATTCGGCCACTTCCGTCTGCCTTGCGCAACAGCTGCTGGGCCACGATGCCAGCCAGCGAGTCGGCGAGCATGCCACGGATTTGAGGTTGTTGGCTGGCGGGGAACGCGTTGACGAAACGGTCGATCGTTGCGGGCGCCGAGTTG
Organism: Deltaproteobacteria bacterium; assembly: GCA_004283055.1. GTDB lineage: Bacteria > Myxococcota_A > Polyangia > Polyangiales > Houyiibacteriaceae > SG8-38. The sequence continues at coordinate 4,935 of SHLP01000126.1, forward strand.
GTATGAACGGTCGCGAAGATCAAGATACCGAAGCTCGCGAGCTGAAGCGCCATCTGCATCGTCTCTCGGCCACGTAGCTCGCCTACGAGGATCACGTCCGCGTTCTCTCTCCCTGCGCTTCGGATCGCGTCGGCGAAGCTGGGGGTGTGATCGCCCACTTCGCGGTGGGTGATCTGGCACTTTTTCGGCTTGTGAACGAACTCGACGGGATCTTCAATGGTGAGGATGTGCCCTTCACGGTTCCGGTTGATGTGATCGAGCATGGCCGCGAGCGTGGTGCTCTTTCCGCTTCCGGTCGGCCCGGTCACCAGGACCAGCCCCGAGCGCTTCTCCGCTAGCTCGACGACCGCATGGGGTAGCCCAAGCTGCTCGGCCGTGAGGATCTCACTCGGAATCGTTCGAAACACCGCCCCCGGACCTGTCGTCTTGTAGAGATAATTCGCTCTAAACCTCGCCTTGTCTTGGTACCCGTACGCAAAGTCGAGGTCACGATGGGCGTGGAAGTAGGTTCGGCGGTCTTCGTTGAGGATCTCATCCATGAGCCCAACGATGGTTCGATGATCGAGCGGCCGGTCGTCGATGGCCACGAGCTCGCCCTTGGCGCGGATCATCACGGGGTAACCGATGGAAAGGTGAAGGTCGGACCCTCCCCTCTGGAGCAATACGTCGAAATAGCGATCGAGAGCTGGCACGTCCTAGGACCCCTTTTTCGAGAAGACATTGCGCATGGTGCCCTTGACTCCCCGCGCGGACGACGCCTGAGGCGGGGCCACCGGTTGCTTCGAAGCGCGGCCTAGGAGACGCGGATCTTCTGCAAACTTCTTTGCGGTTTCGAGGGCGATGACGCCCGAAGAGACCAGCTCGTTCAAGGAGTCCTCGATGCGAATCATTCCGAACGCGCGGCCACGCTGGAGCAGGCTCGGAAGTTGAAAGAGCTTGTCGTCGCGGATGAGCGTCCAGAGCGCCATCCCGCCGGTTAGAAGCTCGACCGCGACAACCCTGCCGTTTCCGTCCTTGCGGGGCACTAGGCGCTGGCTCACGACGAACTTGAGGACACCGGCCAAGGTGGATCGAACCTGCGATTGGTCGTCGGGAGGGAACATGTCGATCAAGCGTCCGATCGTCCTCGCGCCCGATGGAGTGCTCATCGTCGCGAACACGAGGTGACCGGTTTCCGCCGCTTCGAGAGCTTTCTCGACGGTTTCGCGATCGCGAAGCTCTCCGATAGCGATTACATCGGGGTCTTCACGGAGCGAACCTTTCAGCGCAGAGTGAAAGCTCCTTGTGTGGATTCCGACTTCCCGTTGACTGACGATGGCCTTCTTGATTGGATGAATCACCTCGACCGGATCCTCGACGGTGATGATGTGTACGCTCCGCTCGCTGTTGAACAGGTCGACCAAGGCAGAAAGGGTCGTGGTTTTTCCCGCGCCGTTGGGGCCCGAAACCACGACTAAGCCTTGATGGTAGCTCAGCATTTGACGGAGCTCGCTCGGAAGGCCGAGTGACTCGAGGGTTGGAGGCTCTGCCATGATGAGACGAAAGCACCCCTTGATGCCGCTTCGCTGCTCGTTGACGTTGACTCTCAGGCGACCGACCCCTTCGAGTTGACAAGCGAAGTCCGCGTAGCCGAGCTCGTTCAATTGCTTGGCACTACGATCGCTCAGAAGCGGCATGACCAGGCCGCGCGCCTGATCGTCGGACAGGACCGGCCCGACAGCAGATAGGCGCCCGGCTTTGCGAAGTCGCGGCGGCTCTCCCGACATGATGTGAACATCGCTAGCCGCGGCGTCCCGAGCCTGCAGCAGAAGCGCGCGCAGACCCGCGGGTGCAGGGACGGGGAGATCCGATCGGATGAACTCACCGAGCGCCTCGGCTTCTGCCGGCGTTCGATAGGAACCTTCGGCCGAGGGGGCCGCAACCCGAGGTGCAGGGACCGCGGCTGGCGACCCCAAGGTTGCACGATCCTTTTCAGGCATCGGCGGAGGCTCGTAAGACTCGACCGCTGGCTTCTGCTCTACCGCATCGGCGGGGACTGAGATCTGAAGGGGCGCAACGGCGCCGATTGGCGCCCCCGGCGGCTCGGTGCTCCGGCCGGCGCGACGAACCCGCAGCAAGAGCATCTGGCCCGAGCGAATCGCTGTCGCGATGTACTCCGCGCCGTCGATCAGGGTCGAGGTCGCAGCGGACGCGCCATCCTCACTCGGAACCAAACTTTGCAAAGGCGTGTCGCGCAGCAACTTGAGGATATGCCTTGCGCTCATCGGCGCACCGGTCACCGGCCTCGCCTTCCCCCGCTTCTTCGCGGTCGCGGCCGCGCCGCTTTGGAACACGATCTCGGTGACATCATCCCGATCGAGATATTTGAGGAACTCTCGGAGCTGACTCACGGTTTCAATATTATCGGCAAATTCTACTGTATATCAAATCACAAGGGATTTCTCTGCGTCGTACCCGCGCTCGGTTCCCGTCATGCTGGAAATTCAACAAAAGCATTGGTTTGACAGCACTCCGAAGACGTTGCTAGCGTTTCGAGTTGCAAAAAGGCGTTACTGCCCCTTGTCCGTAGGCAACGGAAAAGTGTAATATAACTAGCATCATGTCCGAAGATAAAGAGTCTTCCGTTCTCGTCAATCTTCGCGAGCTCATGCATCTCGAAGAAGATCGTGTCCGCAGCGAAGAAGAGGAGCGTCTGCAGCGCGAAGCCGCGGAGCGTGAACGCATTGCTGCCGAAGCCCAGGCACGGGAGGCGGAGGAAGAAGCGCGACTGCGCGCCGAGGAAGAAGCGCGGCAGGCTGAAGCGAAACGACTCCGCGAAGCGGAAGAGCTGTCCGAGCGGGAGCGCGAGCAAGCGCAGCTGCGCGTCCGTTTGGAGCAGGAGGCGCGCGAGAAGGCGGAGGCCCACACGCGGATGCTCGATCACGAGCGCGAGCTGGCCGCCATTAGCGCGCAGCAGCGCAAGGGCGTGCACCCTGCATTGCTGGCGGGGGCGGCGGTTTTGCTCCTCGGCCTCGGATTTGGCTCGTACTTCGGTTACTACAAGCCGAAGATCGAACAGCGCGAGGCCGCAGCGTTGGCCGCGAAAATGGACGCCGAGCGCGCCGCACGCGAGGCCGAACAAGCCCGCGCCGCCGCAGAGCTCGAAGCACAGAAGCGGGCCGAAGCCGAGGCAGAGCGCGCTCGCCTCGCGGAAAAAGCAAAGCGTGAGGCGCAGGCTGCCGCAGCGGCACGCAGGGCCGCGGCACCAGGCACCTCAGCGAAACGGCGCGGGGGCTCGAAGCGACGGAAAGCTGACACCGACGATCCCTTGGCGGGGCTGGACAGCCTCTAGTCTGCACCGTAGCGTTCCTGCGGTGAATCATGGATGACGACGACCCGCGGTCACACATCGCTCTTGCGCTCGATGTGCCCGACCTCGCCTCAGCCAGAGCGCTGATTGAGCAGACACGCGAGCACGTGGGTGCCTTCAAGGTGGGGCTGGAGCTCTACACCGCCGTCGGCCCCGCTGCTGTCGACGCCGTGCATGATGCCGGCGCCTCTTGTTTTCTCGACCTCAAGCTTCACGACATCCCCGCGACGATGGGGCGCACCGTCGCGCGAGCGGCTTCGATGGGCGTCGCCTATCTAACCGTTCACTGCGCCGCGGGGCGCGAATCCCTTCACCAGGCTTGCATGCACACCGGCGGGACTCGCCTTTTGGCGGTCACGGTGTTGACCAGCCTCGATGCCCCGGCGCTTCGAGCCATCGGCCTCGCCGGCGAGCCGAGAGAGGCAGCGGACCGGCTCGCGAGCCTCGCTTGGCACGTGGGGCTTCGCGGCTTCGTGACTTCCGCGCACGAGTGCGCAAGCTTACGCGCGAACCTCGGGAAAGAGGCGTTCCTCGTGACGCCGGGGATTCGGCCCGCGGGCGCGGAGGTCGGGGACCAAAAACGCGTGATGACCCCTGCCGACGCGATCGCGGCAGGCGCCGACTTGCTCGTCCTAGGGCGACCGATCCGTGACGCAGCCGAACCCGGTCGAGCCGCTGCAGAGATCGAGCGTCAAGTGGGACTGGCGCTTTCGCAATGACGCGCGTGCTTGCAGGACGGCGGCCCGTCCTCGAAGGGCTGCGCGGCCGTGCGAAGATCCGTCAGATTTACACCGAACCGCAGCGCTCCTTTCCAGATGTCCGTGAAGCCGCCGAAGCCCGCAGCATTCCCGTTTCACACCGAGACCGGCCAGAGCTCGACAGATTGAGCGATGGCGTGAGGCACCAAGGGGTCGTCGCGCTTGCGGACGACTATGCCTTCTGCGAGCTCGACGAGATCGTCGTCCGGGGCGAAGGCGCCCCTACGCTCGTCGCCCTCGATCAGGTCACCGACCCGCAAAACCTTGGCGCTATCATTCGAAGCGCGGTCACCCTCGGTCTCGACGGCGTGATCTTTCCGAAACATCGCGCTGCAGGCATCACGAGCGCGGTGGTTCGCGCCTCCGCGGGGGCGACGGAGCACGCATCGATTGCGCGCGTTACCAATCTTCAACGGACGCTGCTCTCCCTATCCGAATCCGGAATGCAGATCATCGGGCTCGACGCAGGCGCGGACATCGAGATCCGCGAGCTCGAACCAAGCGCGGCAGGGCGGATTCTGGTGATAGGGTCGGAGGGAAAAGGGCTGCGGCGGATGGTTCGACAACGCTGCGATATCGTGGTTCAGATCCCCCAGAAAGGCCCGATGGACTCGCTGAACGCTTCCGTGGCTGCAGCGATCGCGATGTACGAGATTTTGGGGAAGAGAGTCGCGCATGTCCGATGACAACCTCGCCCGCGAGCAGAAGGAGGAGACGGTCCGTCGCGTCCTCATCCTCACCGGTGGCGGCGACGCTCCGGGCCTCAACGCGGTCCTTCGAGCATTCGTCAAGACAGCGACCGGCCTGGGCCTCCAGGTCTACGGCTCCGAAGACGGTTTCGCCGGCCTGATCGAGGAACCCAATCGTGTCGTTCGACTAATGCGATCGGATGTTCGAGGCATCCTGCCGAAAGGCGGCAGCATCCTGGGCTGCTCCGATAAGGCCAACCCGTTCGCTTACGGGGCGGCTGGCTCGGACGGCGGCCCGAAGACCATCGACGTGTCGGACCGGGTCCTGGCGAAGCTCGACGAGCTCGAAATCGACACCTTGGTCCTCGTAGGCGGCGGTGGCACGATGAAGATCGGGATGCGTTTTGCGCAGCTCGGTGTTCAGGTCGTGGGCATTCCAAAAGCCATCGGCAATGACCTCGCCGCGACGGATCTAACCTTCGGCCTAGACAGCGCCGTGAGCGCCGCGACCACAGCCATCGATACCCTCCATTCAACCGGCGAGGCGCACGACCGAGTGATGGTACTCGAAGTGATGGGCCACGACGCCGGCTGGATCGCGTTGATGTCTGGCATCGCAGGCGGTGCGGACGTCATACTCATTCCCGAGATCTACTATGACGTGGACCGAGTGATCGAGAAGATCGCCGAGCGTTCGTCTCCTTCGGGCAATTTCAGCATCGTCGTCGTCGGAGAGGGCAGCAAGCCAGTCGGTGGCACGGTCTCGAGCATCACAGAGAAGCACCACCATCTCCCGCAGCGCCCCGATGGGTCGGGCTTTCAGCTGGCCCGGCTGCTCGAAGGACGCATCGATCACGAGATTCGAGTGACGGTGCTCGGGGATTTGCAGCGAGGTGGCTCCCCTTCCCCGTTCGACCGGATTCTCGGGACGCGTTTCGGCGTGCGCGCGGCCGAGCTCTGCTATCACGACAATACGGGCCAAGTGGTGGCGCTGCGCGGGCAAGATATCGTCTCTGTGCCTCTCGAGGCTGCCGTCGCAAACCTCAAACGGGTGCCGCCCGATGGAGAGCTCGTTGCAGTTGCCCGTGCCCTTGGAATCGAGCTAGGCCAGGAGTGAGATGCCCCGCACCGCCGCAGCCTTGATCATCGGAAACGAAATTCTGTCTGGCAAAATCGTCGACACCAACACGACCTTTCTGGCACGCACGTTGTTCGAGCTCGGGATCGACCTTCGGCGCGTCGTCGTCTGCCCCGATGAAGTCGACACGATCGCGGCAGATCTGAGCGCCCTGCGCACGACCTACGACCTCGTGTTCACCAGCGGCGGCGTCGGCCCCACGCACGATGACGTGACCATCGACGGCGTCGCCGCATCCTTCGGACGGCCGGTCGTTCGTTCCGAGGCCGTCGAGAAGATGATCCGCCACTACTACGGCGACCGCGCCACCGAGGCCCACTTCCGAATGGCCAACATGCCCGAGGGCGGAGAGATGATCCGCAGCTCCGAGGCTCCTTGGCCGACCGTCGTCGTCGAAAACGTATTCGTGCTCCCCGGAGTCCCCGAAATTTTCGAGCTCAAGCTCGCCGACCTCCGCAAACGCCTCGACGAAGGGCACGAATTCCATTCCCAGGCGGTCTACACCCACAGCGGCGAAGGCGAAATTGCAAGCTTGCTCGAACGCATCGCGAAGGACTTCCCAGCGGTCATGGTTGGGAGCTACGTCAAATGGAAGGCCGAGGACTACCGCACCAAGGTCACGTTCGATGGTAACGACCCAGAGGACGTCGCGAAGGCAGCCGACACGCTGGTGACGGAGCTAGATCCGAAGCAATTCGTGCGTCGAGAATAGGTCAACCATACGATCGGAGAACGGCTCGCGACGGGCGTGCTCGCGATTGGGCGCCCCGTCGCCACGGCTCCC
>SHLP01000127.1 GCA_004283055.1 Deltaproteobacteria bacterium
GGGCAGCACAGCGATTGGGCCGGCGCCTAGTCGTAGGTCGACGTGGGGAGCCGTGGCGACGGGGCGCCCAATCGCGAGCACGCCCGTCGCGAGCCGTTCTTCGATCGTACGGTCGACCGCAGCCCCCTGTCGCGCTTTTTTCCGCGCCCGGTCTCTACGCCACTGGCTTCCCAAGGATCAGATCCGCCGCTCTCTCCGCGACCGCCACGGTCGGCGCGTGCGTATTGCCCGAAGGCAGGAGCGGAAAAATCGAAGCATCTGCGATGCGCAGCCCTTCTATCCCGTGCACCCGCAGCTCGTTGTCCACCACGGCCATCGGATCGTCCGCGGCGCCCATCTTCGACGAGCCCACCGGGTGATACACGCTCATCCCCTCGTTCCGCCAGAACTCGAGAATCTCTTCGTCGGACTGCACCGAGTCACCGGGTAAAATCTCGTAGGTCGCGTGCGGCCTGAAGGCCTCCGACTGGTAGATCTTCCGCTGCAGCTTGAAGCCCTCGATGGCGAGCTCGCGGTCGTGGTCCGTCGACAGGTAGTTGTGGATGATTTTAGGAAACGCTTTGGCATCCGTGCCGCGCGCATGCACGCTGCCCCGCGACGTGGGGCGAATGATGCACACCGTCGAATTTACACCGGGGTCGGGCGTCGCCACCATCTTGCCGTCGGCGTCCATGCCGCCGGCGCCAGGCGTGAAGTGAATCTGGAAAATCGGGCGCTCCGCGCCTTCATTCGGGACGAAGCCACCGACGTTGCAGGCGGGCATCGTCAACGGCCCCTTCTTCGCGAACAGGTACTTGAGCACGCCCCAAATCACGCGTGGGAACTTCCCGTCCTCCGAAAGGCAGTGCTTGGTCGTGACGCCCTGCTGCACCCAGATTTGGAAGTGGTCTTGGAGGTTCTCCCCTACGCCAACAAGCGCGTGCTTCACCTCCACACCGAGCTCGGAAAGCACCTCCGGGTTCCCAATCCCCGAATGCTCGAGCAGCGGCGGGGAGTTGTAGGTGCCGGCCGAGAGCACGACCTCGCGGCTCGCCTTCGCCTGATGCACGTTCCCTTTGGCATCCCGATACTCGATGCCGACGGCCCTCTTTCCCTCGAGCAGGATGCGCTGCGCGACGGCTTTGAGCACGAGCGTGAGATTAGGGCGCCGTTTCACGTCAGCGCTTAGAAACGCGTCCGCGGAGCTCCAGCGCTGGCCGCCTTTCATGTTGACCTGGACGTAGCCAATGCCTTCTTGCTTCTCGCCGTTGATGTCGTCGTTGCGCGGGATGCCCACGCTCACCGCCGCGTCGATGTACGCGTCGCTGATTTCGTACTGCATCTGAACATGGTCGACGTTCAGCTCCCCGCCCTTGGCGTGATACTCGTCCGCCGGCCCGGGCTCGAAGTTCTCCGAGCGCTTGAAGTAGGGGAGCATGTTCTGGTACGACCATCCGCTGCAGCCCGGAAGCGCGCCCCAGTCGTCGTAGTCCTGCCGCTGGCCTCGCATGTAGACCATGCCGTTGATCGAGCTGCAGCCGCCGAGCACCCGCCCCCGCACCACGCTCAGCTCTCGACCATTGAGAGCGGGCTCGGGCTCGGTCTTGTAGAGATTGGTGGTCTTGGGATCATACATGAGCTGTGTGAAGCCGATCGGCATCTTGATGAGCGGGTTGCTGTCTTTGCCTCCGGCTTCCAGCAGCAAAACGCGCTTTTCGGGGTCTGCCGAGAGCCGATTGGCAAGGCAGCAGCCCGCCGACCCCGCGCCGACGACGATAAAATCGAATACTTCTTCACTCATGACGTCTCACGGATTTCGTGGCCGAAATCATCGAGCTTTCCTATCACAGGACGACGACCGGACAACCACGGTTTTCGCTGGCGCGACGAACTTGCTCGACTAGAGTTCGGCCGTTTTGGAACGGGAAACCCATTCGGGGGAGGTTGAAATGAAGAGAATGTTTGTACCGTGGGCTCGCATGAGGCTGGGCCTCTTGCTCGGCGCAATGGCCTGTTTGGCCTCCGTAAGCGACGCATCGGCGCAGGAGGAGGCGATTCCCGATAGCGTTGCGGCCGACGTCAGCGCGGGGTCGACCGAAGCCGCCGGCGAGGCGACGTTCATGGCCGCTCCGGATGCCCCAGCCGAAGCTGCCGAAGAGGCTGCCGAAGCCGAGCCGGAGCTCGAGGTCGATTGGACCCTCAACGCGGGTGGCGCGATCAACACCGGCAACACCCGTTCATGGAACGTCAATGCCGGCTCCGATGTCCTTCTGGTGAAGCAGGACCATCGGCTGACCCTGGGCGCGCTGTTCAACTTCGGCCGGGCCGACATTGCACCGACGGACGACACGGTCCCCTACACCACCGTGGCCAGGCAATTCTTCTTCAACTCACGGTACGACTACTTCTTCACCGACAAGGACGCCGTCTGGGGCGGGCTTTCCTATCGCTGGGACCCGCTCGCCGGTTTCCGCGCGCAGCTTCTCGCCAACGCTGGTTATCTCCGGGCGTTCGTCAAGACCGACAAGCACTACTTCGCCGGGCGGATCGGTTACAGCTACACGTTTGAGAACTACCTTCAGCCGCCTTCGGCGCTATTCGACAACTCGAACATCCACGGCCTTCTCGCGGCGCTCGACTACGAGAACCGCCTGAACGAGCACGTCGAGTTCCTCTCGAGCATCGTCACCATCTACAACCTCAACAAGGTCGAGGTCCAAAACGCGACGGCGTTCCAAGACATCCGCATCTACTTCACCGCCGCCCTGCTCTCGCATCTAACCGACAAGCTGGCGTTCGAGGCGCGGTTCCTGATGCTCTACGACCGCATCCCGCCAGGCCCCGATCTCGTCAAGGTTGACACCACGACCCTGTTCAGCCTGGTCTACACGTTCATGTAGTGCAGGCAGGGTTCCCTCGATTGTTTCGAGGGAACCCTGCACTTCAATCGCTTCGCGCGGCTACTGCTTGGCCAGGAGGTCGCGAATCTCTTCGAGCAGAACCTCTTCTTTCGGAGGGGGCGGAGGAGCGGCTTCCTCTGCGGCTTCTTCCTTCTTACGCATCGAGTTCATCCACTTGATCATCATGAAGATCACGAATGCGATGATCACGAAGTCGAAGACCGACATGATGAAGGCTCCGTACTTGAGGGTTGCTGCGCCGGCTTCTTCAGCTGCCGCGAGCGATTCGTAGTTTCCATCCCCGAGCAGGACGTACGCCTGGCTCACGTCGAAGCCGCCGGTGAACAGTCCGATGACCGGCATCAGCACGTCTTTGACCAGCGAGGCAATGATCTTTCCGAAGGCGCCACCAATGATGATGCCAACGGCCATGTCCATCACGTTGCCCTTGAGCGCAAACTCTTTGAATTCCTGTAACATCGATTCTCCTCTTTCAATCCACTGCCTCGGGTCGAGGCCGCGTCCTTATGGCGGCATTCATACGCTGCCGCAACAGCCGCTATTCAATTCACCCCTTCGGGTGGTAACGACGGCCTCACCGGAAGCTCCGGAACGCTTCGTGGCGGCCGGCCGCCGAGCGCGCTAACGGAGAGGGACCGATGTCGGACCGAACCACCCCAAGCCAAGCCGCATGGAATCGCTTTGCCGATCGGCTCAAGGAAGTCGGCAGCAAAATCGTCGGCCCCATCGGCGCGCGGGGCCCCCGCGAACGCGCAGAGGGCTTCCGCTATCTGGCCTCCCTCATCGCCGCCGGGCAGGAGCTCGAGATGGAGGCCGACCGCGCCCATCCGGTGCTGGCGCGCGCGTTCACTCCGCTGCGGAGCTTCGTCGGGGACGGCCCCGACACGCTGTACCACGACGCCAAGCTCGACGAATCGCTCTCCTACGAGCTCACGGTCCGACGCGGCGACGACATTTTCTTCTCGATCGTCGCCTACGCGAGCGACGACGAGGGCATGCGCTCGATGGTCAGCTTCTTGATCGACAAAGACATCGCATTCGAACCCGACGGCGACGAGCAGTGCGCAACGATTCACATCAGCGCACAGCGGCCCGAAGGCGCGAAGAACTGGCTCGAGCTTCAGGGCAACGAGCCCTTCATCATGACCCGGCAGTATTTCCCCGAGTGCGTGATCGAGGTCGACCAAGGCAAGTATCGCCCCGCCGTTATGAATATCCGGTGCGTCGACGAGGCGCCGCCTCCGAGCGAGTACTCCGTCGAAAAGCTCGACGCGGGGCTCGACCGGCTGATTGGGTTCATGCACGACACCGTCGACGCCGGCCTGGGCGTATCGGCCATCGTCGGCATGAGCATGATCGAGTACGAGGGCGACGCGCACTCGACGCCAACGAGGATCGGAGCCGATGGAAAGCTCGCCGTCGAGGAAGGCGAGCACGACGAGTACACGCCCGACGAGGTCTTCGAGATGATCGACCCGAAGGTCGTCGCGAACAATCTGCCGGGGCCGGGCATCGGCTACTCGGGTGTGTCGTTCAAGCTCGCCGAGGACGAGGCAATCGTGATCGAAGGCAACGACGTCCCGTGCCGGTACTGGTCATGTCAGGTCTTTGACCACTACCTTCAATCGGGCGACTACCGGCACCATCCGGTGGCGCTCAACAATCGCGAGACGGTGTACGACGACGACGGCTCGTTTCGGATCTACGCCTGCGCCGAAAATCCTGGCGTTAAAAACTGGATCAGCACGGAAGGCCGGCCGCGCGGGCAGGTCGTCTTGCGGACGCTGCTCGCCGAGACCGACCTGATGCCCGAGATGCGGGTCATCAAAATCGCAGAGATCCCGAAACGCGACCACGTTTAGCGCGACCTAGGGCTGGCCGGCGTCGTTACCCGTGATGGTCACGCTGACCTTGCCGAGCCCTTGTCCCCGCACCGTCACTTCATCGCCGACGCGAAGAAAGCGCGACGTGTCGCCGCCGAGCTTGGTCGCGAGCTTTCGAAAGCGGCTCAGTCCCACGAGGTTGCTCAAGCGCACCAACCAGCGCGGCGTGCGCATGGCGACCCCACCGGGAGTGCCCGTGAGCACGATCGTGCCCTTCGACAGCGGAGCTTCGGGAAACGCGCCGTGAATGAAGCGCAGCATCTGGATTGGGGTGTAGATCATATCCGCCGTCGACTGCCGCTGGCGAACCTCGCCGTTGACGAGGCTCTCGATCTCGACACAGGGGATGCCATTGGGCGCAGGGTTCTCCGGCATCCAGGCCTTGTCGGCGACGGGCATGAAGCCGGGGAAGCTCTTGGACAGGCCCCAGTACGCGTAGCGGTTCGGTCGGCCCTCCCCCAAAATGCCAATCGAACGCGCGGAGAGGTCGTTCGCGATGAAAAATCCGAGCCGCGGCGCGAAGCTCGGGTCGTCGAGCCGCGAGGGGTCGATGTCCTCGAGCAAGACCAGGCCCATTTCGACCTCGTAGTCGAGCAGTGGGGCTAGCTCCGGGAAGTCGCTGCGAAGCGTCTCCCCCAGGCCGAGCTCGAGCGCGTCGGCGCTCTCGATGAGAACCCGTGGAGTCGGGAAGGGCACCCGAGCGCCCGTCCGGGCAAAGCTGCCGCGGCTCTTCACGAACACGGGCGGTGAGGCGTCGGGGTCGAATGACGAAGCGGTTTCTTCGATGTGGCCCGCATACGAGAGGCCGACCCCGAAGGCCTGGTTCGGCGCGTCGAGAGGCACGTAGCCCCCCTGCCCCAAGTCGTAGCATTGGAGCTCGGCGGGCACCGGTACGACCGACAGCGGGCGAAAAAGAAAATAGACGAGCACGGCGACGGAGAGCAACAGCAAGGCCGCGACGCTGAGGAGAATTCGTTTCATCGCAGGTAACACCTTTCGAGAGCGCGCCGGAGCGCGTGTTCTGGGTTGCTCGGCCGCGCGGCTTCACGCCAGGCCACGTGGCCGTCGGGTCGAATCAGGAGCGCCCCATCATGCCCGATCCCGCAAAGCTGTTCGAGCGAGCGCTGCGCCTCGCTGCCGTCGCAGAGCGAGCCCAGCTCCTGCACGTGCAGACTGGAGCGCAGCGAACCCTGCACCAAATTTGCCACCTCCCGCCAGGCGTCTCCCCCGTCTCCCAAGAGGAGCGTGAAGCGCACCGGGTCCAAGAGGTCGTGGGTCGACCGGCTGTTGTTCGGCGGATTCAGCCAGTGATGCGGGAACCTCGCCCCGGGCCTGGTCGACGGCCGGTACTCTGTGACCAGGTCGGCTACCGGCTCCGTCTCGGTGCCGTCGGGCACGATCGCGCCTTCCTCGTAAACGTAGCCGAGGTCGAGTCCGATGCGGTCGAAGTGCGGCGTTTGCTCGGCGATACTGTCGAGGACCCGTCGCTTCACCGTCGGCTCCCGGTCGAAGCGAGCAAACGCCCGGAAAGCGCGGCGGTTGAGAAGGCGGACGATCGCGTCGCGCCAGGGTGCAGGCAGCCACTTCAGGGGAGCGCTGTTCTTCACGCGGGCCAGCATCTCCATCCCATTGCGGGGAAGCCCAAGGGCCTCGACCACCTCGAAAATCTTTTCGAAGTTGGCTTTGCTTTCGGCGCAGTTGCGTACGGCGACGGGACGACGCTCGGCTTGGTACGTGTCAAGCAATGCTTCGTCCGCCTCACCTTTGAGAACCACGGCGAGCTTCCAGCACAGGTTGTGCGCATCTGCGATACCGGTGTTCATGCCGAGGCCGCCCGTGGGCGGAAACCGGTGCGCCGCGTCTCCCACTAAGAAAACTCTGCCGCGCCGGAACGCCTGGGCCACTTGAGCGGTCATGCGCCAGAAGCTGATCGACTCGATCTGGATCGAGTCGTCCGGGATTCCCGTGGCTTTGGCGATGCGCGCTCGAAAAACCTCCGGGGTGTAGTCTTCGGCGCCTTCGTGAGGTGCGTAGATCGGTACGTGATAAACCCAGCGCCTCTCGATGTGGTGCGCGATCAGGGTGCCGACCGCCTCGGGGTGCATGATCCAATAGAGCTTTGCAGGCGTGGTCACGTGCTCCCGGAGGTTGAGCTCGAAGTAGGCATTGACGAAGTCCTGGAGCTTCTCCGGGCCGTCCATTTCGATTCCAAGAGCGCGCCGCGCTCGGCTCGAAGCGCCGTCGGCGGCGACGACGTACCTGCCGCGAATCCGTAGCGTTGCCCCATCCGACGCTCGACGAACGATGCTTGTCACGCCATCGGCATTCTCTTCGAAGGCTTCCCACTGGTGTTCAAACAGCACGTGGACCTCGGGCGTCTGCTCGACGTGTAAGAGCATCCTTTTTTCGAGCTCGGTCTGGGAGAGGTTCAGGTAGGGCTGCTCGGAGCGAAGGTGCCTGCGGTACTTCTCTGCATTGTCGGGCTGCGCGAGGAGATCGATGCGCCCGAGCTCCTCGTTGATCGTCTTGCAGAACACGATTCGCGCGGCATCTGCAGGCGGCGATGCCTCGGCTCTCAGCTCGTCCTCCGTGAACCCGAGGCCGTTTAGAATCTCGATTGAACGCCCGTTGACTTCATGGGCCTTCGGGTGTTTCGAGAGCCCCGGCGCGCGCTCCACGATGATGGTCCGAATCCCCGCCTGCGCCAGACAAAGCGCGCTGACCATACCGGAGGGGCCCGCACCGATGATCAGGACGTCGGTTTCGAGATCGCGATTCACGATGGCGTCGAGCTCTGCGCGGCTAGGGAAGGCTCGAGGAACTTCTTCAGGTAGACGAGACTGATGAGCAAAATCGTCGTCAGGCTTGCGAACGCGAATACGTTTTCATTCAAGCCGAGGATGGTGAGGTGAAACTCGGGGTCGACGATCGAGCCGCCGTACGCGCTCTCGAGCACAGCAGCTCCCCAGAATCCGAAGATGTTGCAAGCCTGCCAAGCCCAGGAGATGTACAGGCTCGAGATCCGATGAGGACGTCTGAACCAAATCAAGTAGAGGCAACACAGGCCCGAGAGCCCCATGAACACCAGTGTCCAGGCCAAGTGAAAGCGTGCATGTCCGACCCAGGTCGGGTTCAGGAGGTGCGTCACGCTCACGTCTCGCACGATGGGGCCGAAGAACTCGAGCACGCCGATCGTGAGCAACACCTGGGCGACTCGATAACGTCTGCTGATAGTGGCCATAGGTTCTCCTCGAGGTCGTCGGATGCATACCTTAAACGACCATGAAGGTGATAGCGAATGCGTTCATTGGCGGCTTTCTCGACAACCTCCGCGCACCACCGGGTCGAGGGCCGGGGCTTGTCGCACCCGCGGGCCCGGACTAGGGTCGCCCGGTGCGTTTCGAACAAGTCTCGATTTCCAGCGTCGCCCATGTCGATGGCGCCGACCGGGTCACGTCCGAGGAGCTCGAAACCAAGCTTGCGGAGCCCATGCGCCGGCTCGGCCTTGAGCCGGGGTTCCTCGAAGGGGTCACCGGAATCCGAGCGCGCCGCATGTGGGGCGTCGAGTTCCAACCCTCGCAGGCGGCGACGGCGGCGGCAGAGCTAGCCATCGAGCGGGCCGGCATCGACCGCGGCCGTTTGGGGATCGTCATCAACACCTCGGTCTGCCGTGACTACATCGAGCCGTCGACGTCCTGCATCGTCCACAGCAACCTCGGCCTCGGTCCGGACTGCATGAACTTCGACCTCGGCAACGCCTGCCTTGGCTTTCTCAATGCGATGGACATCGTCGGCAACATGATCGAGCGCGGCCAAATCGAGTACGGGCTGGTAGTAGACGGTGAAAACAGCCGGTTCGTGGTGGAGAGCACCCTCGCTCGCTTGAACGACCCCGGTCTCGATGAAGCGACCTTCCGGGATAACTTCGCCACGCTCACCCTCGGGTCCGGGGGCGCGGCGATGGTGCTCGGCCGGAGCGACCTGGTAGCCAACGGTCACCGCTACGTGGGCGGCGTGACGTCGGCGGCAACCCAGCACCACCAGCTCTGCCGCGGGCAGGTCGACCAGATGCAAACCAAGAGCAAAGAGCTGCTCATCGCGGGAGTCACTCTCGCAAAGCAGACCTACGAAACGGCAAAGCGCGAGCTCGGCTGGAACCCGGACGTGGTCGCCGAGTACATCTTGCATCAGGTGAGCCGGGCAAACACCGACAAGCTCGCCGAGGCGCTCGAGCTTCCAACCGACAAGTTCATGCACGCCTACGTCGAGCTAGGCAACGTCGGGCCCGCAGCCGTTCCGATGGTCCTCTCCAAGGCAGCGGACGCAGGGCGGATTCAGCCGGGCGACCGAGTGGCGCTGATGGGCATCGGCTCCGGGCTCAACTGCAGCATGTCCGAAATCATCTGGTAAGCCGCCCGTGAAGGTCTCCGAAGAGCTCTATCCGTTTGAGCCTCACTGGCTCCCCCTCCCATCCGGGCATCGGATGCACTACGTCGACGAGGGCCCTCGAGACGCGCCGGCTGTCCTGATGCTTCACGGCAACCCTACGTGGTCGTTCTACTGGCGACGCTTGATCTCCGCGCTGCGCCCCAGTCATCGCGTCATCGCGCCCGATCACATCGGCTGCGGAAAGTCCGACAAGCCGGGCGACGACGCTTACTCCTATCGACTCGCAGAGCGGGTGGACGACATCGAGGCGTTGGTCGAGCAGCTCGGCTTGCAGAACATCACGCTCGCGGTCCACGACTGGGGTGGCATGATCGGCATGGGCTGGGCGCATCGGCACCCCGATCGCGTTGCTCGCTTGGTCGTTCTGAACACCGCGGCGTTTCCGATGCCGTCGAGCAAACGCCTGCCCGCTTCGCTCTGGTTGGCGCGTGACACCAGGGCGGGCGCGCTCCTGGTGCGTGGCTTCAACGCCTTCGCCAGAGGCGCGACGCGGCTTGCGGTGACTCGCGCCCGTCTTCCGAAAGAGGTGCGTGACGGCCTCTGTGCGCCCTACGACAGCTGGGATCATCGCCGCGCGGTGCTCCGCTTCGTGCAGGACATCCCTCTCGAAGAGGGCGACCCGAGCTTTGCTTTGGTTCGCGAGGTGGGCGAGCACCTTCATCAGTTCAACGACCGGCCGGTGCTGATCTGCTGGGGCGACCGTGACTTCGTCTTCGACGACCATTTCCTGGAGGTATGGAAGAGCGCTCTTCCCGATGCAGAGGTTCACCAGTTTCCGGACTGCGGCCACTACGTCCTCGAAGACGCCCCTGCAGAGATCGAGGCCCTCGTACTCGGGTTTTTGCGGGGAGCCGCATGAGGCCCGAGCTTTCGACGGTCGCCGACGTGCTCCCGCAGATGGCCGCGACGCAGCCCGATACGACGGCCATCTTCTTCCCGACCAAGCAGCGCGACGCGGCTGGCGATCTCATCTACACCAAGGTCTCGTATCGAGAGCTCGACGAACGCAGCAGCCGAATCGCCGCAGGCCTTCAGGCGGTTGGAATCAAACGCGGCCATCGCGCCGCGCTCATGGTGCGTCCGAGCCCGGAGCTGTTCGCCCTGACCTTCGGGATGTTCAAGGCGGGCGTCGTTCCCGTGATGATCGACCCGGGTCTCGGCATCAAAGGGTTGGGCAAGTGCCTGGCGCGCGCGCAGCCAAGCGCATTCATCGGAATACCGGTCGCCCACGCAGCCCGCATTGCGCTCGGCTGGGGCCGGGCGACGGTGGAGCGGACAGTTACCGTGGGCGGGTGGGGTCTAGCCAAGCACACGCTGGCTCAGGTCGAGGCGCTCGGCGCGAAGCGGCTCGCCGCAGGCGACAGGCCCGTGCCCACCCAGGGCGATGAGGTGGCAGCCATTCTCTTTACGTCGGGCAGCACCGGGCCTCCGAAGGGCGTCGTGTACAGGCACCGGCACTTCCTCGCGCAGGTGAAAGCGATTCGGGAGATGTTCTCGATCGAACCGGGCGAGATCGACTTGCCCACGTTTCCTCTCTTCGCTCTGTTCGACCCCGCGCTGGGCATGACGACGGTCATCCCGGACATGGACCCGAGCCGGCCGGCGAGCGTCGAACCACGCAACATCATCGAGCCGATTCAGCGTTTTGGCGTGACTACGATGTTCGGCTCGCCTGCGCTGCTC
Source organism: Deltaproteobacteria bacterium (assembly GCA_004283055.1). Lineage (GTDB taxonomy): Bacteria > Myxococcota_A > Polyangia > Polyangiales > Houyiibacteriaceae > SG8-38. Next base: position 10,916 of record SHLP01000127.1, read on the forward strand.
AATACGGTCGGCCGGTACGGCGAGCAGCACGGCATCCAATTGCCGAGCCTGCGCCGCGTGATCGCCGCCGGCGCACCGATGCCCGGGCAGACGCTCGAGCGCTGGCACGCCATGTTGCCCGATGACGGCGATGTCTTTCCGCCGTATGGCGCCACCGAGTCGCTTCCGGTCGCCTGCCTGCCGGGCCGTGACATCGTCGCCAAGACCTGGGCCGATACGGAAAAGGGTGCCGGTGTCTGCGTGGGCCTCCCCGTCCCCGACATCGAGGTCAAGGTGATCCGCATCAGCGACGAGGCGATCCCAACCTTTTCGGACGAGCTCGAGCTCGAAGACGGCGAGATTGGCGAAATCGCGGTTCGCGGCCCGATGGTCACCGAGGCGTACTTCGGCGACGAACACAATACGGCGCTTTCGAAGATCCGAGACGGCGACTCCATCTGGCATCGCATGGGCGACGTGGGTTGGCGCGATCGCGAGGGAAGCCTTTGGTTTTGTGGGCGCAAGAGCCATCGCGTGTTCGTCGACGGCGCGACGATGTTCACCGTCCCGTGCGAAAAGATTTTCGATACGCACCCGGCCGTCTACCGCTCCGCGCTCGTCGCTCCGGGAGGGCTCGCGACCCTCTGCGTCGAGCTCGAGCCCGGGCGGAGCGCAGGCGACTGGCCGAAAATCGAAGAGGAGCTCAACCAGATCGCGCGGACGCATCCGCAGACGAACCGCATCTCGCGCTTCGT
>SHLP01000128.1 GCA_004283055.1 Deltaproteobacteria bacterium
ACGAGATGCACGGCAAGGTCATCAAAGAAGGCCAGATGGTCGGCCTCACCTATCCAGCCGCGAACCGGGACCCTCGCAAGTACGAGGACCCCCATACGTTCAACATCTTTCGCGATTTTTCGAAGGAAGCGAAGCACCTCTCGTTCGGTCTCGGCCCGCATTTCTGCCTGGGCGCTTCGCTCGCACGCCTCGAAGTCCGCCTTTCGCTCGAGGAGATGACCGAGCGGGTCAAGAGCCTTCGAATCCCCGAGGGGAAAGAGCTAGAATACGTTTCGTCGTCGTTCACGCGCGGCCTCAACAAGTTCCCAGCGATTCTGGAAGCTCGCTAGGGCACGGCGCAACAGGTCTAAACCATGAAAATCATTTTTGACCGAGACAAGTGCAAGCTACACGCGCAGTGCCGTGGCGCAGCCCCCGAGCTTTTTTCGTTTGCCCCGAACGGCAGCCTGGTGATTCTCGACGAGAATCCACCCGAGGAGCTCCGCGAAGCGCTCCAAGACGCCGTCGACGCCTGCCCGGAGCAGGCGATTTCCATCGGGGATTGAACGAAGCCCGACGGTTTTCTACGCCTTCATGCCGGCGATGGGCCTGGTGAACGACCGGGTCGGAGGCTTGCTTCGTGGGGGATCCCATCGCAAAAAGCGAGGGTGTTTGAGCTCACTGATACGGTCTTCGGAAATGAACTACGGCGCTGGCTGATCGCTCTTGCCGTCACGGTCGGCGTTCTGATCGTCCTGCGGCTCGTCGAGCAGGTGCTGATCGTTCGCGTCCAGCGGCTTGCCAGCAAGACGGCGACGATGGCCGACGACATCGTCATCGGCGGGCTGCGTAAAACCAAGCTGCTCTATCTGCTGATCGTGTCGCTTTTCGCAGGGTCGCTCTCACTGGAGCTCGATGCTGAGGTCCGCTCGATCATTCTGCAGACGGCAGTCATCGCGACTTTGGTTCAGGCAGGCATCTGGATCAGCACCGGGCTTCAAATCTGGCTGGAGCACTATCGAAAGACCGAGGAAGACGGCGCCAACCGAACGACGATGAATGCGCTGAGCTTCGTCGGGAGGCTCGCTCTCTGGGTGATCGTGTTCTTGCTGGTCATCGACAATCTCGGAGTCGACGTGACGGCGCTGGTTGCGGGCATGGGAATCGGCGGCATCGCGATCGCGCTGGCCGTCCAGAACATCCTCGGTGACCTGTTCGCCTCGCTCTCGATCGTCCTCGACAAGCCCTTCGTCAACGGCGATTTCATCGTGGTCGGGGACCTGGCCGGCGCGGTCGAGCATGTCGGTATCAAAACCACCCGCGTTCGAAGCCTCTCAGGCGAGCAGCTCGTGTTCTCCAATTCGGATCTGCTGCAAAGCCGGGTTCGGAATTTCGGCCGGATGCAACAGCGGCGCGTCGTTTTCTCGCTCGGGGTCACCTACCAGACACCGGCGGACAAGCTCGAGCGGATTCCGTCGCTGATCCAGTCAGCGGTCGAGGCGCAGGACTTCGTCCGCTTCGACCGCTCCCATTTCGCGACGTACGGCGATTTCGCGCTCGGCTTCGAGACCGTCTACTACGTAGAATCCTCGGACTACACGCAGCACATGGACATCCTCCAGGCGATCAATCTTCGGATCTACCGGACCTTCGAGGACGAGGGGATCGAGTTCGCCTACCCGACGCAGACCTTGTTCGTCGCCAAGGAATAGCCGCCCAAAATCTGCATCTTCCACGTTTTGTGAAACATCTGCCTGCCTCTGGCGTTAAGGGGGCTGAGCCTTAGATGCAGGAATTGACGATGAAGAGCTGGCGCACGATTGCTTGGGGCCTGCCGATTCTTGCCGCTGCCATCGTGGTGGCAATCGGCTTAGCGCGGACACGCGCCGATGCTCCACGACCCGTGAAGCAGGCCGGCGCGGCGGCGAGCGACAGCAATCTCGCCAGAGCGACGTTCGCGGGAGGATGTTTTTGGTGCATGGAGCCGCCGTTCGAGAAGCTCGAGGGTGTGGTGAGCGTCACCTCCGGCTACACGGGCGGAAAAGAGACAGGGCCGTCCTATGGAGATGTGAGCGCCGGCCGAACGGGGCACCTCGAAGCCGTGGAGGTCAAGTACGACCCGACCCAGATCTCGTACCAGTACCTGCTCGAGGTGTTCTGGCGGCAGATCGACCCAACCGACGGCGGCGGCCAGTTCGCCGACCGGGGGAAGCAGTACCGCACCGCGGTGTTTGCGTACGATCGCAAGCAGCATGAGCTCGCCGAGGCATCGAAGCGCGCGCTCGAAAAAACTGGCATTTTCAAAGCGCCGATCGTGACGGAGGTTCGCTGGGCCGAGCCGTTCTACGCCGCCGAGGCCTACCATCAGGACTATTACAAAAAGAACCCGAGCCACTACAAAAGATACCGAGCCGGTTCAGGACGCACGGGCTTTCTCGAGTCCATCTGGGGAAAGCGCCCACTCAAAGCACCCAAGAAACCCAAAGCCGCAGGGAAGAAATCCATGTCCGACAAGAGCAAGCCCTTCGACAAGCCCGCCGACGCAGAGCTGCGCAAAGATCTGACGCCGCTCCAGTACAAGGTGACCCAGGAAGAAGGCACCGAGCCTCCGTTCCGGAACACCTACTGGGACAACAAGAAGGACGGGATCTACGTCGACGTCGTCACCGGCGAGCCGCTTTTCAGCTCGACCGACAAGTACGACAGCGGCACCGGCTGGCCCAGCTTCACCAAACCGCTCGACAAAGAGCACGTGACCGAGCACGTCGACCGGAAGCTGATGGCGACGCGGACCGAGGTCCGGAGCAAGTCGGGCGATAGCCATCTCGGCCATGTCTTCGAGGACGGCCCGGCGCCGATGGGGATGCGCTACTGCATCAACAGCGCTGCCCTGCGGTTCGTTGCGAAAGAAGACCTCGCAAAAGAGGGCTACGGCGAGTATCTAGCGCTCTTCGAGTAGTGGGGTGAGGCCGGAGTGCTAGGCTCCGCGTGATGTCGCTGTTTCGTCGAGGAGATGAGAGCTGATGGAGCTTCAAACCGTTGGAAGCAAGTACCAGGGCTTCATCTACCGTCGCCAGCCGCGCAACGTCTACTGGGAGACCACCATCTCCTGCGACCTGGCCTGCCAGCACTGCCGGGCGAGCGCGATCCCGCATCGCGATCCGGCAGAGCTGAGCACCGAGCAGGGCAAGGCCCTGATGCGAAGCGTCCAGGAGCTGGGCAGCATGCTCGTGCTCACGGGCGGCGACCCGCTCAAGCGTCCGGATATCGCCGAGCTGATCGAGTACGGACGGTCGCTTCCGATCCATGTCGCGATCACGCCGAGCACGACACCTCTGCTACGGCGCGAGACGGTGGACCGATTTCACGAGCTTGGGGTCAGCGCGATGGGCGTGAGCCTCGATGGGCCGACCGCCGAGATCCACGACGCGTTTCGGAACGTGCCGGGGACCTTCGAGTACTCGATGCGCGCGCTTCGATGGGCGCGCGAGTTCGACATTCCGGTGCAGGTCAATACGACCATCACGGCGAAAACGCTTCCGCATGTCCAAGCGATGTACGAGCTCCTCCGCGACAAAGCCGCACCTCCCGTGCGCCGTTGGAGCCTCTTTTTGCTGATTCCGGTCGGCCGGGGCGCCGAGCTCGACACGCCGAGCGCCGACGATGTCGAAAAGCTGTTCCAATGGGTTTATTCGATTTCTTCAGAGGCCCCGTTCCGGGTCGGCACGACCGAGGCGCCGCACTATCGTCGCTATTGGATTCAGCAGAAGCTTCGAGAAGGCATGTCGGTGGAAGCTGTTCAAGCGAGGGCACGACAGATGGCGTTTGGGATCCGCGATGGCAACGGCGTCATCTTCGTCTCGCACCTTGGCGAAGTGTACCCGGCGGGCTTTTTGCCCTATCCGCTGCTGGGGAATGTCAAAGAGCAGCCCCTTCACGAAATCTACCGGGAGTCAGAAGCGCTCCACGAGATTCAGGACCCGAGCAACTACAGGGGCCGGTGTGGGCGCTGCGAGTTCAAGTTCGCTTGCGGCGGTTCACGTGCGCGTGCGTACGCGATGACGGGTGACCCGCTTGGCGAGGATCCCCTCTGCGCCTATCAGCCCGGGCCTGAGCCTGCCTGAGCACCCCGGCTGGCGATCGGGTTACTTCTCGTGACTTCTCTGATTATTTCTTGGGGAGGCCGAGCGCACGGTCGGCGATGAGATTCATCAAGAGGTTGTTGAAGACGTAGACGGTCCCTTCGCGGAGCTTTCGCTCGACGTGATACTCGGACGCGAGGCCCCAGCCACCAAAGGTGGTCAGCGCCGCGCGCGAGGTCTCCCACGCTGCTTCCGACGCCAACACCTTCGCCATCGCCGAGCGCGGCACTGCGTCCTCGCCGCGTTCGACGAGGTCGAGCACGTCCCAGCGCATCAGATCGGCGGCCTCGACTTTGGCGTACGCCTGCACCAGCGGATACTGGATGCCCTGGTTGACGCCTATCAGCTGGTCGAAAGTCTTGCGCGTCTTCGCATACTCGATGCTGCGCTCCAGCAGGAAACGCGCATTGCCGATCGCCTCGGAGGCCGCGAGCACACGTCGAATGACGAAGCCTTTCATCAGGCAGGGAAGCCCTTCTCCGATGGGCCCGATCCGCGCGCTGTCCGGCACGCGAAGATCGTCAATGAACAGGCTTGCGGTCATGCGGTGAGCGACGAGGTCGATTGGATGCATCTCGACCTGGTCGCCGACCTCATCGAGGTCGAGCAGGAAAAGCGTGGTGCCTTGCTCTGCGCGCGCCAGCAGAATCAGCAAGCGCGTGTGCCCGGCAAACGAGATGAGCACCTTGCTCGCGTTGAGGAGCCAGTCGTCGCCATCGCGGCGCGCGCTGCTCGCGAGCTCGTTCATGTTTGCGCCGCTGTCGGGCTCGGTGGCCGCCACGGTCAGGAATCGGATGTCGCCCGATGCGACGCCCGGCAAGTACCGCTGCTTTTGTTCTTCGGTTCCATGAAGGACGAGGGTGCGGCAGATGGCCATCTGCGCGTTGACCGATGCGGCGTCGCCGCCCGCCCGGTTGATCTCTTCGACCAGCACGGAAGCCACCCGCGCGCCTGCTTCTAGGCCGCCGTAGGCCTCGGGAATGAAGGTGCCGAAGTAGCCCGCCTCGCCGATGGCGTCGAAGAAGGCGCTTGGAAAGGTCTTTTTCGCGTCCTGTTCGCGCCAGTAGTCGGGTCCGAATCGCTGGAGCGCAGGGCCGAGCGCAGCGCGGACTTCATCCGGCGCGGAATCGGAGCTGTGTTTGGACGCCATTCGACTCCAGCTTTACATCGGGTCGGGTCAAACGCCAAAAGGGCGCAACGGCCCCCGGACTCGTACCCCGTGGTCGGTAACGAAGGCTCGATCGGGCATCATTCCGTGAGCCAACGCCAGTTTGCGCCGAGCAGGGCGTTCGCCTCGGGCGGTCCCCAGCTGCCGCGTGGATACGGGACGGCGGGCGGACTATCGGACAAGGCGCGATCGACGATTCTCCAGGCTTCCATCACGCCGTCTTGACGAGCGAACAGGCCTGGGTCGCCGCGAAGCGCGTCCCCGATCAGCCGGTCGTAGGCGTCGCGGCCTTTGGGCCGGTCGTGCTCGAGGTGGAGCTCCATCGGGCGGCTGACCATGGCCGGCCCGGGCTTCTTGACCTGCATCGACAGGCTGATCCCGTCGTCGGGCTTGGTGCGGAAGGTCAATCGGTTCGGGCTTGGATGACAGCTCACGTCGGCGAAGAGCGGACGCGGGGGCCGGTCGAACTCGACGACCGCTTCGGTCACGGTGGAATGCAGGCCTTTGCCCGCGCGAATGATCCAAGGCACTCCAGCCCAGCGCCAGGAATCGAGCTCCAGTCGCACGGCCGTGAAGGTCTCGGTGTCGGAGTCGGCCTCAACCCCGGGCTCTTCGCGGTATCCAACGTACTGCCCGCGCACGACCGCGTCGGACGTCGGCGCCACGATCGCGCTCAGGGCTTTGGCCCTCTCGTCACGCAGGGAATCCGGGTCGTCGGACACCGGCGGCTCCATGGCGAGCAGGGAAAGGACCTGCAGGAGGTGGTTCTGCACGACATCGCGCATGGTGCCGACTTTGTCGTAGAACGATCCCCTTCCCTCGATTCCGAAGTCCTCGGCCATGGTGATCTGCACGCCGCGCACGTAGTGTCGGTTCCAAATCGGCTCCAAGACCGTGTTGGAGAAGCGGAAGATCATGAGGTTCTGAACGGATTCTTTCCCGAGGAAGTGATCGATGCGGTAGACCTGGCCCTCGGGGAAATGACGGTGAATGATGTCGCTGAGCTCGGCGGCGGACTGCGCATCTCGGCCAAACGGCTTTTCCAACACCAGGCGGCCGCCGCGATTGAGGCCCACCGAGGCCAGACCCTCGACGACGTCTTCGAAGAGGCCCGGAGGGATGGCCAGATACGATACGGCTCGGGAGCTGCCCGATAGCTTTGCTTGGATCGCCTCGTACGTGCTGGGCTCGCGGTAGTTGCCGGACACGTAGCTGAGATTGGCGGCGAGCCGCGCGAAGACCTCTTCGTCGATGGGGCTGCCCGCTGCTTCCAAGGCCTCCCGAGCCTTGAGGCGCAAGGTTTCGTCGTCCCAGCCGCGCGACGCCACGCCGACGACCGGCAGGTCGAGATGACCCGCGGCGGTCAGGTCGTAGAGAGCGGAAAACAGCTTCCTTCGGGCGAGGTCGCCTGTGATGCCGAACAGGATCAGAGCATCGCCGTGGCTCGCGTCGCTCATCTAGGATGCCAGCAAGTCGCGCAGCGCTTCGTACACGTCGGGGTGGTTGGCAATGTGGACGTGGTTCATGCCGGGGAAGACCGCGCCACCCGAAAAATGAATGCGCCTCGCGGGCTCGGGCGCCGCGCCAGACGCGCTCGGGAGCTGAACCATCAGGTCGCCGAGGAGCTGACCGAGCGGATGTTCGGGGTCGCGGGTGATCGTCGCAGCCAGAAAATAGTACCCCACCCCATCGACCAGGGGAATGTTGCGCCGCGCATCGGCAAACACTTCGTCCGGGTTCCGATCAAGCCATTCCTCGTCGACCGTGTAACCGTAGCCGAGGTCTTTGACGCCGGCGCTTCGGGTGTCGAGCAGGGCGGCCGGAACCTCTGCGCCGGCCGCGTCGACCTTTCGAAGCAGCCCGGTGAGCCGGTTTACGGCCCGTTCGAGGGGTGCGCCCAAATGCGGTGAGCCGATGCAGGCGACGTGCCGAAGCTGCGCGACCCAAGGCTCGTCGTGCTCGCGCGCGTAGTGCGCCGCGCTTCGCGCCACCAAGCCACCCATGCTGTGGCCGACGAGCGCGACCTCTTCGACCGGAACCGGGTAGGCTTCGAGCGCCTCGGTGATGAGCTTGGCCAGCGCACGCCCGTTTTCGGAGATGTGACGGCCGGTGTTGTAGCGAAGATAGATCGGCGTGTAGCCGAGGTCTTCACCGAGGCGCGTCCCGAACGTCACGTCGGGATCGCCGTAGTGCTCGTGTGAGGATAGGCTCCAGAGCCACTCGGTCGCGGCGAGGCTGTGTACGAAAACGCAGACCTTGTTGGTCGGGTTGGGAAATGCGGCTGCAAAGGCCTCCGCGGTGGCGGGGAGATGCCGCCCGTGGTGGCGAAGGGTCATGCCCAGATCGAGCTGGCTCTTTTTTCGGCTGAGGTAGTCCCCCCAAAAGCCGTTGATCGAGGATTGGAGATAGTCGACGTACCAGGATGCCGTGCCCACCGCGCTCGATTGGACCGGCGTGGCGAGCTCGAGCTCGGCGGGGTCGGCCGCCTGGGCGAGACCTGCTTCGGCCGCATCCGCGACAGCGTTCACCGTGAAGCGGCTCACGCCGTTGAGCACACGAATCGACTCGAAAACGCCGCTGGAAATGGCGGTTTGGACGCCGGTCACCATCTTCGCCGTGCTCTTGGCGGGCTCGACCGGCGCAAACCGGCGCGCCGAGCGCTCGACGACGGAATCATGGGTGCGCTCGACCAAATTGGTCGTCTCCTCGACCAAGTCGAACACCAAGTCCACAAACCCTCGTATCCGTCGCATGCTTTGGGACTTACCATGCGCGCTCTCGGACCCGGTGTCGAGGGCTTGAGGGGTGGCCGGCGAGGTGCTCCACTACGGGCATGATGAGTCGATCGTTTCATGTTCTTGCCATGTCCCTGTCTCTGTTCGTGACGACGGGCTGTCAGGACAAGGGTCCAGCCCCGAAAGTCGGGACGACCGAAACCAGCGGCGCGCATCCCGGCGCCGCCCAGGACCCGCACTCCGGGATGGCCGCCACGGCGGATCCGCATGCAGGAATGCAGCCGAGCCAGGTCCCGGCGGGCGCTGCACCGACGTCCGGCCGGCCGGATGCGTCGGGCATGATCGACCTCGGCGCCGTTGCGTTCAAGATGCCCGCCAAGTGGAACGCACAGGCGCCGAAATCCGCGATGCGACGCGCGCAGCTGAGCGCCCCAGGGTCGGCGGGCGCCGCGGAGCTCATCGTCTATTTCTTTGGTCCGCAAGGCGCGGGGACGGCGCAGGAGAACCTCGACCGCTGGGTCGGGCAGTTCAGTAAGCCCGACGGCTCTGCGGTGACCGACGCGAAGCAGACGAGCAGTAAAGTTTCGGGGATGGACGTCACCCGGCTCGAGGTCGCAGGCCAGTACGCTGGCGGCATGAACGCTGCGGGCCAGCAGCAGCCCGGGCAGTCGAATCAGCGACTGATCGCGGCGATCGTGAGCAGCCAGGGCGGCCCCTACTACTTCAAGTTCGTGGGCCCGAGCGCGACGGTAGCGGAAAACGCAGCGGCCTTTGACGCGCTCCTCGCGTCGATCGTGCCCTCTCCCTGAGCGGCTCGCTTTTGAACCCGCCTTGGCCGGAGCCGGTTCCCAGGCAGCTCTCGATCAGATAACTTGGGGGCCGAAGCATGGTCGAAGCGCGCGAACAACGGAGCATGGTGCGGCCCACCGACCTTCGCCGTCGTTCTCGCTTCGTGCAGGCACTGGCCTTTTCCCATTCGGCGTCGGTGTCACCCACGCGTCGGCGGCTCATGACTGTGTCGACCTATGCTCTGCTCTGGCTCCTGCTCACCGCCCTTGCCCCGCTTTGGATCCCAGGCGCCTTCGTGATTGGGATTTTTCGACGCTGCTCGTTTGCCGTCCTGCGTCTGCTGATGTTCTTCTGGTTCTATCTCAGCATCGAGCTGATGGGGTTGATGGCGGCAGCGGCGATCTATCTGGTCACGCCCGGCCGACCCGAGCGCCGCGAAGACCTGTTCTTCCGCCTGGAGTGCTGGTGGGGCAGCTCGCTCTTCGCCTGGCTCGCTCGCTCCCTGTCGCTCTCCGTGTCGATCGAAGGCGAGGATCAGATTCTCCCTGGCCACGTGCTGGTGTTCATCCGCCACGCCAGCATCATCGACACCGCCATCCCGGTCACCTTCATTTCCAAAGCGAAGGGACTCCGGCTTCGGTACGTGTTCAAGCGGGAGCTTCTGGTCGACCCCTGCATCGATGTCGCCGGCCATGTATCCCCCAACTACTTCATCGATCGGGGCGGGGTCGTTCATGAAGAGCTGGCGGGCGTTCGGAAGCTCGCGGAGAACCTCGGCGACCAGGGCGTCTTGCTGTACCCGGAGGGCACTCGTTTCACCAAACGCAAGCAAGAGATCGCCCTCGCGCGGCTCAACGAGACGCACCCGGAGCTCGCACAAATCGCGGCCACGTTCGAGCACTGCCTGCCGCCCAAGCCCGGCGGCGCGCTAGGTCTGCTGGACACCGCCCCCGACGCCGATGTGCTCATCGTCGCGCATCGCGGGCTCGAGGGCCTCGCGAACGCAACCGACTTGCTCAGCGGCGCCGTGGTCGGCGCACGGATTCAAGTTCGAATCTGGCGTGTCAGCGCCGACGCGATCCCGCGCGGGGAAGCGCGGAGGCGTTGGCTCTTTGATTGGTGGAAGCGCGTGGACGACTTCGTCGGCGGGGCGGGTTGACGCGCGGCGCCTCGGCGGGATCGCGCGGCGGCAAATTGACCTCGATTTCCGAAGGCGAAAACCGAATGAGCCGCTCCACGGCGCGCAGCCTGCTCCGTTCCGATGGGTCGACCAGGGACCAGGCGGCACCCGTCGCGCCCGCGCGGGCGGTTCGCCCGATGCGGTGGACGTAGCTCTCTGGTTCGTGGGGCAGCTCGTAGTTGATGACGTGGGAGACCGCGTCGATGTCGATGCCGCGCGCAGCGATGTCGGTCGCGACGAGTACCCAGGAGTCTCCGTTTTTGAAGTTCTTCAAGGCGCGCTGCCGCGCTCCCTGCGACTTGTTGCCGTGGATGGCTTCGGCGCCAATCCCGGCGTTTCCAAGCTTCTTGGCGACCTTGTTGGCCCCGTGCTTGGTTCGCGTGAACACGATGGCCCGAGAGACTTCGTCGTCTCGGAGCAAATGCTCGAGCATCCGTTGTTTGTCGCTGGTTCCGACCATGACGAATCGCTGGTCGATCTCTTTGACCGTCACTTGTTTCGGCGAGACGTCGACGCGAACGGGGTCGTCGAGAATCTCTCGGGCGAGCGCAGCGACGGCGTGGGGCATCGTAGCGGAAAACAGAAGCGACTGACGGGAGTTGGGCGTCTGCGCAACGATGCGCTTCACGTCCCGGATGAATCCCATGTCGAGCAGCCGATCGGCTTCGTCCAGCACCAGCACCTCGACCTCCGAGAGATCGATGTGACGCTGGCCTGCCAAGTCGAGCAGCCGGCCGGGAGTCGCAACCACGACATCGAGGCCTTGCCGGAGGGCTTTGATCTGAGGATTGGCGCTGACGCCGCCGAAGATGAACGCTTGGCGAAGCTCGGTGTATTTTCCGAAACGCTCGAGCTCCTCGTGAATCTGGAGGGCAAGCTCACGGGTGGGCGCTAGGATCAGCGCGCGCGGCCGCCGCGGCTTAGCTAAGGAGTTTTCCTCGTCCAGACGCTGTAACAGGGGCAGCGCGAAGGCTGCCGTTTTGCCGGTCCCCGTCTGGGCGACGCCCAAGAGGTCCCTGTCCTGCAAGAGATGCGGGATGGCCTGGGTTTGGATCGGCGTGGGCTCTGTGTAGCCCACGTCTCTCAGGGCTCGGCGAAGCTTTTCGCCGAGCCCGAGAGATTGAAAGTCACTAAGACTCGTGGTCATTCTGTAATACCGCTTACCAACGATTGTCGGAGCGGCGGTCGTTTCTTGGTCGATCGTTGGCTGCGTCGACTCGGATCGTGCGGCCGTCGAGCGTCGAGCCGTTGAGCTCCTCGATCGCGCGGCCTGCGCTTCCCTCGTCCTGGAACGTCACGAAGCCGAAGCCACGTGAGCGACCGGTCTCCCGATCGGTGATCACCTTGGCCTCTGTGACTGCGCCACATGCCTCAAAAGCCTGCTGGAGCTCGCTGTCGGTCGTGTTCCAGCTCAGGCCACCTACGAATAGTTTCTTGCTCATTCTGTCTGTCTCTCTCTGATCTATCTGCGCAGCATTCGCCGGGAACTGTCCCGAACGTTTGCTCCGCGTCATTTTGCTTGCCGATGTCTTCTACGAACCGTTCAACCGTTGTTTCGAGTCACGGTGCGGGTCTGGTAGGAACAGGTCGGCAGCGTGCTGGCAGCCCA
>SHLP01000246.1 GCA_004283055.1 Deltaproteobacteria bacterium
CCGTTCACCGTCTTCGCGATGACGCAATGCGTGTCGCCCACGGTCACACATTCTCGGTTGCAGTTGCCGTTGACCCGAAACGTCTTCTGCGCGACGTACGCGGGGGCCCATTTGAGGAAGCTGTCGTAGTACTCGAAATCGCGTTCGAGGTCCCGTGATCGATCGAGCTCGATTCCCAGAGGATTGGCGTAGACGAGGTTCGCGTAGGCGTTGTACGTCCGGCCGAGCGGGCTATCGATCTCCTCGGTGACCTCGTTGACGCTCTTGACGTCTGCCGCGCCCAAGTCCGCCCAGTTGTGACCCTGCGCAAGGCCGAAGCCCCGGATGTAGTCTCGGGCTTCTTCGCTCTCGAACCAGGGGTTCAGCTCACAGTGATCGCATTCGTGGTAATCTGCGATGCCTTGACCGTAGTCGAACTCCAGGTACTCCTCATCGGGCCAATCGACCACGCCGTCTTTGGGATTTGCAATCGCGAAGCAGAGCGTGTCGTCAGCATCGACGAGAAGTGAGCAGCTCGGCATGAGCAGGTACGCAAGGGCGCCCACGGCCGCCACGGCAAGGAGCGACACCGCCCGATGGAGCCCAGGTTTCACTCGGCTTGGCATTGCGCTTCCCGTTTCTCACGAAGCGCTTGCGCTTCGCGCCGATGCTTCTCCATGCGGCGAGCGAGCAGGCCGTGCCATTGCGGCGGCGGCATGCGGGGCTCGAAGTGCCTCGCGGCCTCGGGGCCGAAGTAGCCGCGGAGCGATTGGAACTCGGCGCCGAGGAGCTTCTGGAGCTCGAACAGCGCGCTGTCTTGAAGGAAAGGCACATCTTGCGCCGCTGCGAGCAGTGTCTCGACGACCTGGTCGCGCAGCTCCGGCCGATGGGACGCGATCCGCGCGGTCGAGGACACGGCCTGGAACCGCGAATTCATCTCCTCGGTGAACTCGATGTCGGTCGCGTGGCTCCCCGGACGCGCGGGCCTCGCCTGCGGCTTCGGCTGCTCCGTGATCATACGGAGCAGCGCGATGGCGTCCTCATCGCCGAACTCGCCGATGAGGTAGACGAGCTGCCATTTACGAAAGCTGCCGGGCTCGCTCAGCACGGGCCCGGTGAGCGCCGCCACCGCCTCCCGCGGGTGCTCCCTGAGATAGGCGAGGCTCTCCCTGTACTCGGCCGAGCGCGAGCCCGGGTCCAAGTACCGGATGGCGTTCCGGAGATGATAATTCAACGGCCGGCGCTCGGCGCAGACCGGTGCCTCCGCGACAACGACGCTTTGGGTCGCAAGGATGGGCAGCGCCGCCAGCACGACCAACCATGGTAACCAAACCCGCCCCATCATGTAGGGAATCTAGGCACAATGCGGCACCCGAGCCATACGTAATTCTTGCTGGTCGGGGCTCGCGCAAAGTTTGCGCGCTACTTGCGGTCGAAAGCCCTTGCAGCCTCGATCCCGTCGGCAACACGAACGCGGGTGAGAAGGAATCCGCCCATGAGGAACAGCACGCCGAGCGACAGAATTCCGTCGCGCTCGCTCGCGCCCGGGACGAGCATCGGCGTGAACGCGATCAGAAGGGGGCCGAAAATGGTCGCAAACTTCCCGACCATGTTGAAGAAGCCAAAGAACTCCGCGGTTTTCGACGGCGGCACCAGGCGCGCGTAGAGCGAGCGGGAAAGGCTCTGCACCCCGCCTTGCACGAGCCCGATCGCGACGGCGAGCACGTAGAAGTCGCCTTCGTCTTGCAAGAAGCGCCAGGCGTAAACCAGGGCCGCGAGATAAACCGCGATGCCGATCAAGACCCCCGGCTTCGCGCCGATGCGTTGACCGAGCCAACCAAAGGCGAGCGCCGACGGGAACGCGACGAACTGCGTAAGCAAGAGGGCCGTGATGAGCGCCCCCTGCTCGAGGCCGAGCACTCGATCTCCAAAGAACACCGCGGTCTTGATGACGGTGTTGACGCCGTCGATGTAGATCCAGTACGCGAGCAGAAAGAGCACCAGGGCCTTGAAGCTGCGAATCTCTTTGAGGGTGTCGCGGAGCTGTCGGAGGCCCGCTGCAACCGCTTCGATGGGAGCGGCTTTGTCCTCGGTGGGCGTTTCACGGACGAAGCGCAGCAGCGGCAGGGTGAACAGCGCCCACCACACGGACACCGTCAAGAACGACGCCTTCACCGCGCTCCCCGGGCTCTGGAGGCCGAACCAGTCGGGCTTCTGCACCATAGCCACGTTCACGGCGAACAAGAGCCCGCCGCCGATGTAGCCCGCCGAGTACCCAAGCGCGGAAATCAGGTCGAGCTCTTCTTCTTCTGCGACGTCGACCAGCATCGAATCGTAGAAAACGTTTGCGCCGGAGAAGCCCACTGTCCCGAGGCCGTAGAGCAGCAGGCCCACCCACCACTGGCCGGCGTGCACCCAGGCAAGCCCGGCCGTCATGAGAATGCCGATGCTCGCAAAGAAGACGAGGAACTTCTTTCGCGATCCACCGCGGTCGGCGACTGCACCGAGAATCGGTGCGGACACCGCTATCAGCACACTAGCGGCCGCCAAGGTCACGTTGAACCAGAACTGGGAGTCCTCGGTGCTGATGTCTTGACTGATCGCGCTGTAGAAGACCGGAAAGAAGCCGGCCATGATCGTGGTGGCGAACGCGGAGTTGGCCCAGTCGTAGAGCGCCCAGGCGACGACGGGTTTGCGCTTGAGAACACCGCGCAGCGTTGCGCGTTCAGTCACTGGAATGTTTCCCAAACGACATCAGAGGGGACCATACCTCAGGAGTCGTGAAAAACGCCAAACTCGTGCGGGCAGACGCCAACGCGCGATTCCAGTTGCCAACTTGGCAATGTCATTTGCTGTATCGCCCGAGAATGTTGCGTAACGACGCGGCGTTGTCGTGAGTACAAGCAACGAACGTGGGGGCCCGTATGAAACTCGAAATCAATCCATTGCAGCGATCAAGCGACGACACGAGCCACGACCGGCTCTGCGTGCTCAGGGATGCGCATCGAACCTTGATCGCGCTCGCCGATGGCATGGACGCGCGCGAGGCTGCGCAGGCGGCCGCGGCGCGCACTGTGATGGAGCTGGCTCGATGCTTCCGGAACGGCGCCTTGCCGGAGGACCCACAGGGCTGGGTGATGCTCCTCGAGGGCATCGACCATGCCGTCCTTGCCGACTCCGACTCGGGGGAAACCAGCGCGCTGGTCCTGCTGGTCCAGC
>SHLP01000129.1 GCA_004283055.1 Deltaproteobacteria bacterium
CAGCCGAGCCGGCCGCACCACCTTCACCGCCGCTGCCAGCCGAGCCGGCCGCACCGCCGCGGCCGCCTTCGCCGCCGCCTCCACCGCAGCCCCAAAGGATGACGAAAAAGCTCAGGGCTATGGTGGCGGGAGTTCGGAATCTCATGAGTAGCTCGGCGATCGGACGCGCTTGCGATCTGCGCACGACCAAGCAATCAGCGTCAACCATTTCCAGCGAGGACAGCGATCGCGATTGGGCGAGGTCTGCGTCCTCACTCACCAAAAGATGCGTTTCGATTGACGGATCCGTGCAAAAAGGCGTACCTTTTTGCTTGAAACGGACATTTGCGGTGACATTAGAACTAATCCGTTGGATGGCTAACCAACTTCGTCTGACCCTTCTCGAGGAGGGCGAGGACGGCAAGGTGCACGGGAACCCCGGTGCGCTCGTCGCCCTTCACGGAGAAGTGCCCACGGACCTGCTCGCCGCAACCCTCCAGGTGCTCGGAAGCGTCGATGAGACCGGTGTCCGCAGCGCGATCGATAGCGCGCGCATTGGGAAGCAAGCCGCATTCGCTCCGCGGCCGGGCGTTCAGCTCCTCGCAGTTCCGATCGACGCAGGGCGCGCCGCGGTTCTGATCACTTCGCAGGAAAGCCCGCTCGCCGAAAGCATTCAAGCGAAAGCAGCCGCGGCCGACCTGGCCGCCGGCGTTTCCCACGAAGTCGCCAACGCGCTGAGCGCGATCGTCGGCTGGGCTCAGGTCGCCCGCGAGCGCCCCGACAAAGCGCCTCCCGAAGAAGCGCTGAGCTTGATCGAAAGAAGCGCGACGGTCGCCCGTGACGCAACCCAAGACCTCTTGCGAATGGTGCGCCACACCAATCACGAACGCACACGAACCGACCTCTCCATCGTCATTCGGGACGTCGTTCGCCTCATTCGACCCGAAGCGCAGAGCAAGCGCGTAAACGTTCATGCCGACGTCGAAGACGCGTGCTGGGTCGAAGGAAAGCGATCGCAGCTTTTTTCGATCGTCTGGAACCTCGCGCACAACGCAGTGCAGATGGTTCCGGCCGCGGGGAACGTGTCCATTCGCGCAAGCTCGCGCGGCTCTCTGGTCGAGCTCGAGGTTCTCGACAACGGCCCCGGGATGTCCGAGGCCGAACAGGCGCGCGCGTTTGAGCCCTACTACACGACCCGAACCGAGGGCACCGGGCTCGGCTTAGCCATCGTCCGCGGCACGGTCGAGTCTCTGGGCGGACGGATTCGGCTCGACACGTCACCTGGACGAGGGGCGAAGTTCCGAATCGAGCTGCCCGAGGCGGGCGTCAAGCGCGAGTCCGACCTGGTGCCCAAGCGACCTCGAATCAGCCGCGTCATGAAGCCCGACGAGGCCGAACGCAGCCACATTTTGGTCGTGGAAGACGATGAAGGCGTCCGGGGCCTCATTGCGACGACCCTGATGCTCTCCGGAGTGAAGTCGACGTGCGTCGGCAGCGCCGCGGAGGCGCTTGCAAGCAAGGGGCCGTTCTCGGCCGCGATGATCGATCTCACCCTCCCCGACGAGCGAGGAGACATTCTGCTCGGCTTGTTGCGCAACAAGGGCCTGGTGACCCGCGCCGCGATCATGAGCGGAGCCCCGCCTCCCGACGATGCCGATCCAGACGGCAAGCCCGAACGCTGGCTCCGCAAGCCGTTCGATCCCGCCGACCTGCTGCAGACGGTGGGCGAGCTCATCGAGCCCGATGCGAAGGCCCGAACCGCCGCGGGCCGCTAGATAAAGCGGTCGGCGAGGGCCTGGATATGCAGCGGCCCCGTTCCGCAGCATCCTCCAATGACCGACGCCCCTGCTTCCTTCCATCGTTCGGCAAGTGCAGCGTAGGCATCTGCAGCCCGCGGGCTCGTCGCCGCCCAGCCGAGCGCCTCGTCCTCCCCGCCGGCGTTTGCATACACACCGGTCGGAGCGCCGAGCCTAGCGATTGCGTCGACGTAGGCCGCGATCCGCGTCGCGGCGATGCAGTTGACCAGGAGCCGGTCGATCCCAACCGACACGGCGTCCCTCCCGATTCGCGCCAGCTGCTCGGGCGTTCCCAGCTCGCCGAACGGCCCCGCGGTCAACGCGAGCCAGACCGGCACACCGGTCGCCATCCCCTCTTCGACCGCGACGAGCGCTTCGTCTCCATGGGCAAAGGTCTCACAGAGCAAGACGTCGCAGCCAGCGTCTGCGAGGGCGGAGGCGACCTGGCGATGCTCCGCCCGAGCCGCCTTGCCCGGGCTCGAGTCCGGTCGATAGCAGTCCTCGACCGGCGCCATGCTTCCGAGCACGGCCTGTCCCGGCCCGACCGCATCCCGCGCGATCCGAACCGCATCTCTGAGCGCGTCGAGCCAGCCATCGCCGAAAGCGCGAGGCTGGGTCCGAAACGTGTTGGCCGTGTGCAGCGTCGCGCCAGCCTCTGCGTAGGCAGCATGCACCTCCGTCAACACCTTCGGCGCCTCGCCGATCGCGCGCGCGCTCCACTGCGGCGCATCGAGCCTCAGCCCGCGTGAAGCAAGCTCGGTCCCGATCGCCCCGTCGAGTATCTGCAACGCCATCGCACGGCGCAGTCTAGCAACTGACCCAGCTCGGGGGAGCTGTTAGGCTTGGGCCGTGGACGCACGGACCCAAACATCGTTCATCGCCGCGCTTTTGTGCTTTGCGCTCGCGGCGAGCGTCCTCTTGCGGACCCAGGGCCAGCGCGATCGCTGGCTGTTTGGCATCGTCGCCACGAACACAGGCCTTTGGTATGTGAGCACCTTCGTCCTCGGCGTCGTCGGCCGGGTTCCGTTCTGGGAGCGCTTCAATCTCATTTGCGGCGTCTTGCTCCCGCTCGCAGCGGTGCGCTTCTTCAGCGTGTTCGCACCGGGGGAGACGGGCCATACGCGCTTTCTCAAACGCGCGTCGGTCGTCGCGGCAGTCGTCCTTCTCGGCGCGATGTTGACCCCCTACTACGACCACGCGGTCGTCGTCGGAGGCCTGCTCCTCTACGCCACCGTCTTCCTCTCGCTGGCCCTCGGCTACCTGTACAAGCTCGGATTCGAGACCGACTCACGCGTCGAGGGAGCGCGGCTTCGCTACATCGCCTTGGTCGGCGGCTTTGGTGGTCTCTTCACGTTGATCGAGTACCTCCCGTATGTCGGTCTAGACATCCCGCCCGTCGGCACGATCTTGATCCTGGTCTTCCTCTACGCGCTCTCGCAGTCGATCACCCATTACCGCCTTTTCGACCTCTATGAGCTCGCCGGGCGACTCGGTGTCCTGACCGCGCTCGCCTTCGTTCTGGCCCTGATGCTCTTGCTGATGCGCCTGGTTTCGGGAGAGCAGCTCTTCCTTCACGTCGTCGTGTCGGCATTTGTCGTGCTGATCCTCTTCGACCCTGTTCGAACCAAGGTGCAGGAATGGATCTCACAGGTGTTCTTTCACGAACGCTTCGAGCTCGAGCGAACCGTCCTGGCGCTGCGAAGGTCGCTCACGCACATCCTCGACGTCGACGAGCTCGGCCAAATGCTGATCGATGGGCTCGAGGCATCGCCTCGATTCACGCAGGGCGCTCTCTTCCTGCTCGGCCCCGACGCGCGCGGGTTCAAGCTACACAACCACTTTGGGCCGAAGCCCCCGGAGCGGGTCGAGATGGCGCCCGCGCGACCGCTTCTCGATCGACTCTCGAAGATCGGTACCTCGGTTCTCGAAAACGCGGAACGCGAGCTCGAAGAGCGGCGCCTCGTTGGCGACGACCGGGAAGCCGAAACCGCGCACGACATCGCCGTCACGATGCGGGCCCTTCAGGCTTCGGTGTGCCTAGGGCTTCGCGGTGAGTCGGAGGAGCTCTACGGGTTCATCGCCCTGCGCGACGACCGGCTGCGGGACGCCTTCTCGCGCGAAGAGGTGCAGCTGCTCGCCGGCTTGGCGAACCAAGTCGCCGTCACCATCGAGAATTCCCAGGTCTATCAGCAGATGAAGGAAAAGGACCGCCTCGCTGCGCTCGGTGAAATGGCGGCAGGCTTGGCGCACGAAATCAGAAATCCGTTGGGGTCGATCAAGGCCAGCGCCCAGTACCTCACCGAGACCTCTTCCCCGCCCGAGGACGGCGAGGAGTTCCTCGACATCATCGTTGACGAGGTGGATCGGCTCAATCGCGTCGTCAGCTCGTTCTTGGACTACGCGCGACCCGCCCACAGCGACCACGAGCCGATTCACGTCAATTCTGCCGTCGAGCTGACGCTGCAGTTTCTGAGGCCAGAATGCGACTCGGTGGAGGTGGCGCTGCACGTCCAGATGGCGCAGGACCTGCCCCGGGTGCGCATCGACATCGAGCACCTCCGACAGGTCCTCATCAATCTCGTGCAGAACGCCGTGCAAGCAATGACCGGCGGGGGCGACATCTTCGTCGAGACCCGCATTCAGGACAGCTTCCGCCTCGGCGGCGGTGCTCGGCGCTGGGTGCAGATCAGCGTGCGTGACACGGGCCCTGGCATCGCTCCCGGCCTGCTCGCCAACCTCTTCGTGCCTTTCGTCACTACCAAACAGCAAGGTACCGGCCTCGGTCTGGCCATCTCCCAACGCATCATCTCCGAGGCGGGCGGCCGCATCGACGTGCGGAGTCGCGAGGGCTTCGGCACGACCTTCGTGGTCTTGCTCCCCGCGGAGGGCGAGGCGGCGCTCGACAGGTTCGAGGCCGAAGAGCTCGTCGACCCCGCGTCGGAGCCCGGCAGCCCTCCCGCTCACCTCGAGCCGGTGGAGCCCTGATCGATGGACACGGTCTGCATCCGGACACGGTAGAGGCGTAGGTCCTTGCGTTCGAAGCTGTCCTCCGGGAGACCATTGACTCGGAAGAGCTCCTCGTACGCGTCGGTCGGGCTGTCGGCTCTGTGCGTCGCACGGGGCAGCAAATAGCGCCAGCGAGACGGCTGCTCGTAGGCCACCCCGTGCTGCGGCTTGACGAGGGTGTCGATGAGAGAGGTCGCCCCCGGGGCGAAGGTACCGTCATCGAACAAGAACGCTACCTCGATGTCGAGCTGATCGAGGCGCTCGCCCAGAGGTCCGCCCATCGTCTCCGCCCTCTCCTCCCAGCGCTCCCGGGCCGCCAGCGATGCGGTGACAAGCCCCTCCGCAATCGAGTGCGCGCGCGCAGACCGCCACAGCCGCGGGCCCGATCCGCTGCTCAACACGATCAAGACCTCCACGGCCTGCTCCTCGAGGAGCTCTCCGGGAAATGCCTCCATCGGTGGTGGATCGCTGCCCTCGAGAACGCGGCGCGCGACGCGAGCGAGCACCCTATCCGAGATGACCACCGGCCACTTGGTCTCGTCGACCACGTAGAGCAGCCCCTCGGTCGTCAGCACCGCTCCCCGAAAACCGCGTACCACGGCGCCGTTCGCCAAACGCTCTCTCAAGGGGAGATGCGCCCCGGTTCTCGCCTGCGCGGACACGCCGACCCAGAGGCCCCGAAGGCCGGATGCTTGCAGCGCCTCTCGCAAGCGAACCGGGTCGCTGCCCTCGACCGCTTTTTTCACCTCTGGGTAAGCGTCGACGCGTTCCCAAGTAAGGTCAGCCGGTGGCGCCACGAGCGCCGCGATCCCCGTCCACTGGACCAAAGCGGCGGACGCCTCCGGTCGGCTCTGGCGCCACAGGACCAAGGCCCCAGCGACCAACAGGACCAGCACCAACCACGTCCGCTTTGCCATGCCGCTACCCTCTATCGTAAGAACCGGCATGCCCCAAGGCCTCAAGCTCCGTGCCTCGCCGACGACGAGCCCTTTTCACGTCGTATTGGTCGAGCCCGAGATACCGCCCAACACGGGCGCGGTCGCGCGGACCTGCGGGGCGACCCAGTCACCCCTGCACCTGGTAGGGCCGCTGGGCTTCCAGATCGATGAGCACGCGGTGCGCCGCGCCGGCCTCGACTACTGGGATCTGGTTGAGATTCACCAGCACCAATCATTCGAAGCTTTCGAGGAATCCGACCCAGAGCGCCGAATTCACTTATTTTCTGCTACCGCCTCTCGATCGTACTTGGAGGCGACCTTTCAGCCTGGCGACGCCCTGGTCTTCGGTCGGGAGTCGGTTGGGCTGCCCCGTGAGCTGCTCGAAGACCGGCAGAATGTTTGGGCCATCCCGACCATCGGGGCGGTCCGAAGCCTGAATCTCAGCAACGCGGTGGCGATCGTTTTGTACGAGGCTTTGCGCCAAAACGGAGCCTTCGAGGACACCTTTCTGGGCTAGCCGGGCGAGGCATGAATACCGCCGTTCGGGGCGCGTCCCAGGTTCATGGCCCATTCACGCGCAGTCTCTTTCCTTCCGTTTCTGCTGCTCCTCACCGGCTGCCCCATCTATGGCTCCGGGCCGGTGGAGCGCGAAGTCCAAGTCTCCTGCCAGAGCGACTTCGATTGCCCTTCCGACACGTACTGCGATCCGCAGGCAAACAGCTGCATCGGCTACGATTTCGGAATCTGTCTCACCGACGGGGATTGCCCGGTCGGAAGCTACTGCGACCGCGCCGACGGCGGGTGCTACATCCCGTCCATCGCCGAGTGCCGCGAGGACCCCGACTGCGCGTCGGGCTTTGAATGCGACTTCCGTGACAGCTGCCGCCCCGCCACGGCGGGGAGCTGTCTTGTCGACGGCGACTGTGTCGGCGAGGAGCTCTGCGTCGAGAACCTCTGCACGGCGGTTGCGGAGACCTGCCAGTTCGATTTCCAGTGCTCGGCCGGATTCACCTGTGCCAACAACCGTTGCCGTCTCCTCTGCGGTCCCGACACGATTTGCCCAAGCGGGACGGCCTGCGAGGCGAGCCTCTGCCAGCCGATCGTCGGCGAGTGCATCGACAGCAGCGACTGCCCCGACCTTGCGACCAACTGCGTCGAGGGAACGTGCCTGCGACGCTGTGACGAAGGCTGCAACGACGCGATCGAGCTGTGCGACGCCGAGGGCTTTTGCCGGCCGCGCACTGGCCCGGACCCCGCCGCTCCGACGCCCTACTGCCGCACCGACGCCGACTGCGATGGCAGCATCTGCGTCGAAGGGCTTTGCCGCACCGAGTGCGACTTCAGCGCCCCCGAACCTGACTTGATCTGCACCTCGCGCGACGGCCAGGTCCCGCTCTGCGGGCCCGACAACCTCTGCTACGTCGAAAGCGAGCTTCAGAGCGACTGCCGAGTGCAATCGGACTGCCCCGACGGGCAAGACTGCCTCGACGGCAAGTGCCGCTAGGCCAGCTGGTAGCGCAAGCGTCGAACGTCTCGAAGCACGCGGCGAATCGAATGCTCGGGCTCGTACCCGAGCTCGGTGCGCGCTCGTGAGCCGTCGACCATGCAGACGTACCGCAGGTGGTCGAGCTCCTCGGATGGAAACGAGCTGAGCCGAAGCTTCCAGAGCTGGTCGAGGGCGACCCGGGCCAGCGGCGAAGGGACGATGCGCGGACGGCCGCCGGCCTCACGCACCAGGTGCGAAAGCGGCATTTCGCCAGGGCCGCGGATGTTGAAGATGCCGCGGACCCCGGGCTGGAGGGCGAGCTGGATCGCGCGGACGACGTCCCGCTCGTGCACGACCTGCATCATCGGGTCGAACCCCATCACCATGACCGGGCGCTCGAGCCGGAGGTAGTTGCTGGCGGCGTTGTGGACTCGGCCGACGATATGGCAGGGGCGCAGGATGACGGTCTCGGTGTCGGCCTGCCTCCAGAAAAAGCTCTGGGCGAGCATGTCGAGCTCGACCAAGTCGCGCATGCCGCCGAACTGCTGTGCGCCCAGCAAGGGCGCATCCTCGGTCAAAAACTGAGGATTGTTGGGCTGTGGGCCGTAGACGTTGGCGCCCGAAAGCACGACGAGCTTGGGAACGTTGTACTGCGTCATGTAGTCGAGCAGCTTCTGAAACGCGACGATGTTCCAGGAGTGCCGTTCGCGGTCGCTTCGCCGCGGGTCGTGAAGGATTCCCAAGTGAACGACTGCGCGAATGTCGCGGCCGCGAAAGATGTCTTTCATCTTTTTGCGCCGCATGTCGATCTGATGGTGGAGGATGTCCTTGGGACGGTCGTCGAAGGAGCGCCGGTCGACGCCCACGACGCGATCGGTTCGATGCAGCTCGCGGGCCAGGAGCCTGCCGAGTCGCCCGCAAACACCGGTCACCAAGACCGCGCCCTCGGCGGACGGCTTGGCGCGCGTGCCTGTCGTAGGCTCCGCTTGCCGCTGCGGCTGCTCTCGAGGCTGTGGCTGCGCCGAACGACCGAACACGCCGCGCGCAACCGGCGCCCTCGCTGGCGGACGTTCCCGAACGGGCTCGCGGGCTCGGCGCGGGGTCGGCTTGGTTCGGTTGTTGGTGTGAGGGTTGGGCATGGCGCGGGTCTCGGTCAGATGAACACACCCTTACGCTCGCGCAAGCCGCGGTTCACCATGCTCTGAATCGTGCTCTTCACCAGCCAGACCTTTTCTTCGATCTTGGAGTCGTCATCGTCCGGATCTCCCTCGAACTGGAAGGGATCCCCGAAGTACAAACGGTACTTGGTGGGCAGGGGCGCGAGCATGCCAAAGAACACCTGCGGCATGACGGGGAACGCCGGCATCCTCAGGAGCCGCGCCAAGGGCTTGAAGTCCGCAATCGACGGATACTGCTCTTCGCCGCCGATTACGGCGACCGGAACGATGGGCGTGTTGGTTTCGAGCGCCAGTCGGACGAACCCCAGGCCGAAATCGGTGAGCTGGTAGCGCTGATCGAAGGTCTTGCTGATGCCCCGGGCGCCTTCGGGAAAGACGATCAGGCTTTCTTCTTGACGGAGCAGGCGCCGGGCGTTCTCCGGCGAGCCCACGACCTGGCCCAGCCTAGGATAAAGCGTGGAAATGAAAGGAAGCTCGGCCGTCCAGGTCTCCACCATGCTGCGAGGGAACCGGGGCGGGTCGGCGTCGAGCATCATGGCACTGGCGATCATCACCGCGTCCACCGGGAGTTGGCCGGAGTGATTGGCCACGATGAGCACCCTGCCCCGAGGGACCCGGTCGATGCCGAAGACCTCGGTTCGGAAGTAGCGGCGGTGCAGGAGAGCCGCGACGGCCAGCGCGTAACGGCTGGTTTCCGGGTCGAAGCCAAACGGGTCGTGACCGACCTCGTTGGGATGAGTCTTGATACCCGCGATTCGCGCGTCGAGATCTTGGCCGACGACCTCTTCCGCGAATCTCACCGCGCGGTCCCCGATGGACCTCACCGCTTGGCGCAGAGGAGACTCCCCCAGCAACCGACTCCGCCGCCAGCCGGCGAATGGCACGATCGACCCCCGTTGCGCCATGAGGGCTATCGTGGAGACAGAAGATGGGGCCGTCAATTGGAAACGGCGGAGCCAGAGGTCATGCTCCGCACATGGGCGAAGCGTTCGACATCAGCCGTATTGGCGGGCCCGATGGATTGCGCGGGCTGGAAGAGGTCACGCGCCGCGCGGGAGACGCCGCGTTGAAACATTTTCAACAAGGGGTGGTGCCCGAGAAAAAGCCCGACCGCAGCCCGGTGACGATCGCCGATCGCGAAGCGGAGCAGATCATCCGCGATTACATCGTCTCGGCGTTTCCGGACGCGGCCTTCCTCGGCGAAGAAACCGGCGTCGTCAAAGGCAGCAGCGGGCTCCGTTTCATCGTCGATCCGATCGATGGCACCCGGGCCTTCGTTCGCGGCTGGTCGACCTGGTCGGTGCTCGTGGGCCTCGAGGCGGAAGGCGTTCCGGTCGTCGGCATCGCCTACATGCCTGCGGCGGGCGATTTCTTCGTTGGCGTGCAGGGCAAGGGCGCAACGCACAACGGCGATCCCGTTCGCGTTTCCAAGTTCGGTCCTCTCGCCGACGCGACCGTCACCCACGGCGGGCTTCAGCAGTTCACCATGGCGGGGGTGGGCCAGGCGCTCCTTCGCCTGTCGGATGCCTGCGATATCGCGCGGGGCTGCCCGGACTTCGACGGCTACCGGCAAATGCTGCTCGGGCGCTCCGATGCGATGGTCGACCCCGGCGTTCAACCCTATGACATCTGTGCGCCCGCGGTCCTCATCCGCGAGGCGGGTGGAAGGCTCACGTCGTTCCGTGGCGACGAGACGATCTATGGCGGCGGCGCCATCGCGAGCAACGGAATCATCCATGACGAGCTTGTCGCGGCGCTAACCGCGACTCCTTACAAATAGCGGCACAAACCGGGCAATCGACGTAACGGCTTGCTTTCGGGCACGTCTTGCGGAAGGTTCTTCCGCCCGAACCTCAGGAGAGAAGAATGACGAAACCAGTACGGCGAGCAGGTGTGATCGGAGCGGGCGTAATGGGCAGCGGCATCATGGCGCACTTTGCCAACGCCGGGGTCGACGTGGTGATGCTCGACATCGTGCCACCGGGGCTGAGCGAGGCAGAGAAGAAGAACCCTGCCAAGCGGAACCAGTTCGCGGCGGGTGGGCTCAAGGGCGCGCTCAAGGCGAAGCCCGCGGCGTTCTTTCATCCGAGCTACGCCAAGCGCGTCACGGTCGGCAATCTCGAGGACGACATCGAGCTTCTCAAAGGATGCGACCTGGTGATCGAGGCGATCATCGAGAACATCGACATCAAGCGCAGCCTCTTCGAGAAGCTCGAGAACACGCTCGACGAGGGAACGGTCGTGGCCTCGAACACCTCGGGGCTTCGTATCGCCGACATGCTCCAGGGCCGCGGGGATGCGTTCCGCAAGAACTTCCTCGTCATGCACTTCTTCAACCCGGTTCGCTACATGAAGCTGCTCGAGCTGGTCGCTGGAGAGGAAACCGCGCCCGCCACGATGGAACGGATGTCGGTCTTCGGCCAGGATCAACTCGGCAAGGGCATCGTCATCGGCAAGGACACGCCGAACTTCGTCGGCAACCGCATTGGTTGCTATTCGATGTCGCTGACGATGAACGAGATGACGGCTGCGGGCCTCACCCCCGAGGACGTAGACGCGATCACCGGGCCACCGATGGGTCACCCGAAGAGCGCAAGCTTCCGGACAGCGGACATGGTGGGCCTCGACACCTTCAAGCATGTTTCGGACAACTGCTACGAAGCGCTCGTCGACGACCCGCAGCGCGACGTCTTCAAGCCGCCGCACTACTTGGTCGCGATGGTCGAGCAGAAGATCCTCGGCAACAAGACGCGCGGCGGATTCTACAAGCGCACCAAGGAAGGCATTCAGACCTTCGACCCGGTCAAGCTCGAGTACCGCTCCAAAGCGGGCGACCCGGAGATCAAGAAGTTTTGCAAAGGACTCAAGGGCTCACCGGCCGACCGCGTGAAGGCGCTGGTCGAAAACGACGGCCCGGCCGGCAAATTCGCCTGGACTGTGCTCTCGCGCACCCTTGCCTATTCCGCGACGATGATCGGCGAAATCGCCGATGAGGTCGAGGCGGTCGATGACGCGATGAAGTGGGGCTACAACTGGGACCTCGGCCCGTTCGAGACCTGGGACGCCATCG
>SHLP01000247.1 GCA_004283055.1 Deltaproteobacteria bacterium
CGGGCTAAGTGCCCATCATCACTAGAGCCACCGATCAGAGTCGAACTGATGACCTGCGGTTTACGAAACCCAAGGTGCACTCAATGCTTTCAACAGGTTAGGGGGCCTTCTGACCAATCGTGTCCGCTGGAGCGCATCGAGGAGCTGATCGACGAGTTACGGAAGCTCGCGAAGTGCTGTCCGAAGTGTCCGAAACGTCCGACCCGGAAGTGAGCGGCTGGAAAGCGCCTTGTGGATCAACTCGAGGGCCGACGACTGGACAGGTTCGCGACGAGCTCGACCAGGCCCAAGCCGACGACGACCGCGGCCAGGGTCCAAAGAACGATCTTTCCTTCCGTCGAAAGGGAAAGGTCACCGAAGGCGAGGTAGGCCACCAGGGCGCCACCACCGCAGAGGTTGATGGCAACAGCCCCTCCAGTGCCCAAACCCACCAACGATGCGCTGGGTTCTCGTCTGAACTCGATGGCCAAAGCGACGCCGATTCCCAAGATCACCGCCCCGAGGATCCTCACGTAGAAGGCGCTGCTGGGCAGAGGCAAACCCAGCCACTCCACGACGCTCGGGGGAAAGATCAGTAGCAGCAACCCCAGGAGAACGTTCACGACTGAGTCGACCGCGATCAGGATAGAGCCCACGTGCCTTTCATATCACCCATGGAGCCCTCCGCACCCATCTACCGATCTGCGATTCTGAATAGCTTCGGACCTACATGACGGCGCCACGCGAGCAGTGGCGGTCGGGGCTAGGAAGTGTCGTGTTCCCGCAGGGCACCTGGTCGATGTGCCGGGTCCACGGGGTGACTGGGCAGACGTAGCCGGCTCGCTCGGCATGAGGGTCCGTCGCGCCCGACGTTTGCGTCGGCCGACGCACGGGTGCATTTCGGGCGTCGCCTGGACCGCTCATCGTCGGCACTAGAGTCCGCTGAGGGCGCCGCACAGAGCAGGATTAGGGACTCGACTGCCGTTGCTGCGCAGCAGGAACAGGCTTCGATGACTCTGGGGCGCCGTCGACCTGGTAGTCCCAAGAGGTCAACCAGGGACGTGCCTGCATTTCTATTCAACGGATTAATCCAAATCCAAGGCGCCGGCGTAGGCCCTGATGAAAGGCGGAGTGGAGCCGCCGACGGAGATGGAGAGAACGATGAAAAACGACGAACGGCGCCTCTTGGGTTTGATGCTAGCGATTTTCCTGCTCGTGACCGGTCAGGGTTGCGGGTCGGCGGCCATGAATGGCGAGCCTGGCAACGAGCTCGACGATCCGAACGGAGAGTTGACGGATCCCGGAGTGGATCCGGAACCGGAACCAGAACCCGAGCCCAAGCCGGAAGAAGAAGAAGAGCTCGCGCCGGCAACCGAGCTTGAAGCGGAGCTCGTGATGCTGAGCGGCGACAATGGTCCGCTTCTCTGGGGGACCTCCGAGAACGACATGTTCATGGCCGGCGAAGATGGATTGCTCGCGCACTTCGATGGGGCGCGTTGGGCGCCGGTCGCCCTGGGCCACGACTACTCGTACCGAGACTTCAGCGCGCTCTTCGGCTTCTCTCCAACCGATGTATTTGCGGGCAATGCCTACGGAGACTTGCTGCACTACGACGGCGAGGCGTGGATGGAGATCGAGGTTCCGGCGGGGATTTACGGACTATGGGGAACGTCGTCAAAGAACCTGTTCGCGATATCCAGCTCGCAGGTGATGCACTTCGATGGCGAGGAATGGAGCATTGTCGACACCGGTTTGCCCACCGACATCCGTTGGAGGGGGATCTCGGGCAGCGGGCCGGGTCACGTGGTCTTGGTCGGCCGCTCAGTGGAAAGCCCCGGCGCACCTCGCTTCGCTCATTTCGACGGAGTCGACTGGATCGAACACAGAGTCCCCGCGACCGACGGGCTCGCCAATGTCTGGAGCGCGGGGCCGGAAGCGACTTTCGCCATTGGACTGAGGGGTTCGATCCTTTACTTCGACGGTCACGAGCTGACCTCGATGCAGGGTGAGAACGGCCAAACGCTTCTCAGTATCTGGGGGTCATCTGCGACCGAGGTCTTCGTGGGCGGCGACCAAACAATTCTGCGCTTTGACGGCAAGGCGTGGAGCAGCATGGTTTTTCCGTCGACCCCCGATGTTGATTATCTCCAGGACATTCGATCGGTGTTTGGATTTGGGGGCAATCGCCTGTTCGCAAGCGGAACCGGGCTGCACTTCTTCGATGGCAAATCCTGGGAGGTTCGGCTTTCGTACTCGCAGAGCATCGAAAAGATTTGGGCGACGAGCCCGGACGACGTGCTCTTCGTCGGCTCCGCGACCCACCGCTACGACGGCTTCACAGTGGAGCTCGAAGACTTCGGCGAATTCGGACAGCCTTACCTTCACGCGGTCTGGGGTACGGAAGAGCGAACCTACGCGGCCAGATCCGGAAGTGAGATGTTCGTTTACGACGGCGAGAACTGGGCGCGCATGACTGGCAACACACCGGCATCTATCTTCGACATGACTGGCACGTCCGAGGACGACGTGTTCGCCGTGGGCTACAACGGCGCCATCGCGCACTTCAACGGCTCGGCCTGGGACGGCATGATCAGCGGCACCGACGCTCTCCTGCGCGGCGTCTGGGCCGCTGCTCCGGACGACGTCTACGCCGTCGGCGACGAGGGGACCATCCTCCACTACGACGGCAACGACTGGGCAACGCTCTTCGACGACGAGGACGTCAAGTACCTCCACGTGACCGGCTTCGACGCGGAGCACATCTTTGCGCCCCACAAAGATGGCGTGCTCTTTGGCGACGGGGTGTCCTGGAGGTCGGAGCAACCCGAGCTCGAGGGCGCCGGCAATTTCGTCCCCGCTGTCCACGGCACCTCGCCAGAAAACATCTTCGCTGTGGGCTACGGCGGCCTCAGCCACTATGACGGCGAAAGCTGGACGCGCGTCAGCGCCGATCTCCCCGGTGGATCGCATGCGGTCTTCGCAGTGGGCCCGAGGGAAATCTACGCGGCCGGGAATCAGGGCGTCCTCCGCTACACCGTTTCCTCTCCATAGTTCGCACCCGTTCACTCCACACGCCGGGATCCGCGCTTGCGTGGGTCCCGGCACTTTTATTGGAGGGCTCAGGGTTTGCCTCTTGGCCCA
>SHLP01000248.1 GCA_004283055.1 Deltaproteobacteria bacterium
TCCCCCCTGAGCGCCCCGGCCCCCACCGTGGCAACTCTCTGAAATCACCTAACAACTATCCGTTTCGGATCGGACGACAAGACTATATCACGGTGAATATCGCACTACCAAATCAGGTAGCGATTTTCGACGGATTTTCGCTGGGCTGCACAGGGCTACGCAAGGCTCTGGGCCTCCTCTTCGGCGGGCGCGAGCGCCTCCGGGGACTCGAAAAGCGCCTCGAGGAAGGCGTCCGTCGCGAAGGGCTTGAGGTCTTCGACCTTCTCGCCCACGCCGATGAACTCGATCGGCACGCCGTGCTGGTCGACGATTCCGAGGATGACTCCGCCCTTGGCCGTGCCGTCGAGCTTGGTCAGGACGATGCCGCTCACCGGAAGCGCTTCCTTGAAAAGCTGAGCCTGTTGAATCGCGTTTTGTCCGGTGGTGGCGTCGAGCACGAGCAAGACGTGGTCGGCCGGTCGGCCCGAGGCTTTTTCGACGGTGCGCCCGAGTTTTTTGAGCTCGTCCATCAGCGGGACCTTCGTGTGTAGGCGACCCGCAGTGTCGGCGATCACGAGATCGATACCACGGTCTTTTGCGCTCTGAATCGCATCGAAAACCACCGAACCGGGATCCGCCCGATCTTTGCCCTTGATGACTTCGCAGCCGACACGCCGGCCCCAGACTTCGAGCTGGGTGACCGCGGCGGCGCGGAAGGTGTCCCCGGCAGCGAGAAGCAGGCTCTTCCCTTGGCGGTCGAATCGACTTGCGAGCTTGCCGATGGTCGTCGTCTTACCGACCCCGTTGACGCCGACGACCAAGATCACGGTGGGCGATGGGCCGAGGGCGAGCCCCTGTCCGCTCGTTGCGAGAATGCTCCGGGCCTCTTCGCGAATCGCTTCCCAGGCATCTTCGGGCGAGGAGAGCTGGCCGCCGTTCATCTGTGTGCGCAGCGCCTCGAGCACGCGCTCGGTCGTGTGGACGCCGACGTCCGCGGTGATCAGCACCTCTTCCACGTCGTCGAGGATCGAGCTGTCGAGCTCACGGCCGCGGCGAAACACGCCAGCCAGGCGCGATATCAGATTGCCACGGGTCGATTTGAGCCCCGTGCGGAAGGCTCCGAGGTCCGCCGGAGGAGTGGGCGGAGGTGTGATGCGCCCTTCGCGAACGGGCGCTGCCGCGGCCGGGGCTTCAGGTGGGCCAGGGACGAGATCCTCGATTTGGAGGGGAAGGGTCGATTCGGGCGCTGGACCACCCCCCTCGTCGACACGAATCCTCGGGCGGTCGGATTCGAGGGCCTCGGGCGCCGCTGGGGCCTCCTCCGAAAGCGCGCGCTTCTTCCGCCCACGCAAGAACCCGATGAGTAGACCAAGAAGAATCAATCCCGCTATCGCGGCAATCGCCGCGAGCGTCGTTGGGTTGTTCAAATCTAGTTGTAGTGACTCCATTCGACCTCTGTCAGCCCCCGGATGGCCGCTGCGACCGCCGCAATATAGGTACGCTGACACCGGGCAGTCAACGCGGCTGCATCTACGAATCGGTTGCCGTGGTGCTTCCTGAGCTGTGATACTGAAAACGCAGGGGAAGGGCGGGGGCTGTTGAAGGGGCACATGGGCCGATGGCAACTGTGGCAGGCGATAGGGCTGGTCTCTCTCCTTTTGACGAGCACGGGGTCGGCCAAGGGCCGTGACGACTATCTCGTTGGGCTGCTCCGCGAATCCCCGGCCTTTCGCGTGCGTGCTCAGGCCGCCCTGTCGCTCGGGCAGTTGGAGCCAACCCGCCGCTCGCTCGAGGCGCTCGAACATGCGGTGCGCGACAAGCATCCGGCAGTACGCGTATCGGCGATTTCGTCTCTTCGGCGTTTGGAATCCAAGGAATCCCTTCCCGTGATCGAGCGCGCGATGCGCGACGGGAACAAATCGGTGCGGCGGGCGGCCGTCGAAGCCGCGGCTGCGCTGAGCGCCGTCGGCGAGCGAGAGCGAGGGCCGGGCCCGACCGAGTACTTGGTCTCGGTGGGAATGCCGGGCGCCAAAGCCGAGCGGGTCTCGCGCCAAATGCTCTTTGACGCGCGGATCTACTTGTCGGAGCAGTTGCTGAAGCTCCGAGGCATCGAGCTCGCTCCCGACGACTTGACGCCCGCCGACGCGAAGCGGGAGGTCATACAGCGGCGAGTGAGTGGGTACCACCTGGAGAGCTCGATCGTCACCTTGGAGCCTACGGCAGGCGGCGTGCGCGCCGTGGTTTCGATCATCGTGCTGTCGTACCCCGGGCGGGACATGCGCGGCATGTTGCGTGGCGCGGCTACGGCATCGGGCCGTTACACCGAGCACAGCGCAGAGCTGGCGGTGCACGGCGCCATGATGAGCGCTCTTCGTCGCCTGCCGAGCCTGCTCCAAGCGACGAGATCGAAAGGAAGCCTTTGACCGGCGAAGACGGATGGGCGTAGGAAGTGAGAAACGCGATGAGCGATAAGAGACAACGCAAGATCCGAAACTACCTGCTCGATCGGCGTTTTCAGTTGAAGTACACGGGAATGGTGCTGCTCGTCACGGTGTCGGTAGCCAGCGGCCTCGGCTTCATGGCGTACCGATTCTCCCAGCGTCAGACCGAAGCATTGACGGCCCAGGTCGCGGCGCAGCCCGATCTCGACGCCCAGACAGCGAACGACCTCGAGGAGTTCGCCAAGCAAGAGGATCGCAAGATTCGGAACGCCATCATCGTCGGCGTGCTCATTCTGACCTTGGTCCTCGGACTCACCGGCATCATGGTCACCCACCGCGTGGTTGGGCCGACCTACCGCATGAGGCGGCTCTTCGCACACGTGAGCAAGGGCCGTTTGGAGATCAACACCGGGATTCGAAAAGGCGACGAGCTTCAGGAGCTCTACCGCTCCTTTGCCCAGATGGTGGAGTCACTGCGCGACCAGCGCTCCGAAGAGATCGAGGAGCTCGAGCAGACATTGATCAAGATGGAAGCGGCGGGCGTCCAATCGGCCTACGTAACCGAGCTCCGCGCGGTCATCGATCGGATTCGGAAGACGGTCGACTAGCGATCGGGGCGCGGAAAAAAGCGGGACACGGTACCAACGGTCAACCGTACGATCGAAGAACGGCTCGCGACGGGCGTGCTCG
>SHLP01000130.1 GCA_004283055.1 Deltaproteobacteria bacterium
AGCAGACACATGAAGGACCGCTGGGTCTTGAAGAGCCCGGTGCACCTGCGCACCCTCGATGCGCTGCTCAAAGAGTACCCGGACGCCCGGATCATTTTCACCCACCGCGACCCGGCAAAAACCGTCCCGTCACTCGCAAGTCTCTTTTACGTCATTCGCGGGATGGCAAGTGATTCCATAGATCCAATCGCACTCGGACGGCAGCAGATGAGCTGGTGGGCGGACTCACTCGACCTGGCGACCGCGGTGCGCAAACAGCACAGCGACAAGTCTGACCAGTTCATGGACATTCAGTTCGAGGAAGTGGTGGCCGACCCGGTCGCCGCCCTCGGCCGCGCGTACGAGCGCTTCGGCATTCCGTGGTCGAGCGACGTCGAAAAGCGGATGCGCTCGTTTCTGGACCGTAATCCGCGTGGAAAGCACGGCTCGCACGATTATGAAATCGAAGACTTCGGCCTCACCCTCGATGAGATTCGCGGGCGTTTTGAGCGCTACTGCACGGCCCACGAGGTCCCGCTCGTCCTCTAGCGAAGGAAATTACTCGAGCGCTGGGAAGTCGCCCATCTCGTTGACGAGCTGGGCGCGTGTGCGGAAACCCATTTTTCGCATCGAGCTTCGAAGAAGCGTCGAGACACGAGAGGTCGAGAGGCCAAGGCGATAGGCGATCATCTTGTTGCTGTGGCCGAGCACAGCATAGGTCACCACCTGGCTTTCACGCTCGCTGAGCCCGCGCGGGTCGGTCACATCCGGCGAATTGGGAATCGCTAGGACGAATCGCCTCCCGTCCGTATCGAACCAATCGACCATCGACCAGCGCCCTCGGACCAAGGCCTTCCAAATCTCGAGCGCGTGGTCAGGATCCGTATTTCGCATCTTTCCGCGCGCGCGATCCGCGGTGACCGCCGCGTCGCGTAGCCTTTTCGCCGACGCACTCGTTTTTGCGGGACCGACGGCGTCGGTAATCCGGAAGCTGCTGGCGTCGAGGATGGCCTCGGCGTCGTGCGGCAGGGCGTCGGTGCCTTCGCGATTAGCGCCACCGACTGCAACCCCCTGCCTCAATCGGTGTCCGGCCTCGACGTGTGCTGCAAGCATCTGCCAACGCTGTGCATCCTGCTGAGAGAGCGTCGTGACTTCTTTGAGAGGTGCGACGATCGCGACGCCAGCACCTTTCCAATCGGCCGCAGTCAGAAACAGCACGTCCCTGCAGTAGTCGACGTGTGAAATGTAGTGCGCCAGCTCTTCCGGGTGGTCTCTGCTGTGCTCGGAACCCGTCGTTGCGGAACCGGGGTTCAGCTGTCGCCGAAGTACCTCCGGGTCGGTGGTCGATAGGGCACGCAGGTGCCGTTCGGCAAAGTCAGCGGGCCCCGAGGCGACATGCACGTCGAGGAGCTCTATCGCCTCGCTGTCAGGAGGACGGCCGTACTCGTAGCCAGCAACGCCGAGGCCCTGCTCGAGAATCGGCAGGCCTCGCTCCAGCAGGTTTGGAAGCCATTGCTCCTGGCTGAGCTCGAGGTCGTACGCGGCCTCGGCAAAGTCGATGGCGGCCGAGCCTATGCGGTCCACCGGTGCCACCTGTGCCGCTC
This sequence comes from Deltaproteobacteria bacterium, assembly GCA_004283055.1. Lineage (GTDB taxonomy): Bacteria > Myxococcota_A > Polyangia > Polyangiales > Houyiibacteriaceae > SG8-38. The sequence goes on from SHLP01000130.1 coordinate 1,584, forward strand.
GGCAGCCGTCGAGGCGTCCCTACATACACGTACAAGCATTGGGGAAGGTTCACCGAGTTCAGGCTCGGAGTCCATAAGTAATTGTTTACAGGCTGTAAAGCTGCAAAGGCGCAGGACGGCGTTCCGGCTGTCTCGGCGACTTCGGTCGCGGCTATCTGAAAATTCCTCGTTTCGGGACTAAAACGTGGATTGGCTCCCGGTTTCGATGAACGAAATCGCTGTCCCCGAGCTCCGGCCGGCACAAAAGGCCTGGGTCGTCCGCCAGCGCCTCGCCGGCCAGCTTCATGGCCTCGTACTGCCTGTCGCGGTAGTCCCTCGCCACGACGAAGTATGCGCCGCTCGGCGTGGGCTCGATCCGCCGGATTTCAAACGGGAGGCCGGAGGCGAGCGCCGCGAGCTGTTCGGTGATCACCGCGTCGGTTAGCTCCTCGACGCCGCTTGCGAGCCCCTCCTTCACCAAAGGGACAAAACTGCGATTGCAGGAAGGTTTGAAGCGCGAGTAGGGCTCCATCTCGACGGTGACCGAGGACTCATCGAGTGTGAACGTCGGTGCACCGTCGCGGGCGCCGAGCTCCCCGCAAAACCGGACGCTGATCGGGTGGGTCCTGCAGTCACCGATGCCGAAGAGCTGGGCGAGGCCGCCGACGATTGCTTCGGCGATGATGTTCCAGCCGCCGGGGCGCGCGCGAAGCGTGGTGTTGGTGGCGAAGTAGCTTCGAAGGCAGGCTTGTCGCTCGCCGGTATCTTTGACGTGGTAATGGAACTCGCTCGGGATGTCACGCGGCCAGAGATTGGTAAACGCGTCGAAAAACCAGGCGACGTCCTGGGTTTCGCTTTGACTTGCCGACGCGGCGCGGGCGTCGTCGAGCTCGTCCAATGTGAATTCCGCGAGCCCGCGTTCACCGAGCATGGGCCCGATCATCGCATCGAGTCGCGGGTCGCGGTCGGCCCATTTCCAGGGGATGAACACGGCGCACGCGCCGAGGTCGACGTTATGCGCGCCCTCGAAGGAGTCGACTACAGGCTCCCCCGTCCAGGGCTCCTCTCGCCATTCCGCGCCAATGCCATCTTCGGCGGGGTGCCAGGGGTCGTTGGTCTGCGTCCAGGAGTGCCGGCCGCTGGTCAATCGGGAAAACCAATCGCCTTCCCAGTAGGCGTCCGGAAGGTCTCCTATGAACGTCGTCTGCTGACGGTCGAGAACCAGCTCTCCGGCGCGCCGTTCACGGCAATGCACTCGGCCAACCGTCTGGACGTAGTCGACCGTGCAGACGTGCATGTCTTGGCCGATGCGCTCGTCGTGATAGATCGTCAGGCCATCGCCGGTGACCACCTGGAGCCGCGTCGCGCAGCCGGTCTCGCACTTCCAAGCTGAGAAGGGCAAGCGACGAAAGAAAATGAACTTCTCCTGGTCGACCTGTTCCGCAAGCTGCCAAGGGGACCCCACCATGAGAAGGTTCTGGCTTGCACCGGTCCCCGCAATGACAGGTGCCTCGAGTACGTTTTGGACGATCTGATACCCCTTCGCCGGATGCGAAATTTCGTAGCAGCCGCAAACGAGCAGCAGCATCAGCGTCAGCGCGGCCAAATGGCGGATAGGCCCTCCAGTTCGAATAATCTAGTTCCAGAGGGGGTCGCGGATCAACTCCGCGGCCGAAGCGGGCGCCTCCATCGGTAGACCCCGCTAGGACTGTTCGAAGGGATCGAGGAGATCGTTGTCGTTTAGGCTCCAGTCGCCCGGGTCGGAAGCCCCATGGGAGGTCGCTGCTTCGATCTCGCCGAGCGCCGGAAACGCGTTTTCCCAAGGGTCGACGAGCGGATCACCCCCGAGGAGCGAAATCCAAGCCATCATCGCGAGCGCCTTCACAGCCGTCTTCCTCCTATCCCTTTCAGGGTAGCGACTCGCGTGCTGAACGCCTGTGCGGAATCTCGCAGTTCGTGCGAAAACCGGCGGGACTAGGGCTGCGGAGCGGGTGAAGAGATTCGAACTCTCGACCTCGACCTTGGGAAGGTCGCACTCTACCACTGAGTTACACCCGCGAAAGAGGTGGGAGCACTAGCCCTGCTTGCTCGGCCCGTCAAGCGAGGGCTCCGCAGGCTCAAGCCCTCGCCCGGAGCTCGGCTATCGGTTGTGAACCAGCGGCAGTCCGTTCGGGTCATCAGGAGTCTAAACGCCCGTATGGATCGATGCCTTGGTCACGCCGCGATCATTGGCTGCGCTTGCACTTCGTCGTGCGGCTGTTTCGCGGCGAGCTTCTTTTGCGCAGCCTGCGACACGACCGCAGGGTGGTCGATCTTGCCCACAGCGAGCCGACCCACTTCGAACCGCGCACTCCCGAGGCGCTTGCCCGGCACCTCTTCAATCGCCGTAGCGATCTAGTCGCGCTCCAGCGCGCAAAGAAGGGGACACGCTCCCCCCCCGCAAACGCCCTTTTTCCGCTACCTTAGCTAGCACACCGCGAAAACACGGTTTTTCCTCGTGTTCTTGCGGTCTGCCGCCGAATAAGTGGAAACTGGGTTTTCGCGGTGTGGCATCCAAGCGTTTGAAACGAAAAGGCTTTTTGAGTCGTAGCGTGTCCCCATGAGATTTTGGCTTTGCTTGATTTTGGGAGTGGGTGCGTTTTCGGCGGTTGCGAGCGGGCAGGATGTGTTGCCGCCAAAGGTGAAGTCGCTGCCCGGGATCGTTGTGCCGGCCGGGGTGGAGACGCCGGAATCTGGTCTGGTCCGGGTGCTGGTGCGGATCGATTCGGACGGGAAGGGGATCGTCGAGAAATGCGACGCGGGCCGAGCGCTTTGCGAGCTCGCGATCGAGGCGATTGGGCAGGCGGAGTTCGAGCCGGCAAGCCGCGATGAGACCTCGGTTCCGTCCGAGATCAGCGTGGAGCTTCGTGTCAGGCAACCGGTCGTCGAAGAAGCTCCCGACGGCGCCCTCGCAGAAACCACGCCTGAGGACGACGAGATCGACGTCGAAAAGGAGCTGCTGTTTTCCGAAACCGCCGAGGTAGACGCGCGCGTCCAAGTGCCCATCCGGCTCGAGCTCGATGGCATCCGAAGCATCCCCGGGACCTTTGGTGAGCCGTTTCGAATTCTCGAGATGATGCCGGGCACCGTGCCGGTCGCCAATGGTCAACCCTACGTTTACGTTCGCGGAGCCCCACCGTCCGCAACGGTTTACCTCTACGACGACATTCCCGTACCGTTGCTATTTCACTCCGCCCTAGGCCCCGCGACGGTGCACTCGGGGCTCATCGGCGGCATCGAGCTCTACTCCGGCGCGGCGCCCGCCCGCTATGGACGGAACATCGGCGGTGTCGTGGCTGGTAGGGCACGCGGAATCCCAAGAAACAGAGTCCACGGCGAAGCCGAGCTGCGTGCGATCGACGCCTCCGCCCTCCTCAACGTTCCGATGCCCAAGAAGGGATCGATGACGTTCGCAGGTCGCTATGGGTTTCCGAACCTCTTGCTCGGCGCGATCGATGTCGATGCCGACGTGAACTACTGGGACTACCAGTACCGAACCGGCGTCGCGATGAGCTCTCGGTCGCGCTTCGAGATGGTTGCATTCGGGGGAAGGGACGACTCGGTTTTCGATGCAAGCAATCCAGAAGAACGCCTCGGATTCGACCTCCAGTTTCACCGAGTGGAAGCCCGGGTCGTCGGAGAGCTCCGCAACTGGGACCTCGTTGGGACGATGCTCTATGGATACGATTTCTCACAGGTTGATGCGTCGCTCAGTGCGGTCGCCAACGCCGGCGCGAACATTCACCGATTCGGACCGAGGTTTTGGGCAAGCTACCGTAGCCCCAAGGTACAGCTCCGGGTCGGTGGGGACTTCCAGGGTCTCTTCGGTCCGGCCGATTGCACCGAAACCGGGGGTATCGACGAGCCTCCGACCTTTTCGAGCGTATCGACGCCGTGCGACCGTGAATTCGCGCAGCAAGATCGAAGAGTCATCACGGGTGCTTTCGTCGATTCGAATTTGTCGCTCGTCCGGTGGCTGGACCTATCGCTCGGCATCCGTGCCGACATGTGGAGCACCGGCGGCCTGCGAAACGCCGCGGTCAATCCGCGCGCTCGTGCCACCTTTCATGCTCGTGAGTTTGCGGACCTGTTCGTTGGGTGGGGGCTCGGCGCCCGGCCGGCGACCTTCGCGATCCCACTGCCGGGGCTCGGGGACGTGCCCTTGGAGCCCGGTCTCCAGCATGCCAACCAGATTGAGGGTGGAGCTCGCCTCTACCTTCCTCACGACCTGACGTTCGAAGCGCGCGGCTATCTCAACATCTATCGAGATCTTCGCTTCGTAGACATATTCACCAATCCGCAGATCACGGCAGGCACTCCTCTCAATCCTATCCCGGCTGGTTCAATCGACGACTCGGCGGACGGAAAGAGCTACGGGTTGGAAGTCCTCTTGCAACGACCATTCGAAGTCGGTGTATCCACTCTGGTGAGCTACACACTCGGCTTCAGCGACCTGATGGCTACGGGCGTGCTGCGCGACGGAAGCACGCAGTCGTTCGACTACACCCCGTCCTACGACGTTCGGCACGTCATGAACGGCGTGCTCGCTTGGAGGGCCAAGTTCGGGCTCTTGATCAGCGCGCGGGTTTTTGCGCGGTCGGGACGTGCGGAGGGCTGGCTCTGGCTCGATTCAGCGGGCGCGATTCAGCAATACGTACAGCGCATCCCCTGGTTCGTGCGGCTCGACGCGAAAGTCGCATACGAATGGGCCAAACCGGGTCGACGCATGCGGATCGCGCTCGAGTGGATCAACATCACCCAGGCGCGAGACGCACAGGAGATCGACTCGTCGGATGGGACGGCGCCGGGGCAGTGCCAGTGGCGCGTTGGTGTTCCGGACCAGCCCTGCCCGATCCGGTATACGACCGCCATCTGGTTTCCGAACCTTTCGTTTCGCGCGGTGTTCTGAGCCGACTCAGCTCTCCCCAGCGCCGATGCCGGACCAATGCCTAGTGTTGAGCGCACCGGCCGCGGGTTTCACGTCCACCAAGAAGCCGGTGAGGTGGGCCATGCCCGAGACCCGTTCGAGCTTGTCAGGGCCGTCGGCGGCGAGGAGGTTGACGTTGACGCCGGTCGTTTTGCTCGCCACGCCCATCTTGCTGTCCTGATGGCCCCAGCCGTGGGGCAGAGCCACCGAGCCGGGCATCAGCTCCGAGAGAAGCTTCACCGGTATGCGAACCGCGCCGGTCTCAGTCGAGACGTCGGCGAGGTCGCCCTCAGCCAGCCCAACGCGAGCAGCGTCCTGTGGGTGCATGTACAGGTGATTCGTGCCGCGTTGCTTGGAAACGAATTCGTCGATGTTGTGGGTCCACGAGTTGTGTGTGGTGATGGCGCGCTTCGTGATGAGCTTGAGCTTGTCTCTGGTGTCGAGCTCGAGCTGAAAGTCGGCTTCGAGCTTCTGCGCCTGCGTCAAGAACACCTGAGGCGCGAGGTGCACCTTACGATCGTCGTGAACGACGCGCTTGCCGAGGAAACTGCCGGGGTCGTGTTGGGGTCGTAGGCGTCCGTGCTTTTCCTTCAGGAGCTTTTTGAAGCTGCCCTGCTTCGTCGCCCGGAGCAGGCCGGAGAGCAAGAGCTCCTGCGGGAGAGACGGCTGTTTTTCGCGTTTGCCGATAGAGCTCAGCGCCTTGGCGGCCTCGAACGCTCGCTGCGCGGCGGCAGAGCCCCACAGGTTGACTCCGCTTGCTTTGGCGATGTCGACGTAGATGCTCGCCTCGTCCCGCTGCTCTCCTTGCGGCGGAACCACGGCGCGCGTTGCCTGTAGGTATGGCTTCATTTGCAGACCGAGCATGAGGGGGAAGACAAACGGAAGGTCCGGCCTTTGGAAGGGGGAGGTACAGGGAAGCACGTGGGTCGCGACCGAGGCGGTTTCGCTTGGCTGAATGTCGAGGACAACGAGCAGCTCCAACTCTTTGAAAGCGTCCCGCAGTCGCTCGGAGTTCGCCATGGTGATCAATGGATTGCCGCCCGTCACGAACAGGGCTTTGATTTGCCTGTCCCCTTTGGTGAGGATTTCGTCGGCGAGAATTCCACCAGGCATCGAATCGTTGACCGATTGGAATTTGCCGATGCGGCTCGTTTTTTCGCTCAAGAGCACGCCGGTCTTTTTGCCAAACGCCGCGAAATCGATGACCCCGGTGCTCACCAGAGTGCCACCCTCGCGGTCGAGGTTGCCGGAGATGGCATTGATGCACTCTTGCAACCAGAACGCGAGCGAGCCGTTGGTGCCCATGTTGACGCCGGTCGAGCAATAGAGCGCCGCACCGTCGGCTTCCCGGTAGGCGCGCACCAGCTCGCGCAGGGTATCGGCCGGAATGCGTGTCACCTCGGCAGTTCGCTCAGGTGGCCACGCTTCTGCGAGACGGCAGATCTCGTCGAAGCCCGTCATGTGCTCGTCGATCCGCGTTCGGTCGATCTCGGCAGTCGCCAAGAATTCGTTCAAGAACGACAGATAGAAGAAAACGTCCGTGTTCGGACGGATGAACACGTGCTCGCCGGCGACCTTCGCCGTTTCGGTGCGGCGCGGATCGACCACGAAAATTTTCGCGCCGCGCGCCTCGATCTCTTTGAGGCGCCGAATTGGGTTGGACACCTGCAAAAAGCTCCACTTCGAGATGGCCGGATTCGCCCCTACGATGATTAGGCAGTCGAGGTGCTCGAGGTCGGGAAAGGGCTGCGTGAACGGGAAGCCGTAGACTTCGCGTGCGACCGAGAACTTGTTTGCGCAATCCTGGGTCGCTGACGAGAACATGCTCGCAGAGCCGACGCCCTGCATGAAGCCCTGCGCGAAAACCGGGTGCAGCACACCGAAGCCGGCCGCGGTTCCAACGTACATCGCGATGCTGTCACTTCCGTGGTTGTCGATGAGCTCGCGAACCTTGGAGCCAATGCTGCCGAGGGCGTCATCCCAGCTGACGCGCTGAAGCTCGCCGTCGATTCGCTGCATCGGGTAGAGAAGTCGGTCGGGTGTGTCGTACATCCGATGCTGCTTGAGCCCCTTCAGGCACCCGTAGCCACGCGTCGCGACGTGGTCATCGTCCGGCTTGATGTCGACGACCTGGTCGCCCTCGACCGTGACCTCGAGACCGCACAGGGCCTCACAAATCCGGCAAAACGTCTGTACTGTCTCGGCCATAACCAGCCGAGTGTATAGGGCCTAGTCTTGGTGGATCAACTCGTCGAAGGCGCGATTGACGTCGTCCATCGATTCCAGGAGCAAATCGTCGCCAGAGCCGTCGCGCGGGCCGCCAAGACGCTGCAAACGCTGACCGACCTCTCGGTACCTTGGTTCCCGCTGAAATGAGTACTGATAGTGCAAGCGCGCCTGATCGGTCAGACCACAGGCTTCGCTGGCCATGCCGAGCTCGTAGTGCAGGCCCACCGACTCGGCCGCTGTCATCTCCGGGCTTTCGAGACCCGATTGGAACGCTTCAATGGCATCGCGAGGCTGGCCCTCTTCCATGTAGATGAGGCCGATCATCGTCCAGCAGAGGCAGCGTCTCCGCGGATCGGACATCGCCACTTGAAACTCGCGGCGCGCATCGCCGTGTAGGCCCATTTCTTTGTACGCAATGCCGAGGTCGAAGTGCGTGTCGCTATCGTTCTCGTCGACCTGCTCGGCAACGCCCGCCTTGAACTGCTCGAACACGGTTTCGACGTCGATCATTTCCGAGCCGTCGTCGAGCGGTGTGATCTCTGCGACTTCCGCAAGCTCTTCCGCAAGCTTCTCCGCAAAGTCGAAGCCCTCGTCACCCGGTTCCAGCTCCTCGTACTCGAGCTCCATCTCGGGCGCATCCGACACTGGCTGTGCCGGAGCCGAAGGCTGGACCAGTGGCTGGGCGACCGCCGAGATACCCGAGGACGCCGCTGCCAGTGCCTCGATTTCCCGCGCTTTGTCGAGCACCAGTGGATGGTCGGGGAGAGTCAGCTGAAGCTCACTGACAATCGCACGCGCCTGTGTGAACAGGCCGTCGACCAGGTACGAATCGGCAAGATCCAGCGTCTGCTCCATTAGGCTCGGAGCAAGTGCGCCCGTGGCGGGAGCGACCTGTGTGCTCACGAGAGGAAGCGCGAGGAACTCCGAGTAGGTCATCGGGGCGGTCGTTCGCATCGGGATGACGCGTGCGCCGCTTGGCGTGCGGGGCGCCGACGGCACCGACGGATACGACCCTCCCAAGCCCGTGGGCTCGTCGGAAAGCGCGGGCAACGAACCAGTGACGGTGCTTCCTTCTTCGACGTCCTCGTCGATGTACATGATGTCCGAGGTTCCCGTCAGGCTCGAGGCGTCGCTCAGGCTGGATGCGTTGCTCAAGCTCGATACGGCGTTGAGGCTGATCGACGGGCTGCTCAGCTGAGAGCTTCCGCTCAGCTGAGAGCCGTTACCCAGTTGTGCAGCCGAAACCGAGGTGGACGGACGCGGAGGCGGACCCGCCACGCTCGACGGAATGAAGTGCTGTCCCGAGGCAGAGGCGGTCTTCTGAAACGCCGCGTGCGCCTCTTTGTCGTTTGGATTGAGTTGGAGAATTCGGTGCAAGGCGCTCATGCGCTCCTGGGGCCGATGCGCCTCGCGGTGAATGCGTGCGATTTCCCGATATACGCTGATGGCCTTGTCGGTCTGCGACAGCATCAAGAAGGCCTCCGCGAGCAGCGTGAGGACCGAAACGTCCCGCGGATCGGCCTTGAAGCAGGTCTGCAGCTTTGCGAGTGCGCGCTTCGGATCGCGACGCTCGATGTACGTCTCTGCGAGCTCCTTCGCGACTTGGACGTCGTTGCTACGGTGATACAGCAGCCGTTCTGCGACTTTGAGATAGTCCTCGAGTCGACCTTGCTCTTTGAGTAGCCGTGCGCCTTGTTCAAACTCGTCTGCGGCCTCCTGGGTCCGTCCGGCTCGCGAAAGGGCCTCCGCGTACTTGATGCGAACGGGGATGTGCTCGGGGTCGACCGCCACGATCTTGCCCAGCATCACCAGGGCTTGCTCGGTGTCTCCGGCGCGCGCGAACGCGTTGGATGCATCTTCGTACACGCTCATCGCGTCACTCACCAACTGCAGCTGCTCGTACATGTCTCCGAGCCGCACCTGTGCATCGAGTCGCGAGGGGTCGAGCTTCAGGATTTGCTTGTAGACCGCGATGGCCTTCAAAAAGAAACCCTGTGCCGCATAGTGCGTCGCCACGATTTCATAGGTCTCGATCGCCGTGCCGCGGTTGCCCGCGCGGACGTGGAGGTCGCCGATCTTGAGCAGAGAGCGAACGTCTCGCTTGTCCGCAGCCACCAGCTTCTGGTACTGCGCGATTGCCTTGTCGTATTGGCCGCGCGACTGGTATTTCCGCGCCGCGTCCAAGACCTTATTCCTGTTAATCGCCAAAGCCCCTGCTAAGCCCCCGTGCGTTCAGTACACCCACACAAGTCTACTAATGCCGCA
>SHLP01000027.1 GCA_004283055.1 Deltaproteobacteria bacterium
GCGAGGAGATAGCCCTGGTCGGCGCCTTCGATGCCGTTGCGGATGAAGGGGTAGTTGTTGAGGGAGCCCACGCCGCCCGCGCTGCAGCCACCGACCAACATCCTCGGAATCGTGGCGAACATCTGATTGAGCTCTTCGATGACGAGGAGCATGTTCTGATGGCCCATGTGATGGAACTCGACGTCGGGGCCGACGCCGTCCGGATCGACGTAGGTCTGAATCCGGCTGCCGAGATAGGTATCACCGGTGCAGTACGGGATGAAGACCCGGTTCCAGTCGCCCACCGGATTGATGTCGGTGTTCGCCGAGAGGAGCGGGTAGGCGAGCTCGACCGGTACGTTGCCGTCGACCACGCCGAGCGGCTCGGTCACCGCGCTGAGCGGCGCGAGCTCTTCCAAGAAGAGGTAAGCGGCGGGGTAGTCGTCGCGGATGCACTCGGCGCCCGGAGCCTCTTTGATGCAGTCGGTGTTGAACGGACGGCCGTTCGAGCAGTCGTCGTAGTTGCTGCACGCGCCACCGCCTTCGAGAAAGATGACGACGTCGCTCGAGGTCTCGGAGAAATTGACGAAGTACTTGTACTGAGAGCCGTTGGCACAGACCGCGCCCTCGGGCTCGAACTTGAGCCATTCCCCGTAGGCTTCAGGGACGAAGGGGTCCGGAGTGGTGCCGCTCGAGGAAGCGTCGTCGCCGCAGCCCACGGCTGCGAGGAGAAGTAAGGAAATCAGGGTCAGGGTGGAGAACACACTTCGGTCGACAAACGCCATGCTGCGCCTTTCTGCTACGGGCTTGGCGGCGAAGATAACGCAGTTGGCGCTCTTGAACACGCTCATTTCTGGTCGTATTACCTCATAGCGGAATGGGAGGTCAGGACATGAGGGTTTCGTCATTTGGTTTTGCCGCGACGCTGCTGGTCGCCCTGGGGACGATGGGCGTCGTCGCAGCGGGCTCGGCCCGTGCTGCGGAGCTGCGCTACGAAGAAGAGGGCACGGTCGAGGTCGCCGAGGGCGAGTCCATCGACGACACGGTGTTCCTTGGCGGCAAGACCGCCATCGTGGCTGGCGTGGTGAACGGTGACGTCTTTGCTGCAGCCGAGCGGGTCGAAGTCACCGGGACCGTGCGCGGAAATCTCTACGGCGCCGGTCAGACGGTCACCGTCACGGGGGAGGTCAGCGGGAGCGTGCACGCCGCGGGCAAGACGGTCGAGCTCGGTGCCAAAGTCGGCGGCTCGAGCTACTTGGCCGGTCAGGACATCCTGGTTACAGCGGGCGGCGAGCTTGCGCGCGGCGGCTTCTTCGCCGGGGAGTCGGTGCGGAGCGAAGGAAGCGTCGGCCGAGATCTGACCTTCGCGGCCGAGACGATGGAGCTGAGCGGAAGCGTCGAGCGCAACGTACGCGGCTACGGGAACAAGGTCACCGTGAGCTCGAGCGGCTCGGTCGGCGGAAACCTCGAGCTCACCGTCCCGTCGGAGGACGCCGCCGAGGTTGACGGCGGCGCGACCGTGCGCGGCGAGACCACCGTCGAAATCGAGGAGAAAGAAGAGGAGCGCGCGTTTCTGCACCCGGGGTTTTACTTCGGGGTCCTCGCCAAGGCGCTGGCGATGCTGCTCATGGGGCTCGTCCTCGTCACGCTCTTTCCGTCGCTGCTGCCGCCCGCGCCGGAGTCGAGCAAAGAGGTGCTGCGCAACATGGGATTCGGCTTCGTCGCGCTCGTCGCGACCCCGCTGCTGATGGGCATCGTGGCCCTCACGGTGATCGGAATCCCCGTCTCGCTCTTGATCGGCGTGGCGTACGCGGTGCTCTTGTTTCTCTCGACGCTGGTCGTGGCGTACTTCGCCGCGCAGCGACTCCCGGCAGCGGGCAACGGTCGACTCGCCCTCAACACGGGGGCTGTTCTCTTGCTCATTCTCTTCGTGCTGGCGATCCCGTTCGTCGGTGCGGGCCTGTGCTTCTTCGTGCACATCTTTGGCTTAGGCTGCTTCGCTGTGCACTTGAAGAACCTCTACACCAAGAGCCATGGCTCCGGCGACTCGCCGACGGGTCAGCCCCGAGGCGCGTTTACTTATTGAATTTTCGGTAGCTGAGCCAGGACAGGGTGTGGAAGAAGATAGCGTAAGGCACGAGGAAGAGCGGGATTAGGCCCGTCGGAAAGACGATGAGTCGGCTCGGCTCCTCGGGGAAGAAGAGCTGCACCGGGGACTCCGAGGACGTTAATCCGAAGAAGAAGGCGCTGAGGAAGTCGGCGACGCCTAAGGCGATGACCAGGGCAACCGCGGCGCCCGGGATACGCGCGGCATTCCAGTACTTGATGAGAACCGCGGCCGCGACGAAGGCGACGCCGAGGTCACCGAGGCCCGCCGGGTAAGCGAAGATGCCGGGGACGTTGCCGCGCACCATTTCGATCAGAAAGACGCCGCCAATCGCGCGGAAGAGCTGAAGGCCGATGAGCCATTTCTGGCAGAGCCACCGGTCGAGAAACCAGTCCCTCCAGATATACAGAATCAGGCTCGGGAGGATCCACGCGGCGGGGACGATCAGGTTTCCCGCAAGGTCGAGGCGCCTTGGGACGTCGGCGATGCAGACCCAAAACATCAGCGTGCCGAAGACGAGGAAGGCGGCGCCGATGCGGAGGCCCTTCTTCTTGGATGCGCCGCTGAAGACGTATGTCGCCAGCGCGTAGATCGGCGTGACCAGGAACGCAGCGATGATCACGAGGACGGTGACGGGGTGGGCGTCGTTGATGGCGTACATGGGTTTGCTATCTCGGCGGGTCTATGGGCGGCTTCGTTTGGGGGGCAATGATGGGATCTCGGCGGTGACGTCGATCATGAGCTCACGGAGCCATCGGTGAGCGGGGTCTTCGGTGAAGCGAGGGTGCCAGATCATCGTGATGGCGTGCTCAGGGATGTCCAGGGGGGCGGGGCGGGACGCCAAGGCCGAGGCGCTGGGGCACCTGCCGAGGCTCGAGGGCGCGGTGAGGAGGAGGTCGCTCTGGGCGATGACCTCGAGGGCGGTAGCGAAGTGGGGGACCCGGAGGGCGATGCGGCGTTCGAGACCCTCCGCGCGGAGGATGCGGTCGACGAGGCCGGCGCCCTCGCCGCCCGGTGAGACCAGAACGTGATTGAGCGAGGTAAACGCTTTGAGGGTGAGCTTGCGCCGGCCGCCGAGCGAGGGGTGATCGCTGCGGACGAAGCATCGGAACGAGTCTCGGAAGAGCGTTCGGCTCTGGAGCTCGGCGTCGACCTGGGTGCCCAAGTCGAAGGGCTCCGGGTCGAGGAGCACCGGGTAGATCGCGAGATCGACGTCGCCGGTTTCGAGGCCGTCGCTGAGGCGCTTGGGCATGGGGACGACGGCGAGATCGACCGACGGCGCGTCGCGGCCGAGGCGCTGCAAGAGCGTCGGCAGGACCAGGGCGTCGAACAGATCCGGTGAGACGATGCGAAACGTGCGGCGCGCGTCCTCGGGCTCGAAGGCCGCCGGCTCTGCAAGGGTGCGCGCGAGGCTGACCAAACCGCTCCGCAGGGGAACGGCGAGCGCCTCGGCGCGCGGGGTGAGGACCATGCCGCCTCGGCCGCGGACCAAGAGCGGATCGTCGAAGAGCTCGCGAAGGCGGCGGAGCGTGTGGCTCATCGCAGACTGCGTGACGCCCGCACGCTCGGCGGCCTTGGTGACGCTTCGCTCGCGCGCCAAGGCGTCGAGGGCGACCAAGAGATTCAGGTCGATGCGTTGGAGGCCGTCGATGGCATGAGTGCTGCTCATGATGCTATGGAAACAAGTCATTGGATTCATGTCAAACCAAGCCCCAGAGTGAGAGCGGCCAAAAGGAGGCAGTCATGGAAAAAGCACAGAAAGTACTCGTTGTTGGAGCTAGCGGCGGCACGGGCCGCGCCACGATCGACGCGCTCTTGAAGCGCGGGCATCGGGTCACGGCGTTCTCGCGGCACGCCGAATCGCTCGAGATCGACTCGGACCGGGTGTCCCTGCACAACGGCGACGCGACGAATCCGGACGACGTGGACCGCGCGGTCGCCGGACACGACGCGGTGATCATCACGCTCGGGATTACCGAAAATCCGATCCGGGTTCGCCTCTTCGGCGCCGCAAAGACGCCAAACGACGTGCGATCGGCCGGCACGCGCACCGTGATCGCCGCGATGCAGAAGCACGGCGTCCGCCGGCTCGTCGTTCAGTCGTCGTATGGCGTCGGAGAGACGCGCGGCGGCTTGCGCTGGCTAGATCGCATGTTTTTTGGTCTCTTGCTCAAGCCGCAGATCGCCGACACCGAGGTGCAAGAGCTCGAGGTGCGGGAGAGCGGCGTCGACTGGGTGTTGGCGCAGCCGGTGCACCTGACCGACGACGAGAGCCGGGAGATGCCCTTCGCCTCTGCCGAGGGGCAAGTGCGCGATTGGAAGATCTCGCGCAAAGGCGTCGCCGAGTTTTTGGCGTTTGCGGCTCAGGCGCCGGAGTACGTCGGGCAGTCGGTGGCGCTTTCGGGTGCGGGGGCGTAGGCGGCGTAAGGAGGAGGACGCCCGGGATCCCGAAGTTGTATTCGGGCGTGGCGATCAGGAGCCCATCGGCGCTGGCGTGGCCGCAGGCTCGACGATGGCTCACCAATGACATGCCCTGCGGCTTGTGTGTGTTTGCGAGCGCGGTGGTGTAGGTAGAGATCGTGGCTTGGCCGGTGCGCGCGCGATCGATGTTGCTGACCCTCATCGCGGCGATGCTCGCTGTGGCGTTCGGGGGGTGCGGTGGGGAGCCGGGGCTGGCCGCGTCGTTTGATTACGAGATGCCGGCCCGCTTCGTGGTGCCTGCGCTTCGCGCGCCGGAGGAGCAGTCGGAGTACGAGGCGTATGTCGACGGGCCGCTTCAGCTGGACGCGTGGCGCGTGCGGTTCGATGCGTGCGGATCGACCGGATCCCCGATGACCTACACCTGGCGGATCGACGGCGAAGAGGTTGGCGTGGAGACGCGCTGCAGCGGCTTCGAGTACGAGCTCGCCGAAGGGGAGTACACGGTGTCGCTCGTGGTCGAGGGCCGGGGCGGCGAAGAGCGGGAGCAGACCCAAGCCATCGTGGTGCGGGACCTGCTGATCTTTGGCCTCGGGGACTCGTACGGTTCAGGAGAAGGCAGCCCTGACGTCCGGGACTTCGAGGAAGGCGGCGCGCAGTGGCAGAACGAGCGCTGTCATCGATCTTCGCAGTCGGGTCAGGTGCGCGCGGCGCGCACGGTCGAAGAGGCCGACCCGCATACATCGGTGACCTTCGTGCATGTGGCCTGCTCGGGAGGCCGGATCTACCGGGCGCTGCTCGAGGAGTACGACGGAATCGTCTCCGAGCCGGAGGACGAACCGCTCCAGGCGCAGATCGCCCGGGTCGCGAACCTTGCGGAAGACCACGAGATCGACGCGCTCTTCGTGTCGATTGGCGGCAACGACATCAACTTCTCGAAAGTGGTCGAGGCCTGCGTCCTCGGCCGGGACTGTCACTTGGGGAGTCCGGAAATCGACCCGCTCCTCGAGAGCACGGCGTCGTTGGCATGTGGTTTTACGGGGTCGTTCGAAGAGGAGTGCAGGTCCTATTTAAATCCCGACGCGATCGATGAGGACTCGCTCGATGCGGTGACGATCTTCGATATCGGTTCCAAGGACGAGTACGTCGTGCTGGTCGAAGGCGAAGATCCGGTCGACGTGCGACAAGACGGCCTCGACGACCTGCCGAGCAACTACGACGCCCTCGCCCAGGCGATCGTGGAGACGCTCGGGATGGATCCGGCGCGGGTATTTCTGACCGAGATCCCCGACGTCACCCGCGACGAGTTTGGGGACGTCTGTGCATGGCCGACGGAGCTCCCCGGTTACCTCGAGACCCTGCGCATCGCCGCGCAGCAGGTGCCCGGGGTGACCGAGACGGAAATGCAATGGGCGAGCACCTACGTTTTGATCGAGCTTCGCGCCGCGATGCGGGCCGCTGCCGACAAGCACGGCTGGCAGTTCGTGGACGGCGTCGACGCGCGCTTTTCCGGCCACGGCTACTGCTCCGACGTGACCTGGCTCACGCGCCTGCAGAACACCTTTCAGCTTCAGGGCGACCAAAACGGCGCGCTTCATCCGAACCCCGCTGGGTACGGCGCATACGCCGATGCGATCGTCGAGGCGTTCGACGCCGCTCAGTAGTGGATGCCGAGACCGATGATGTAGTGATTGGTCCAGACGGAGGTGTCGACCCTTCGACCCCCGAGCTGCCAGGTGGGCTTGAAATAGGTCGCGCGGTATTCGAGGACGACCGAAATCCAGCTCGATGCGATGAGCCGGATCCCGACGCGGGCGTCGAGGCCGGGATCGACCGCGGTGTCGGTCTCGACGCGCGCGGTTCCGGTTGCAGCCAAGCCTTCGGCCAGCTTCGCCGTCGAGAGGATGAGCGACGGACCGATCGCGAGGTAGGGCTGGGCGCGGCCGTTCGGATGCTCGGGGCTTCGGACCAGGGGCGCGCGAAACATGAGCAGCGCCGAAATCGGAATCACGCTGACCTGGTACGGGCTTTGGATGCCCCAGGATTGAATGAAGACGGAGAAGTCGCCCGAAACGCCGAGCCAGGGAAAGCGCCCGACGAACCAGCCGACCCGGAGCCCACCGACCGGTGACTTCGTGCTCGAGCACTCCGCGCCGCAGAGCAGGCTCTCTTCTTGAAGGATGCCGTCGAGCGTGACGGTGGCATCGGTGGTGACCGCCGCCCCGAGGTAGATGTCGGAGAACACTTCGCCTCGACGGGTGCGCTGGCGAGGTTGCGTGGGAGCGGGCGTGGCTTCAGACGACGTGGGCTCGGGACTCGCCTTGCGCTTTGCGCCCGGGGCGACGACCAGACCGCCACCGCTGGACTGTGCGCTCGCGTGGAGGGGCCAGGTCGCCAAAGAGGCTGCGGTGATCGCAGCGAGGCAGGAGAGGCAGATGAGGTTTCGCAGCGTGAGGGCTCTGGCGGTGGAAGAGATTCGGCGAGTATACGTTTCGCTTGGGATTCGACGAAAGAAGTCGGTAGCGAGCGTGGGGTTCTTGGTGACGGCAATGCGCGGTAGAGTGATGGGTCCCTGATGCGCGTCACCGATTTCGACCCCTTTAGCGCCGCGACGATCGAGCGCCCGTATGCGTTCTACGAGGCACTCCGGGAGCAGGCGCCGCTCTTCAAGCCGAAGGGCGCCGACTGCTACTACCTGAGCCGCTACGACGACATCAAAGAGGTGACCATGGACCCCGAGCGGTTCTCGTCGAACATCGTCGCGATTTTGCTCGCCGGCGGGAGTGGCCGCCTTTCGATGTTCGTGCCGCCGCACCTTCCGTTCGCCCCGCCCGACGTGTTGGCGCTGCAGGACCCGCCCATCCACCGCGTGCAGCGCAAGATCGCGACCGCCGGCCTCGGGAGAGGCTTCGTCCAAGCGCTCGAGCCGCAGGTGCGAACGCTGGTGGACGAGCGCATGGACGCCGTGCTCGCCGCGCGCGAGGTCGACTGGATGGATGCATTTGCGTTTCGCATCCCGATCGCGCTGACGCTCGATATCCTGTCGCTTCCGCGAGACGATGCGATGAGGGTGAAGGGCTGGGCCGACGAAGCGATCTCGCTCCTGAGCGGAGTGAACACCAAGCCGAAGCTTCTGTGGAAGGTGCTGAACGGCTTTCGGTTTTTCAAGTGGTGCCGTGACCGGTTCGCGGAGGCGGAGGCGCGCGAGCCGCAGCCCGAGTTCATGATGGGCGCGCTGATCGATGCGGTCCGGGAAGGCACGATGAGCCGCGCCGAAGCCGCTGCCACCGTCCTTCAGATCATCATCGCGGGCAGCGACTCCTCGGCCAGCCTGATGGGGAGCATGGTGCGGCTCCTCGCGCAGAACCCGGACGTCCAGAAGGAGCTTCGCGCCAAGCCAGCGCTCGTCCCGAACTTCGTCGAGGAGGTGCTCCGCCTCGAATCGCCCTTCCAAGGCCACTTTCGGAGAACCAAGGTTCCGGTGGAGCTCCACGGAGAGACGCTCCCGGAGGGCGCACGCATCATGCTCCTTTGGGCATCCGGAAATCGCGACCCGCGCAAATGGCCGAACCCCGAGCGAATCGACCTCGAGCGCGCCGGCGCCCGCCAGCACCTCGGCTTCGGCCACGGCATTCACCTCTGCCTGGGCGCTCCGATCGGCCGGATGGAAGGCCGCATCGCGATGGAGCAGCTTCTGGAACGAACGAGCTGGGTCGAGCTCGCGGACGGCGACTTCCCACATCGGCAGAGCGTGTTCGTGCGGACCCTCGAACGACTACCGGTGCGCCTGCATCCCAGGGCGTAGCGGGCGCTGCGGGATCGCGCGGGGCCCACGGTGACCCAGACGGGTCTGTATGAACGCGCAGGAGTGCAAAATTACGTGTGACGAATTCTGTGACCGGAATTCACGGTGGGCTGCCGGTCGGGCGGCCGGAATGTTGAAAAAGACTGGGAACCTGGGGGCCGCCGCTTGGCACGCCTGATGCTCTTCTATGCCGGTGGCGAGGCACAGCGCAGCGTGTGTCCGCCGTCGGAACGGAGGCCGCGACATGCAGGCGAATGACTTCTCACAGCTTCTGGAACAGCTCGCGGGCTCGGAGCGCGATGCGCATCGATATCGGGACAACGGTTCGGTCACGGAGCTGAGCTACGGCGAGCTCGTCGCCGAGGCCGACCGGGTGGCGCGAGGCATGCATCGGCTCGGCGCCCGGCGCGGCGATCGCGTCGGGCTCGTGCTGCATCGCGCGCAGGATTTCGTGCCGGCGTTCCTCGGCTGCGTGCGCGCGGGGTTCATCGCGGTGCCTTTGTTCCCACCGCTGACGCTCGGGCAGCTTGCTTCCTGGTCGGAGACGACCGAGCGCATGTTGACGACCGCAGGGGCGAGCCTGCTCCTGGCCGACCCGCCCGTCGCGTACACGCTCCGCACGCTTCCCGATCGAATCCCGTCCCTGCGTGACGTGGTGTCGATGAGCGAGCTGCCCGAAGGCGGCGAGCTGCGCTACGGCGCCGCGAGCGAGGGCGACGTCGTGTTCCTTCAGTTCACCTCGGGCAGCACCTCGGCGCCGCGAGGTGTTCGGGTGACGCACGGGAGCCTTTGGGCGAACGCGCACGCGATCATGGTGGACGGACTGAGCGCGAGCCCCGAAGACCGCGGCGTGAGCTGGCTGCCGCTTTTCCACGACATGGGCCTGATCGGCTTCGTGATGGCGCCGCTGGTGACGCGGACGCCGGTCACCTTCATCTCGACGCTCGACTTCTTGAAGCGACCGGAGGCGTGGGTCCGGACCTTGTCCGAAGACCGCGGTACGATCTCGTTTGCGCCGAACTTCGGCTATGCCCTGACCGCGCGGCGCACCGCGTCGACCGACGGGCTCGACCTTTCGGCCGTGCGCGTCCTCGGATGCGGCGCCGAGCCCATTCAGCCCGAGGCGATTCACAGCTTCTTCGAACGTTTCGGCGAAGCTGGGCTCGAGCCGAGCGCGTTTTTGGCCTGCTACGGGATGGCCGAAACCACGCTGGCGGTCACCT
Source organism: Deltaproteobacteria bacterium (assembly GCA_004283055.1). Lineage (GTDB taxonomy): Bacteria > Myxococcota_A > Polyangia > Polyangiales > Houyiibacteriaceae > SG8-38. Next base: position 9,533 of record SHLP01000027.1, read on the forward strand.
TCGCCGGGATGGACGACGAGCTCAGAGTCGATCAGCTCGCGCTCGAAGCGGATGCGAGCGACGAGGATGGGCCCAGGCTCCATCGGCTCGAGCGCCGGGTTCCCGTGGTCTCGTGCGGACGCGCCCTCCCCCGCCATCGCGTTTCGATCCTCGGCGCGGACGGAGAGCCCGTTCCCGATGGCGGCCTCGGCGAGGTGTTCGTGCAGGGGCCCAGCGTGACCGACGGCTACTGGGACGACGAAGAGGCGACGAGCCGCGTCTTCGTGGACGGCGGCGTCAAGACCGGAGACCTCGGCTACCTGTCGGAGGGGGAGCTCTACGTGACGGGGCGTTTGAAGGACACGATCATCGTCCGCGGCCGCAACTACGACCCGACGCCCATCGAAGTCGCGGCGGGGCGGGTCCGCGGCGTACGCAAGGGCAACGTGGCCGCGTTTGCGGTTTCGGAGGCGAACACCGAGCGAATCGTCGTGGCCGCCGAGCACCGTGAGGGCGAGCCCGGGGCGATCGAGTCTGCGATCGTCCGCGCCGTTCAGCGCGAGGTCGGCCTCACCGTCTCCGAGGTGGTGCTCATCGAGGCGGGCTCGTTGCCGAAGACCACCAGCGGCAAGCTCCAGCGCTCGGCGACCCGGGACCAGTACCTCGAGGGCAGGCTAGGCCTGGTGCGCCGGCGGACGGACGCGTCGGCCGTGGCCTGAGCCAAGATCGGGCTTTTTTGCACTTGGGTTAATCCGTTTCCAGGCTGCCGGCGTAGCGCCTGGTAAGATGGAACACCGACCCCACACCAAGGCCCGCCACGCAGCTCTCCTCTTCTTCGCCGCGCTCACGGCGCTCGGTTCGGGATGTGGAGACGAGCTCAGCAACACCGGAAGCGGCGCGCTCGGTTCCTCGCTCGTGAACCACATCGGGCGCCAGATGGGCGGCCCGGGGGTCGAGCTTCAGGTCTACACGAGCTGCGAGGGGGTCGACAGCGAGAACCCGCAGACTCGATGCGCCGGCGTGCGGAGCGCCGAGATCGAAGTCTTCTTCGACGGCCATAGCATCCTGGTCGACTTCTCGAACGCGCCGAGGAGCGGCACGATTTCGGACAGGGGCTTCGAGGGCTACGTGGTCACGATGACCGAAGAGTCGAGGCACGGTGCCCTCCTCGACGCGAGCTTCGACGCCGAGCTCTCGAGCGTGGACGCCGAGGGAATCCAGATCGGCTTCGTCGATGGGAGCTTGGCGCTGAACCTCCAAGGGCTCGAGTACGACGACAGCCTGTTCGTCAAGATCGACCTCGTGTTCGACGACGCGTAAGACTCGGCCGAGATGAACGTGCCCCGGCTCAGGGCTTGCTTCGCGCCTGCTGATAGGCTTGCCGGAGCACTTCGGCGGAGCGGTGCAGCGCCTCTCGCTCGTCTGCGTCCATGTCGGGCTCGATGACTTCGACGGCCCCCTCGGGGCCGACGATCGTTGGGAGTGAGATGGCGACATCGCGAATGCCGGCGGCGCCTTCCTGGACCCGCGAGATGGTCAGGATGCGCCGCCCTCCCTTTCGGAGGGACCAGCGGAGAAGCGCAGCGGTCACCAGGCCGATGGCGTGGTTGGTGGAGCCTTTCTTTGCGATGATTTTGTAGGCGGCGTTGCGGACGTCGTCTGCGATCTCGAGCTCCTTCTCGCGCGTCCAGCCCGGCCGCGCCCGAAGCGGAACCCCACCGAGCCGGGCGCCCGACCAGAGCACCACCGACGAGTCGCCGTGCTCGCCCACCACCTGGGCGTGGATCGAGCGGGGCTCCAACTCGAGCGTTCGCCCGAGCGCTTCGCGCAGACGCGCGGTGTCGAGCATGGTGCCGGTGCCGATGACCCGCTCGAGAGGGAGGCCCGAAGCCTCGGCGGCTACTTGGGTCATCACGTCGACCGGGTTGGTGAGGATGACCAACATCCCTTGCATCGCGGAGAGGCGCTTCGCGATGTCGTGGACGATCGCTGCGTTGACCCGTAGGAGATCGAGGCGGCTTTCGGTGGGGCCGCCGCCCCTGCCCGCCGCGATGATCACCGCGTCGGCGTCGAGCATCTCCTCGATGGACGCCGCCCGAACCGACGCCGACGGATAGAAGGCCGCGCCGTGCGCGAGGTCCATCGCTTCGCCTTCGGCGAGCCCCGGCTTGGCGTCGTCGAGGAGCAGCTCCGTCGCGAGCCCGCTGTTGAGAATGGACAGCGCCACGCTCGACCCGACCCAGCCCATGCCCACGATGCCGATCTTCATTGCTTGCCTCCTGCGAGGGTACCCCTTGGCCCTTCGCTTGATTGGCTTTGTGGCCCTGATGCCCGCTGTCAAACCCCAGTCGGTGTTCGTGTTCAACACGCAGGCCTGCGCCTCGCATTCCGAGATCCCGGGCGAAGGCAGGCTTCAACCTGGCACGCCTGAGGGTCGCGCGTGTCGATTGCGCTCGAGGCCAAAGCGGGAGAGGCTGGGTCATGCGTTGCTTATTTGGAGTTCTAATGGTGTTGACGGCGATGGGGCTTGGGGCTTGCGACGGCGAGAGGGGTGAGTGCGCTGAGCCATCTGACGTTGCGGGTGTCTGGGAGATCCGCGCCACGGCTATCTCGGACAGCTGCAGCGGCCTTGGTTCGTACACGTTTCCGCTGACGATCGCGCAAGACGGAGAGGCTGTGTCCGGGGAGAACCCCGACGGAACTCTGACCGGAACCGTCTGTGGCGACCGGATTCAGATGAGCGGAATCGTTCCCGGGCTGGGACTGTTTTCCGGAGGGACCACGACGGCGAACCTAGAGCTCACCGTCTCCACGAATGGAAATTCGATGGAAGGTTCCGACACCTGGAATTGGACCGGCGGCTCGCAGACCTGTCAGGGGTCGGAATCGCTCAGTGGCACTCGCGCCGGCGACGAGGTTTGCGAATGGGGGTTCGGCTGCCCGTGCCAGCGCCCGCTCGATGAATACTGGCAGGGCTCGGGTTGCCTCACGTATGAATGCGCCCTCGCCGCGGCCGAGGAGACTGCCGTGCGGTCCGGCTGCGACTGCTCCCCGTTTCCCGCGGCTTTTGGCGCAGGGCGATGCGGAGACCTCCGGTACGTTCGGGAGGATTGCATTGAGAATCACATCAAGTTCTTCGACGCTTCGGGGACGCTGGTGGCCGCATATCAGTGGACGGACGAATGCGGGTCGCTCTGCCGAGGCTCTTGCTCCGCCTACTACGGCTTCAGACCTGAGTGCGAGTTGGAGCAAGAGCAGGACTTCTGCGATCAGAACAACTGATCGAGCGCGTTTAGAGGGTTACGACTCGACTTCGAGGCGGTTTTCGGCCTACGCGTGAAAAGGGCAATTGTTTTCAGTCGTCATCCGGACGATTGCGGCGCAACTTCTGCGCGAGCGAATCGAGTAAAGAATTGTGTATGGCGCCAGTTGGCGCACGTTCGTGACGTTCTACATTCCGGAAGCGGGGCGACACGTACGCCGCCTCGTTCCATTCGGGAGAAATGAACGGAGTCAGATCATGAAAAAGGGAATTTTCTTAGCATTAGCCGCGCTGGCCGTGGCCGTCTTTGCGGTTCCAGACGCACACGCCTGGTGGTGGGGGCACCACAACAGACCGGACATCAACCTGCACGCCTGGGGAGGCCTCCTCACCAGCAGCGATGAGGGTGGATTCCCAACGCCGATCGAGGCGGTGGCCGAAGGTGAGGCACTAACGAGTTTAGCGACTGGAAAGACAAGGGGCCGCAGCGGTAGCCCTTCCTTCTTTGCGTCGACCTCGGTCGCAGGATTGTCGATGAACCCCTTGGATTCTCCGCCGGACTGCCTTGCAGCGGGCTTGGCCGGAGCACCACTATTCCAGACCATCGTTCTCACCTACAGGGACGGCTCGCTTCTTTCTCTAGTCGCCGGACCCGAAAGTTTCTACTGCACCGATGGCGAGATCTTCACTGTCAACGCTAGCGGCGAGATCGCGGCGGGCGACGGGCGATTCGAAGGCGCGACCGGCAGCTTTGAGGTCAAGGGGCGGACATTACCCCCTGGAGGAACCGGCCTCATCACGGCGGACATCAGCATCCACTTCGAGTAGGCAGCGTAGTCAAACGCGATGACGGAGATGCCCGGGCATAGGCTGGGGCTGACGCGGCGGCCTTCGGAATCACTCCGTGGGTCGCCGTTTTGTTTGTGCGATGGTTTCACGCTTGCCCCAGCAATGACGGTTGAAGCGTGTTCTGGTTGGCGCAGACGTGAGCGGTGGGGATTCCGCTTCACGGGGAAGGCACGATGACCGAGTATGTGCCCAACGAGCGCGTGGTCATTGAGACCAAAGGAGGCGTTACGGCCACTCTCGCATACACGTTCACGTCGAATCAGGGCGGGACAAAGGTGGATGTCGAAACCGAGTACACCATTCCCGTTCCCGTGTTGGGGAGGCTGGCGGAAAAGCTCGTGCTCAAGCGCAACCAGCGGGAGTCCGAGATGGGGCTGGCGAACCTCAAGGAACGCTTGGAGGTCTAGGGCGTCGTCGAAATGACTTAGAACTCGGCATTCGAAGCCGCTATTGCCCCTCCTATCAGTACGGCGGTGCCCACGACGAGGAGGGGAATGGTGACGCCCAGCGCAATCGCTCGCCTGCGACGCCGATCCGGCTTCTTCTTCTCTTCATTCGGGGTCTTGTAATGGATCTCGTGGTGCTCAATCGCTCTCTGACCGAGGGTGTCGATGTCTGGCGCTTCCGCATCGGGCTCGAGAGGGTCAACGAAAGCTTCAGGGTGCCACCGCTCAACCCGTGAAGGGCCTTTCTCATCGGCATCGAGGTATAGGTAATAGCTCGCCCGCAACATAAATTGCGCTGGCAGACGATGCTGCGCATGGATAGCCAGGGCAAGCTTCGGCAGGGCTTCCTTGCCGGCTTGCCCGCTCGCGCTTAGAGGCAACGCCGCCAACGCTGCGAGCACACCTACAAAGCCAAACAGGTACCGCAAAAGGAACCCCCGGTCCGACCCGGAGAGGGATCATGAATAACCTAGGTCCGCGAGCTGCGCAGCGACATACGTAATTCTTATGTGAAGAATTGCGTATAGACCGGCGCCGTCCGGCGACCCCACATTGCATGTGACCGGGCCGGGAGATGGTTGTGCGGTACTTGCTTAGTCATATTTGGGTGCTGGCGCTCCTAAGTTCGCCTCTGAGCGCGCGGGGGCAAGATGCGATCGGGGAGCCGAGCGAGGCCGCTTCAAGTCTAGAGTGGCATGAGTGGTCAGATCCCCGTTGGCTCTTGCAGGTCGACCAACCTGTCGACCGCAAGCGCCCGACATGGCCAGCCGCGCCGCTATCCGAAGAGTCCTGGTTGCGGCTCGAGGTGGGTTTAGCGGGAATGCGAGTCATACCGACCGAGCAACAGCGACGGCAACAGAAACCCAAGACAAAGAAACGAAGGAGGGGGCTGGGCCTCGGGATCGGCCTAGGTGTTGGTGTTGTTGCTCTCGGTCTTGCGATCGGGACCGTCGTCGCCCTGTCCAACTCCTTCGACGATGATTTGCCTTGAGCTAAATCGGGGCGTCTGAGGTGCAGCCGTAGCCACGCACATGCTGCGCGGTTTCCGGCCGACCGGTGAAGAGGGCAATCGTTCTCGGGCGCTGTGCGGACCATCGTCGCGTGACCTCTGCGCGAGCGAATCGGGCGAACAATTACGTATGGATCGGTTTGTCGTCGCGTGTTCTGGTTGGCGCAGACATGAGCGGAGACGATTTCGCCATGAAGGAGGGTGAAAGCATGCCCACGATAGATAAGAGCATCGATATTGGCGCACCTGTTGAGAAGGTGTTCGCATACCTGTCGGACCCCAGGAACAGCCCCGAGTGGTTCGTAGGCATGACGGAGGTGACCGACGTGAGCGGCTCGGGTGTTGGCCAGCACAACCGCTGGACATACACCATGATCGGCATTCCGTTCCACGGAGACAGCAAGCTTACCGAGCACGTCCCAAACCAGCGTTTGGTCTTCCAGCAAGAAGGGGGAATTACGAGCATCATGACGTTCACCTTTGCACCGCATGACAGCGGCACGAAGCTGGGCCTCGACATCGACTACACCATTCCGGTTCCCGTCTTGGGAAAGCTGGCCGAGAAAGCCGTGTTCAAGCGCAACCAACGAGAAGCCCAGATGTCGATGGAAAACATCAAGGAACGGTTGGAGGTTTAGGGGGTCGAGACCCAGCGGGTGCTTCAGCTCTCGGCGAGCTCCAACACGTCGCCCGGGGCTGTTCGCTCTTGTGCCTCGTTGAGCAACCACATTTTCACGTTGTGCCGCGCAGCGGCGACATTGCTGTGCTCGATCACCACGATTGGCGCATCGTCCTTCAGCAGCGTCGAGCTTTCAGCGGTTTGTTTGATCCGGAACGTTGCCATCTCGCCCGCGGGATTAGGGCTACTGTGAACGAGGAACAACCCCCAAGGGGCAAAGTGACGATCTGCGGAGGACTTTGTAGGCAGAAGCGCCAGCCAGGGCTAGGGTTGGCGTCCAAGGAGGAGAAGAGCAATGAGCCTGGCCACTCGTTACATGGGACTCGATCTCGCGAATCCGGTGATCGTGTCGAGCTCCGGCCTCACGGGGTCGGTCGAGGGGATCGTGCGCTGCGCCGAAGCCGGCGCCGGGGCCATCGTGGTGAAATCGCTCTACGAGGAGCAAATCCACGCTGAGGCCGAGGCGGTCCTCGAGCGCAGCCACTTGCCTACCGGCTATCCCGAAGGCCGTGACCATCTCGAGCTCTACAGCCGGGAGGAGGCCTTCGAGCGCTACCTCACTCTGATCCGCGAGGCGAAGGAGGCCGTCTCCATTCCGGTCATTGCCAGCGTGCACTGCGTCTCCGCTTCGGGCTGGACCGAATACACCCGACGCATCCAAGCGGCAGGCGCCGACGCGCTCGAGCTCAACGTTTTCGTGTTGCCGATGGACATCGAGCGCGAGCCGCGCGCCTACGAGAAGCTCTACCTCGACCTCGTGGAGGGCGTCCGTCAGAACGTCTCGGTCCCGCTGGCGCTCAAGATCGGACCTTATTTCTCGGGCCTCGCGCATACCGCCCTCGCGCTGAGCCGGCGAGTCGATGCGCTCGTGCTCTTCAATCGCTTTTATCGGCTCGACATCGACATCGAGGAGCTCCGCGTCGTGCCGGCCGAACCTTTCAGCGACCCCCAGGAGTGCGTCATCCCCATGCGCTGGATCGCGATTCTCGCGGGGCAGATCGAATGCGACCTCGCCGCGACCACTGGGGTCCACGACGGCGCCGGCGTCGTCAAGCAACTCCTTGCCGGCGCTACGGCCGTTCAGGTCTGCTCCACCCTGTACCGACATCAGGACATCGGCTACGTCCGGACGATCCTCGACGAGGTCACCGACTGGATGGCGCGGCACGGATTCCGTCGCGTCGCCGACTTCCGAGGACTGCTCAGCCAGGCCAAAAATTCCGACCCCGAGGCCTTCGAGCGCGTCCAGTTCATGAGGGAGACGGCCGCTCGAGGGCTGATGTCCAGCTAACTCCACGGCAGGCGGGGTTCTTTCACGCAAGAAGAAATCTGAGGCGCTGCCGCCGAAGGGCTCCTTTCAGGGGGCGCTGTGTGCGTCTGCACGATTTTCCGGGTCGTCCACCCAAGCGCGAAGCGCTTGATAGACCTCTGGATGGTTTGCCAGCCGCAGGTGACTCACACCCCCGAGCACATGTCCTGAATGAAAGGGAATCCGTCGGGCCGGCTCGCGGTCGTGCCCTTTGGCGCTTGGCAATCGTACGAGCATGTCCCCAATCACCTGACCGATTGGATGTTCGTGGTCCTTCGAGATGGTTGCCGCCACGAAGTAGTAGGCAACGTGCAGGAGCAGCGGGCGCGCCTCTTTGCTGTCTTGCAGCATTGCCTCTGGATGCTTGGTGCCCTCTGCATCCGTGATGTAGCCATACCGCAAATCCTTGATGCCCGAGCTGCGGGCGCCTAGGAGCTCCGAGATGACTTGCGTGGCCGCTGTCTCAAAACGCCGAAGCGTGCCGGTCGTCAGGTTGACTGCCTTTTCGAGGGGCGCGCCGTGATGAGGGGTTGCGATGGAAACCACATGACGAAGCTTGGGAACCCAGGGTTGCCCGTGTAGCGCTCCATAGTGCGCAGCGCTTCGGGAGACCAGGCCGCCCATGCTGTGGCCGATCAGCGCGATCTCATCGACCTCGACCGGGTAGGCGGAAAGCACCTCTGTCAGAAGGTCGGAAAGTGAGCGGCCGTTTTCCGCAACGCGAAGGCCGGTGTTGTAACGAACGTAGAGGGGGGTGTAACCGCAGTCCCGCTGGAGCTGACTTCCGAAGTTGACGGTGGGATCGCCGTAGTATTGCGTCGCACCGATGTTCCACGTCCACTCCGTGCAGCCCAAGCCATGCACGAACACCGCCAGCCTGTTGGTGGGTTCTTCGAAGGTTGCAACAAACGCTTCCTCGGTTGTGGGAAGCGGCCGGCCCGCATGAAACAAATGCATCGTCGGCGCGAGCAAGCTGCCCTTGCGGCTGAGCCAGTCACCAAACAACCCATTTATGCTGGACTGGGCGTAATCGACGACCCAGCTGAGACTGCCCACGGCCTCCGCGTTCATCGGCGTCGCGAGAGGCCGCATCTCGTCGCTGGCGACACCACCCTCGGCTTCAATGAGCTCGAAGCCAGACCCGAGCGCAGTGCGCGCCGCGCGATTCACGGTCCGAGTTGTCTCGTACACGCCGTGGGCGATCGACTGTTGAACGGCATTCACGGCACGCGCCGGTGTTGCGAGCGGCTCTATCGGCGCGAAACGCCGGACTGAGCGCTCCGCCGTCGCCCTGTGCGTCCTCTCGACGAGATTCGTCGTCTGTTCGACGGCGTCGCACACCAGGTCAACGAATCCTTTGAATCGATACATTTTCGAGAGGCAGCCTGAACCGAGCCCGGCCTCGCGGCACCCCGGCGGCATGGGGAGGTCTTCGTGCTTCATGTTGGGGGTGCGGAGCTTGCCAGTTCAGGCACGCTCAAAGGGGTTGACCCACTCGATGTCCAGTGAATGGATGTCGGTGACGTTTCGAGTGGCGAGGACCAATCCGTGGACGTGGGCCGTCGCGGCGAGGAGGCCGTCGACGGTGGGAATGGGGGTTGGTGCGCTCAGCGTGCCCCAGGTGCGTGCGATGGAAAGGGTCACCGGCAAGATGCGGTCGTCGAATCGGGCGACGAGGGCAGAGAGCCAGCGGCGAAGGCGCGTGGCGGACTTTGGGTCCCGTTTGCGGATACGTTCGATGCCGCGTTCGATTTCGCCGATGACGAGTACGCTGAGATAGGCGTCGTCCTCGTCGAGGGTGTCGAACCAGGCCCGCACACCGACGTCGCATCGGCGGCCCTTGCGAAGCTCGGAGACGATGTTGGTGTCAAGCAGATAGGCCATCGTCGCGGTCCAGGTCGCGGTCGACGGCGAAGTCGGCATCGGTGCCGACGTCGGGCATGGCGAGGAGCGCTTCTTTGAACGAGCGACCCGAACGACGAAGAAGCACCGCGCGAAGGATGGCCCGGTGCTCGGCCTCGGCGGACACGCCGTTTTTTGCGGCGCGGAGCTTTAGGGCACGGACGACGGCGTCTTCGAGCTCTCGGACGATGAGTTGGGCCATGGTGAACTTGATATCAATGATATCAACTGGGCTGTCATTGTCAATCGACACGCATGAGGGTTGTCGGCCGCAGCCTCTGGGAGTTGCGTGCTGGCTTCCACGCGGCTGTCGTCGCGCTCTCGCCGAGGTTAGTCGGCGGACGAAGTCTCCTTGGCGATGGACAGGAGCTCGTCGAAGCGGGTGCGGACACCGACGGTGATTTTTTCGGGGTCGGGGACGAGGCCGGCGTCGGTGATGACGCCGACGCTTACTTTGCCGTCGTAGCTGAAGATGCTGACGCCGAGGCCGAGGTGCCCCGCCTGTGGGACCCAGCCCATGATGTTTTCGATTTTGCTGCCGGCGATGTAGAGCGCCTGACCGGGGCCGCGGACGTTGGTGACGACCGCCGTGGCGCGCGAGCCGAAGATGCTGAGCCCCTGCTCTTCGACCTGCCGGGGCGTCACGCCAAAGATGTTGAGCAAGCTGTAGAAGGTGAACGCCTCGATCGACGCCTTGATGGCGTCCATTCGCTTCTTGGTCTCGTGAAGCCGCTCGATCGGGTCGGCGATGCGGAGCGGTAGCGACAGAAAAACCAGGCCAAAGGCGTTGCCGAGCTCGATGCCCCGTTCAGGCGGGCGGAGGTCGACCGGAACCACGGCCCGAATCTCGAGATCGCTCACCTCGGCCCCGCGTTCGATCAGGTAGTCGCGGAGGGCGCCACCTAGCGCGGCGAGCATGACGTCGTTGACCTTGGAGCCCAGCGCTTTGGTGACGGTTTTGACGTCTGTTAGAGCAATGTTGTTGGACCAGGCGACGCGCTTTTGAACACCGAGAGGACCTTTGAACGGCGTCTCGGCGTCGGGCGACATCAGGAGGACGCGCCCCACGATGCTCGCCGCTTCGGCCGCAGCGCCCGCGCCCTCTACGATGCGTGAGGGGTGGCGCAGGCTTTCGCTGCCTTCGTGCGCCAACTGACGGATGGCCCTTCCGATGCTGCGCACGGGCTTGAAGGCGGTGGAAAGGAAATCATGCCGCTCCGGCGCTTCGGTGGCGGGCTCTTGCACTTCACCGACGGGCGCGTCTCGCGCCATGTCCATGAGGCGAAACAAAATTGCGTTCATCGCCGTGCCGTCGCCGATGCAGTGATGGAGACGCAGGATCATCGCCGCACCGCCCTCGACGTTCTCGACGAGATGGATGTTCCAGAGCGGCTTGGAGAAATCGAGCGGCGTGCTGGCCAGATCGCTGATGAGGCGCTGCAGCTCCGTCATGTCGCCCGGCGCCGGAAGGGCCATGCGATGGATGTGCGCATCCAGATCGAAGTTCGGATCGGCCTCCCAGTGGGGCGTGCCTACGGGCAGCGCCGGCTCCACCACCCGCATCGTGAACCGATCGAGGCTGAGCAGACGGACCTCCACCGTCTTGCGAAAGCGTTCGAAGTCGAGCGGCTTGTCGAGCAGCGAAACGCCCGTGATCATCATCAGATTCGTCGGCTCTTCCATGTGCAGCCAGGCCGAATCGACGGGCGACATCTGTTTGGTTTGGGTCGTCATGGGGGGTACTTTCATTCAGGCGGGCGGTCGGCGTCAACCGGTCACCGCAGGCTCGCCCGCGAGGGTACCGCCTAGTTCGGTCATGACCGGGAAGCTGCGCAACTGAAAACCGGGCTGTGATTCTTTCGGGTTTTGAATAGAATGGCGCTTCTCCTGGAGGCCCTGTGAGTCGCGTGATCCATTCCGTTCGGAAGCTGCTCGTTGGCATGAGCGCTGTGCTCCTCGTTGCTGCCGCCCCCGCTCTGGTGGGTGCGCAGAGTGCGCAAGGCGTGCTCGACAAGATGCTCGAGGCCGAGAGCAAGCGGGCCAAGGGGGTGGACAACTACGCGATGGACATCGTCGTGATGGGGCACGCGACGACGCTGTACTACGAGCGCGCGTCGATGCGCGGGCCGAACGGGAAGCCGCTGCAGACGTTTCGGCTCGTGTCCTTTGGTGAAATGCAGAATCGGCAGCAGGCGGGGCAAGGGATGTCGCCCGAGGCCTGGCAAGCGTACTCCGAAGCGATGCGGGACGCAGGCTCGGCGGTCAGCGGCGAAATGGACAAGGGCATGAACGAAGCCGGCCTCCCGCCGGGAATGCGCGACGCGATGGGGGCGGGGGCGGAGGCCGAACCGTGGGCCTCGCCGAACCCGAGCACGATGATGGGGAGCATGGCCGGCTTTGCAGATGCAGCGGGCAAGGCGTCCGCGGAGAGCAGAGCCGATGCGCGCGAGCAAACCAAAGCCGAGAGCATGGCGCGCTTCAGGAAGCGGGCGAAGATCGTCGGCAAGGAATCGGTGGGCAAGCGGCGGGCGATCCATGCGCGCGCGGACGAGCTGAACATCGTCGAGAAGTCGGACGGCGAGGAGCTCGAGATTCAGGCCATCAGCCTTTGGATCGATGCGGCGAAGCACGTGCCTCTCAAGATGCGGATGGAGGGCGTGGCGAAACAAGGAAAGAGCGCGCGCGAAATCGTCATCGAACGGCTCGATGAGGACTACCGAACCGTGCCGGGGAGCAAGCTCTACATGCCCTACCGAAACCTCATGCGGATGGAGGGCGTCCTCAGCCCGGAGCAGGAAAAGCAAATGGAAGACGCGCGCAGGCAGCTCGACGACTTCGACAAGCAGCTCGCCGCGATGCCGCCCGGTCAGCGGGCGCAGGTTGAACGGATGGCCGGCTCGCAGATGGCCATGCTCCGCAAGATGGTCGACGGCGGCGCGATGGAGGTGCTGACCGAAGTGCGGGAGATTCGGGTGAACGTCGGGCTCGAGGGGGCGGTGGCGGCTGCAACTCCGGGCTCGGGGAAGCAGGGTGCGACGGCTGGGTCCGGAGCTTCGGCGGGAGTGGCGTTGGCGGCGGGCGGCGATCCGCTGGTGCAATCGATTCAGCGGGACCTGATCACGCTCGGGTACGACCCCGGCTCGGCGAACGGGGAGCTGAGCACGCCGACCATCGTCGCGATTTCGAAGTTCCAGGCGGAAAATGGGCTCGAGGTGACCGGGGAGGTCACGCCGCAGCTCGCCGGCATCTTGGCTGCGAAGCGTGACGCGGCCGGTGGTTCTAGCGCGGGCGGGAACGCGCCGTCGCTCGAAGAGGCGCAGAAAGTATGCCTGCAGGAGAAGATCGAGGCTGCGAAGAAAAAGAAGCGTGCGTTCGGGCGAGTGATGAAGGCCGCCGCGGGCACCGCCTCGCGGTACGGGGGGAGCAACGTCAGCCGTGAGGTCGAAAAAGCGCAGCAGGAAGCCTACAAAGTCGAGGCCACCGGAAAAGACCTAGAAGAAGCCGCGGATGCGCTTGGCTTGTCGAAAGCCGACGTCGAGGCGTGCCGGAATCCGGGGTAGCGCCCGCGTGTGTTCGGGTGCGGCCGTTGGTCACGCTTCGTCAGGTGCGCTCTCCGCGCTTTCGAACCAGGGCTCGTCGAGGACTACGTTCATGCTGTGGCCCGTGATTCGGGGCACGACCGATTCGCGCTGTTCTTCGACGAGAGATCCGTAGCGCTGCCACCACTGCTCGGCGTCGGCTCGCGTCCAACGCGGGAGGTCGAGCTGGTCGAGGGCGTCGGCCAGGGCATGGGCCGATGCGGGGCGGTCGTCTTTGTTCTTGGCCAGGCACGAGAGGATCAGTTGCTCGAGCGCCTGCGGGACGGGCTCGCCGCGCGCTTCGCCGATGGGGGGAGGCGCGGCCTGAACCTGCTGCATGCAGATTTCGAAGACGGTGTCGCCGTCGAAGACAGGCCGGCCGGTGAGCAGGTAGTAGCCTACTGCGCCGAGGGAATAGAGGTCGCTTCGCGCATCGACCTCGCTCGGTGTGTTGACGCCCTCCGGGCTCAGGTAGTGCGGCGTCCCCTTGATCGAATAGATGGAACCGGTGTCGCTCGTCTCGGAGTCGTCTTCGTCGGAGATGCGCTTTACGAGCCCGAAGTCGACGACTTTGACGAAATCGTCGAAGCCGCCCTGCCGCGTGAGCACGATGTTGCTCGGCTTGACGTCGCGGTGAATGAGCCCGACCCCGTGCGCTTCGTCGAGCGCGAGGGCGACATCGCGCAGGATACGGACGACGCGCGGCACGGGTTGAGGCCCGGTGGCTTCGACGATGTCTTGAAGGCTCGCGCCGTCGAGGAGCTCCATCGCGTAGTAGAACAAGCCCTCCGGGGTGCGGCCGTAGTCGTAGATCGTGATGGTGTGCGGATGCTTGAGCGTCGCGGTCAGCTGCACTTCGCGCCGGAAGAGATCGTGCACCTCGCGGCCGCCGAGCTCGGGCCGCAAGAGCTTCACCGCCGTGGGGCGCTTGAGCATGCCGTGGGTCGCCTGATAGACGACGCCCATCGCGCCTTCGCCGAGCTTGCGGTCGAGCTGGTACTGACCGAGGCTTCGGATGCTGCTCACTTCGCTCCGCAGGCGATGAATGACGTACGACGCGATGCTCGAGAGACCGACGGTGAGCGTCCACCACATGGTGGTCATCAGGGCGGTGGTCGCGATGATGGTGGGCGGTTCGAAGCCACGGGTGTCGTACCCGACCATGCGCCACATCGCGGGATCGACGTCGCGGTAGTGCAGCGCCATCATGCCCACCAGCGGCACGCCGAGTAGGAGACCCAGCATGGCGGTGTGTCGCGTCGTGCTCGGCACGAAGACCGCGCGCGCCAACAAGCCAAACGAGAGAGCAAACGCGGTGATGACATCGGCGCCGACCTCGGGCGGGATCGTCATCCCCATGCCGATGTAGCCCACCGAAGTGAAAAGGAGGCCCGTCGTCTCGACGGAGATCACGGTGTTGAGCGGCCGCGGCCGGCCACGGCAGACGAGCCACATCGCCAGGCACGGAACGATGGCCGACACGTGAAGCCAGAAACCCGGCTCGCCCAGCTTCTCGTGCAGCGTCCCGGAGGCCAGGCCGATGATGATGCGAAAGACCAAGCCGATCGCCCCCGCGGACGCGATGATCAAGCCAAAGGACGCAACGCGACTCTGGTAGAACGCTTTCGCTTCGGGGCTCGTGAAGAAGGGGCTGGGGAACACGGGGGGAGTCTACAACGGTCGGAAGATCGATCGCGTGCGGGCTTCCGGAGAGCCGCTCAAAGGCAGCCGATGACGGCTTGGATCGCAAGCCCCGGGAGATCGTCACCGACGAGGTCACTCGTCGCCGGGCAGAAGATTTCCTCGAAAATGAAGGCGGTCGCCTGACGTTTCACCTCGCCCGCAAGATTGGCAAGTTCGTCGAGCTGGCCTTGGAGCTGCACTAGCGTGGCATCGATCGACCCGAAGTTGGGCACGAAGGGAGGCTCGAAGCGGAGGGACACGGTTCGGGTCTGCTCGCACGAATCGATGCTCGTCTGGTCGGCTGCGCGCAGGTCGCGAGCGACGGCGGCGGCGAGCTCGAGACTCGGGCTCGTGGGGTCCTCTGCGATGGCCGCGTCCACTTCGGTGAGCTGCAGGAGGTCGAGGATCAGGTAGTAGGCGCTGGGATCGTCGCGCGTACGACTGATGATGGCGAAGTCACCGAGAGTGCCCGAGACGAGATCCGCCTGTGTGGGATCGCAGCGGAGGGGATCGGGGTTCGCCTCGGGTGGCATTGGGATGGGCGGCGTCGGGCAGCTTGGTTCATCGAATGCCCGATCGCGGAGCTCTTGGTCGCAGACCCGCTCGGGCGGCAGGCCAGCGCAGGGCGCGCGGTAGAGGCAGCGGATCGTAAAGCGGGTCGCGTCGTGGCAGATGGGATCCTCTTCGATGGACGCGTTGGTGAGATCGGCGATGCAGCCTTCAACGCAGCTGTCGAGAACGCGCCCGCAGTCGATGTTGCCCATGCAGGCGGACTCGCAGAACGCGGGCAGGTCGAAGCGACGAGCGACGATGGGTGCCGTGACGTCGATGACGCACGCCCCGTTGTCCAGACGAGCCGAGAACGCCAGTGCATCGGTTTCGGCTTCGATCTCGAGGCAGACTTCGGCCGAATCAACTGGAGTTTCGAGGGCCCGCATCGACATGGATGCACAGAGCGACTCGCCGGGCTCCAGGCGTACGACCCGTCGCGCGTTCGAGCGCACAGTCGCGAGAATCTGTCCCTCGGCGATGGCTCCGGACAAGTACGTTTGCAGCGTGGCCAGCACGAACTCTTGCCCGAGGATGCTGAAATTCGTAAACGCCTGGGCGCAGCCGCCGCGATCTTCCACGATCTGGAATGTAACGGCGCCGAAGTCTACCTCGAGGGTCTGGGAGACCGGGGGCACGACGCCTCCATCCGGACCGCCCGCTCCGCCTGAACCCGCCGCTCCGCTGTCGGCTGCTTCGCAGTGAAGATTCATCGCCACCAGGGCGAGAAGCGGTAGTGCCACGAACGGGCGTCGGCTTCGTTTCATGTCTCTTTCCAAACCTGACCGCACGCTGGTTGCTTTGGGGCCCTTTCGCCGCGGTCGAGTGCAGAGCGCCAACATTTGTTTCTATCAGATCCGACTCGCGCGGGGTAGCAGCAAACGTTAGCTGACGGTGCGGCGCTGGACTTGGCCGAGCTTCAGGGGAGCTTCCACTCGCCTTTCCAGTCGGACCAGCCGGCGCCGGTGTCGCCGATGAAGTTGCCTTGGAAGGTTTGTTCGCCGGTGATGCCTTTGTACTTGCCGGTGCCGCCGACGAAGCGCTCAGTGCCGGGGCAGGCGGGCATCTTGCCCGAGCATTGCCACTCGACGAAGATCTTGTCGCCGTCGGCGTCGGTGACGACGCAGGTGCCTTTTGCGTTGGCTCGGCCCTTGTTGACGTCGTTGTAGATCGAGCAGTCGACGCGGGACTTGTGCATGAAGCCCTTGCCCTTGTCGTTGAACATGACCCCGGGCACCACGCCGGCGTAGATCGTTCGGTCTTCGCCGAGCTGCTGGATTTGCCCGGTGAAGGTCCAGCCGTAGTGGCCGGAGTATGTGCCGCTCTTGGGTAGATCGCCGGCGGTGGCCGGCGAGGTGAGACACAGGGCGGCGAGGGCGAGTAGAGACACGATCGAATGCATGCGAGTCATTGTTCTCCTCCTTTGAATCTGAGTGGCGGTCGAGGCCGGACGCTGCGGTTCAGGCTTGCGTGCGGAAGCAGGAGCAGAACCTACAGCTATGAAAAGCACAACGGTTCCAGGGGCTTGCTGCGTCCGCACCCGTCGCTTCGGCGACCGTTAAACAATTGCGTATTTCCAAGCACTCGTGTGAGCCGTACCGTCCGTTTCTCGCCTGAAGGGGGTGGCATGACGCCACCGGTCGCCAAATCTGCGGAGCGCTCTCGATGCTCGTCTATCGGACGGCACCGCGGAGTGCTTCGTCGCGCGACGTGCCTTCTCGAGGCGAAGGGAGGGTGCCATGGGACGTCTCACGTGGAGTGTGGTGTGCGCTGCGCTGATCGCCGTACCGATTGGATGCAGCGACGATGAAAGCGATGCTGGCGGCGGGGGAGCTGGAGCCTCGGGCGGCTCTGGAGGCGGCGCGGCCGGCATGGGCGGTGCGGGAGGCCTGGACACGGTCACCCTCTCCACGATGGTCAGCGAAGCCCCGAGCCTCGACGGCGAGCTTTTCAATGGGCCGCCGCTGGAAGGCGTCGAGCTTTGCGAAACCGATACGACGAACTGCGCGACCACGGGCGTGGACGGAACGGCTTCGATCACGCTACCGGCGTTTCAGGAGTTTAGCTTCACTCTGTCGAAGGAAGGGTATGCCCCGTACCTGGCGGGCGACGTGAGCGAGGTGCCGGCCATCAGCACCGGCAACTACCCGATGGTGAGCGACGCGCTCATGGAGCAGGAGTCTGAGCGCTTGATGTTTGAATGGCCCTCCAACTCGACCGGGCTCCTCGCGCTTGCGGCATTTCCGGTGCAGGCGGGTGTCGTGTGGGCGGTCGACGACCAAAGCGCCGTTGCCTACTACCAGAACGCAGAAGGCGTGGCCCAAACCGATTTGAGCGCCACGACGAGCTTTGGACGCGGCGGGTTCTACGAGGTCAGCGAGGGTGTGCACGAAGTCGATTTCGGGGGCACCGCAAGCAACTGCAGCGTTCGTACGGCCTGGCCTTCGGGCAGCGCCGGCCAAATCAGAGTGCCGATCCGGGCCGGGCACATCAGCTTCGGCTCGATGGATTGCGACGCGCCGTAGCGGGTTCGTTCTCAGTCGCAAAGAACCGCGTTAGGGACGCCGTGCGGTGAGCCCGCGGCAGGGGTATGTTCCCGGCCGTGAGGTTTGGTGGGCGTGCGGTCTTTTTGGGGCTCGTGCTGATGGTCGTGGGTGCCGGGACGGCTCGCGGCGATGAGGCGCAGGCCCGCTGTGCCTGGAGAACCGGGGAGAAGCTTGGCGTTGGTTTCGCCGAGATTTGCACGGCGCCGAGCGCTCCCAAAGGGCTCCTCGAATGGAGCCCTGCCGAGGTGGCGCCGTTTTGGATGAGCGCTGCGCCGCTTCCCTGCTCGCGTGGCAGCCGGGGAACGTTTGATTGCCCGGTGGCGACGTCGATCCTGACGGCGCGATCGAGAGCGAAGGACGCGCTCAGGCCGCGCAGCGTTACGCTCGTCGACGGCAAGACGGCGTACGGGGTCTGCGGGATGCGCTTTGGGGGGCGGCTTCCGACGCGCGCCGAACGCGAGCTCGCGCGTTACGCAGCATCGGTGACGACGCTCGTGAGCATCAAGGAGCCGGGCGAGGCCGAGCCTCGGATCGGAGAGCTTCCCGAATGGACGCAGGTGGGAGAGTGCACCAACCCCTCGCAGCCGGATGAAGGGTGTCGGCTCGTGATTTATCCTCCTGTGCTGACGTGGGAGAGGGGCGAGCAGAGGGTGCTTCAGGCGTGCCGGGCGTCGTTTGCGCCGGCTTGGCTCGGGACTGCGGTCCAGCCCGGCGCTCCGTGCGTGGGTGGGACTTGCACGGTGCGCATTCTTCCTGCGCTCCGGCCCGAGGCGTTTCAGCTGACGTGCCGGCCTAGCCGCATTGCTGCGAAGGAGGCTCCGGCTGAGCCCAGGGCGGAGGTGGCGGCGTTTCGGTGCGTCGTGCCGGAGTCGGCGCTTGGCGTGGTGGGGGGTAAGACCTCGCGCTGATGCGGCGTGGGGATTCGAGGAGTGTCGCCGGGCTCTGCGTTTCGCAGGGCGCGCGGCGGTGTCCGATGTTCACGAGGAGCACGACACGCGGGAGACAGCAAAGAATTACGTATAGCCGCGACTTCGAAGCGGACCTAGTTTCACTCTGTAAGGGGTCCGATGCGGGCCCAAGCAACGGGGAGGTTGCAATGCGTTACTTCTACGGATTCATCTGCGTCTGCGCGCTTTCGATGATGCCCCTGCTCGGCTGCAGCGGCGAAGAGGGTGGCGGCGGCTCGGCTGGAACCGCGGGCTCGGGTGGAACCGCCGGCTCCGGCGGAACCGCGGGCGCCAGCGGAATTCCGATCCCGCTGCCCCAATGCGTGACCTCCGCCTACCAGATCGTGTTCCGCGGCCTCATCGAGCCCATGGATCCGCTTCTTCGATACATGGATACGCCGGAAGTGCTCCGCGACGCGGACCAGAAGCCATCCATCATGGGCCTGACTGAGCGCAGGAACGTCACCGTCACCGACCCCGTCAGCGGCGACGACACCGTCGTCTACGCGCGATTCACCTGGTTGGCGGACGGCGTGGAGGGGGTCAGCGATCCGGGAGAGACGCTCATCACCGTGGATTTCATCGATGGTGTGGGGCTCAACCCGTCAGATCTCGACCTGGGCATCTTCAACCAGCAAGTGGTGCTCGTGCCTTGGGAGATGACGGTGGGTGAATCTACCGTCGTCGGCGCCGGCAAGATGTCGGTGTCGGGTCTCGGCAACGACGCAATCCGCATGACCATCGTCGACTTCAACCCATGGTACGAGGGCTGGGCGAACTACTGCCGCTTTGAAATGCCATCGTTCGACTTCTATTTGGACCTCGCAACGCCGGGCTCCGAGCCTTACGGCGTCGTCGTCGGGTTCAACGCGGTGGGGGTCGATTTCACCATCGAAAATGGCTGGATCATCTTCGGGGAAGGCGCCACAGCGAGCTTCACGGGCGACTACAAGCTCGGAGCCGCCACGCTGCCGTTTGATTTCCAGCTCGACTACAGCACCGAGCCTGCCGGGCTCACCGGCACGGTGGGCAACCTGCCGGCGAACTGCACCATCGACCTCGCGACGTTTGACGTGCGCTGCTGAGCTGCGTTGGCTCCGCGTCAACTTTGGTGAGGCGGCGGGTTCTTCTTAGGTCGGGCGTGCTCAAGCAGACTCGAGACCCACGAGTTGGCGGCTGTGCTCGTAGAGGCGCTGTGCCATGGCGTCGTCGTGGGCGTGGGGGCTTGGGGATTCGAGCGGCCAGCCGCCGGCGTTTTTGGACTTGTCGCGGTAGGTGCCGGTTTGGCTGTAGTAGGCGCCGGGGTGGGCTTCGACGTCGGGAGCGAGCGCGGCGTAGAGGGTGGTTTGGGTGCCCTCCCAGGGCTCGACCATGCCCATCATGGCCATGAACGGGCGCGTCACCGATTGCATCCATGCCGGCATCGTGTGACGCATCAGCTCTGTGCGGACCCAGCCTGGATGAACGCTCACCGCGGTGACTCCGGTCCCCTCGAGACGCTTCGCCAGCTGCTTGGCGTGCAGAACGTTCGCCAACTTGGACTGCGCGTAGGAGGCCCAGCCTTCGTACTTGCGATGTTCGAAATGGAGATCGTCGAGATCGATGACGCCTTCGCGGCCCATCGCCTTGTCGTGGTAGCAGCTCGAGACCACCACCACGCGCGCGGGGGCGCTCTTCTCGAGGGTGTCGAGGAGGAGCTCCGTCAGTAGAAAATGACCGAGATGGTTGACGCCGATCTGGGTTTCGAATCCGTCGGTGGTTTTTCCTTCGGGGGTGTTCATGACGCCGGCGTTGTTGATGAGGAGATGAAGGGAATCGTGATCGGCGAGATAGCCGTCGGCGAAGGCGCGCACCGAGCTCAGGTCGCCGAGATCGAGCTTCCGTATTTCGAGATCGGCGCTCGGGACTTCGGCGCGAATCTCGTCGGCCCGCGCCCTACCCTCTGCTTCCTTGCGGCACGCGAGCGTCACCGACGCCCCCTGCTTTGCAAGCTGTTTCGCGGTGACGAAACCGATGCCGGAGTTGGCGCCAGTCACGATCGCACGGCGGCCGTGGAGGTCTTGGCTCAGGACTTCGGGGGGGCACATCAGAGGTTTGGGCATGCTGGGTTTTTAGCGACGAGGGGGGCGGGGTCAATGGGCTCTTTCACGGGTCGGTGGGTTGCTTGGTCTTTCGCAATGGCTCGAGGGGATAGCCCTTCTCTTCGAGTCGACGCAGGATGCCGTCGTAGGTGTTTTGCGCGAGCGTCGGTGTGCGACTGAGAATCCATAGGTAGTCGCGGCTCGGGTGACCGACGGCGGCGTATTCGTAGTTGGGCCCGAGATCGATGATCCAGTAGTCGCCCCAGAACGGGCCAAAGAATGACACCTCGAGCTTGGCGTTGGTCTCACGATCGACGACGCGCGCCCTTCCCTCTGCCACGTCCTCTGGGCCGTCGAGGTCGCCCTTGCGGCATTTGTTGAGCACGTCGATTTCGCCGTCGCTCCGCAGGGTGTAGGTGGCCGTCGTGCCGGTGCAGCCTTCCTGGAAGCGCTGCGGGTAGCTCGCGATCTCGTACCAGGTTCCGAGGTAGCGCTCGAGCTCCACCTGGGGAACGGCTTCGAGCGGTGGAAGCTGGAGCCGTTCGGTGGTGCTCTTGCTGCAGCCGAAGAGCGCGATGATAGCGGCCAAGGTGAGGAGCTTCGCTACTCGTGTGTTCATGAGAGGCTCTTGTTGGGGTTGAGCAGGTACTTCTCGCCGGTTGCTTGTTTGCCGTAGACCGCGATCGCTTCGAGGGTCAGGGCCTCGGCGAAGGAGACCTCGCGGGTGTAGTTGCTCGCGAAGGTGGTTGTGATTTCGGCGGCCACGCGTGCCTGTAGCTTCTGCGCGCCTTTGGGGCCGATCTTCTGAAGGAACGGGAACAGGAGCCAGCCGCCAACGCCCCAGGCCATGCCGAAGCTGCGGTTCAATACGATGGGGCTGCGATCCAGCCCGCCATAGATGTAGACCTGCTTGTGCGTGGTGGAGCCGTAGGGGCTGTACGGTGCCCCAGTCGCGCTCGCGGCGGCTTCCATGCAGGTGAGAATCTGGCCGGCCAGCGTGCCACCACCGATGGCATCGAACGCCAGCGTCGCACGCGTCTCGATGAGCGCGTCGGTGAGGTCTTTCATGAAGGTGGGTTCGCTCGAGTTGCAGACATGGGACGCCCCCATGCCGCGGAGGAGCTCGACCTGTGCCGGCTTACGCACGATGTTGACGAGGGGCACGTCGTCCGCGAGGCAGACCTTCTGGAGCATCTGACCGAGGTTGGAGGCGGCGGCCGTGTGTACGAGGGCCTTGTGACCTTCGAGCCGCATCGTTTCGACCATGCCGAGCGAGGTCAGAGGATTGACGAACCAGGATGCGCCTTGTGCGGGGGTCGTGCCGTCGGGGAACGGAAGCACCTGTTTCGCTGGAAGGCAGCGGTACTGTGAGTACATGGCGCCGCCGATCACTCCGACGGTTTTGCCGATCAAGGCCTGGGCGTGCTCGCCCGCGCCCGCCGCAACGACGACGCCTGCTCCCTCGTTGCCGACTGGCAGCGACTTGTCGACCCGGGGGGCCATCGCGCGCATGAGCTTCTCGGGAACGTTCGCGGTCACGACCGGGCGATCCGCACTGCCCGACGCGCGCATGGTCGACGGATCGGCGGCGCCGAACAGCAGTCCGAGGTCGGACGGGTTGATCGGCGATGCTTCGATGCGAACGAGCACTTCGTCGTCTTTGGGTTGGGGGACGGGGAGCGTTTCGAGCGAGAGCTCGAGCGTGCCGTCGCCTTTGATGATCGATCGCAGCTGAAGGGAGTCACTGGGGATTTCTTGAGTCATGGTGGGCGTTGGGGTTTGGGGATTCGAGCGCGGTGGAGTGGGAGGTTGGCATGGGCTTCGGGAGTCTCTCACCCTGCGACCTCGCTGCCAACGAGTGATTCAACCGCCCGCGGCCTCGGCGAGGCGTTTGATCTCGAGTAGCATCTTGCGGCTCATCACGAAGGTGATGGGTTCGATGGGGAAGCGTCCGAAAGCGAGCCTGCTTGCGCACCCCGGGGAGAAGTCACTGCGGCCGCGGGTGAGGAGTCGACTCTTGCCCTCTGTGCCGGGCCGGATGATGAACTGCCACGTCATCACACCCCAGCTTTGCTCGGCGGCGACATCGGCCGGGGAGCCGAAGAGAACGAGCGCGTGCGGTGGGTCGACGATTTCGATCCGCATGGGCGGGGTGGTCGGATGCAGGTAGAGGTTTTGGCCGACCTCGGGGTGCTGATGCTCGGGGAGGATCTCGGTGGTGTTTCGGATCTTGCAGCCGACGGCGTTTTCCAGGGACTGATAGCTGTAGAAGCCGCCGCGCCTCTGTCCGATTTGCGCGACCCAGGGCCAGACCGCTTCGGGCGGTGCAGCGACGTCGGTGCCGTATGTGTACGACCACTTCGGAGCCGGAACCAACTCGTCACCGGGAAGTGGATCGGTGGCCTCGGAGTCGCGCGTGCCCCAGTGCAGGCGCTTCCGCCCTACGAAGGGAGTCGCAACGAGGTGCCAGGCGATGAGGCCTACGCCTTCGAGAGTAGCAAGAACCCCGACGCCGGGGAGACGCGTGCTTGTCGCCATGACTGATCCTCGATGCGCAGTCTGTCGTGTTCGGCAGGTGAGCGCTTCCGGAAAGCGTCTTGGGGTCCGTTCGAGCGTTGGGGGCGGGGGCTAGTTGAGGAGGGTTCGTTTGCGGTTTTGGACTTGGATGATGGGGTGGCGGCCTAGGAGCCAGGTGGGGTTGTTGCCTGGGGGGAGGATTT
>SHLP01000249.1 GCA_004283055.1 Deltaproteobacteria bacterium
CCCGTTGTCGTCGCCTTGCCAAAACTGATCGCCGTCGCGCCATCGCCACTGTCCGTCGACCGCCTGGTCGTCTCCTCCGAGCCAAAGGTTGCCACCGCCGAGGCCCCGGACGAATGCATTCTCGCTGCTGTCCTCGACCCGGGTGAGCGTCCAACCCGGCGCAACCGTCGCACAGTCTGCATCTGCGGCGCCCCAAAGCTCGTCGGTCCCGCAGTAGAGATATTCAGAAGCGCCAGAGGCCGCCGGAATGCCCGCTCCGCCGCACTGCGCTCGCGCGGTGGGTCCCCAAGCGAGGAGTGCGACGATCGTCAGTGCTGGTAGAAATTCTAGTTTCATTAATTGAATACAGTTTAAATATAATAGTCGGTTTGCCCGTTTCAAGGCTGCAGTTGGGACTGCATTGTGTCGATTTGAACGTATCTGCGCTGTTTTGCTGTGTTTCTGTACAGTTACAGGCTGCGGATGTTCTCCTCCGAGCCTCCGAGACGGGCACGCACGAAAGCCGTGGGGCCTCAAAGCCAGCCGAGGCGAGAGTCGGCCGGTCAACCCTATTCAGGGCTTGTTCGACGGCCGTTGACGCGCGGAGCACGAAACGATAGCGAGCGGGGACGCCATGAAACACATGTCCGATCTTCTCCCGTTCGTTGCCCTCGTTGCCCTCGTTGCGGCGTGCGGCGGCGCCGGCGACTCCCCAGCTCAGAAGTGCGATGCGAGCAGCACCTATGCGCTCGTCCAATCCATCTTCGAAGCCCGCGGCTGCACCGCTGGTCTGTGCCACGGTGAGGCGACCGAAGGAGGGCTCGATCTTCGGCCCGCGAGTGCCTACGAAAATCTCATCCACATCCCAGGCACGTCGGCAGATCTCAGGCGCGTGTTCCCGGGCGAAGAGGAAATCAGCCTTCTCTACCTGAAGCTCGCAGCGAAGACGGACGGCATCGACTTAGGAGCGCTCGGCATTGCCGGAAGCCCGATGCCAATCGCTGGCGCGGCTCTTGCCGACGACGAGCTCGCTCTCATTCGCGCGTGGATTCGGGGAGGCGCACCCGAACGCGGCGTCGTTGCAGGCGCGCTTGGTGCTTTGGGGTGCGAGGCAAATGACGCCGACGTGCTTCCGAACAAGATCCCACCGCTCCCGGCGCCAGCCGACGACGAGGGCGTGCAAATGTATTCCGGGGCCTGGTCGCTGCCATCCGAATCGGAAGATGAGGTGTGCTTCGTGACTTACTACGACTTCACCGACCAAATCCCGGACTCGCAGAAGATCCCCTGCCCCGAGCTCTATGGTGGCGCAGAGCGCGAATGCTTTACGTACAAGGAGGTCCTGATTGCCCAAGATCCGCAGTCACATCACGCCGTCATCGAGGGGTACATCCCCCCGGAAGACACACCGGAGCAGTGGGAGCCGACGAGTGAGGTCTGGAAGAACTGGATCTGTCTGGGTGGGGAAAACGACGGGGTAGACTGCGATCCATTGGACATCGGTGGCTGCGGCGAGCGGAGTGCCTGTGCTACCCGGCCCGAAACGGCCGTTGCCTGCACCGGCTACCCGAACGGCCCCCGGGAGATGGGCACGATCGATGGGTTCTTCGGAAACGCCGCCGGCCGAAAGAACATCGCGTTTTCGCAGGAGCCGACGTTCCGCGAATCGTTCGTAGACGGTGTGTACGGAGTGGTCCCGGTAAAGGGTTTCACGATCTGGAACAGCCACTCGTTCAATCTGACCAAGCACGACACGAGCATCGAGCAGTACATGAACTTCAAGTTCAGGGAGAGCGACGGGCGGCTTTACCAGCGACAACATCTCATCGTGTTCGACGCCATCTTCGCGATGGGGGTCATTGCTCCGTTCGCGAGCACCGAAGTTTGCGCGACCTTCACGGCGCCGCGCGGGGCCCACCTGCTCAATCTCACGTCGCACACGCATCAGCACGGACGAGATTTCCGCATCTGGTATCCACCCAATGATCCGTGCTCTGCGGGCACCGACTGCAAGCCGCCTACCGATCGGGAGCCGAACTATCGTAGCTTCGTCTACGACGACCCGCTCAATCAGATCTTCGGCGAGGGTAATACCTTCGCACTCAACGGCTCGGAGGACTCCGAACGGACGTTTCGCTACTGCGCCATTTTCGACAATGGCGAAGCCGACCCGATGACCGTGCGGCGAAATTCCAATCGGCCGGACGCCGTCACCTGCGAGTTCGCGGAGGCAGCGGGCGGGTTCATCGCCAATTGCGGATGCACGCCCGAGGAGCGTGAGTGCCTCGGCGGCGAGAGCCAGGGCATGCTCTGCGGGGACGATGACGGCGTCTGTGGCGCGGGGGGAATCTGCGACGCCTGCCCGCTGGCGGGCGGCGTCACCACCGAAGACGAAATGTTCGCTGTCCTTGCGTCGTACTATCTCGTCCCCCCAACCCAATAGAGGAAGGCGAAACGCGTCTTTTCGGAGCGCTGTGCCGCGGTGAGCCGACGATGGTGCGCCGTGCCGGTGCCTTACTGACAGTCGACCGGGATGGTCGACGTCGCCTCGACGTCTGTTCCGCTGCAGCCGCCTGGATCGAATCCGTCGTCGGATGCGCTGACGGTGATCGCGCACAGCCCGGGCTCATCGCAACGGACGGTGGTGCTGCTGTCACCGGTTTGCGCGTCGGCCGTTTGCGAAGGGTCAGCGACTGGGCCGCACGTCGACGTCACGCGTACTTCGACGTCGTCGAGGTCGAGGTCGAGCACACGCGTGTCGACATCGACGAGGTTGCCAACGGACTGTGTGAGCGGGCTGACGAGGACGCTCGTGAAGAACGGGCAACGGTTCTCCGGCATGCCGCCCGCTCCTCCGACGCCACCTGCACCGCCGCCTCCCGCTGCTCCGGCCGTGCCGCCGCGGCCGCCCATGCCGCTTGCACCGCCCATGCCGCCTTCGCCGCCCATGCCGCTTGCACCGCCGCCTCCGGCCGATCCGGCCGTACCGCCCTCACCGCCGCTGCCAGCCGAGCCGGCCGCACCACCTTCACCGCCGCTGCCAGCCGAGCCGGCCGCACCACCTTCACCGCCGCTGCCAGCCG
>SHLP01000131.1 GCA_004283055.1 Deltaproteobacteria bacterium
ACCTATCCCAACGCGAGCAGGTACTGGAACGTCATCGACGACATCGGCGCGACGACGCTCTACACCTCGCCCACCGCGCTCCGGGCCCTCATGCGCGAGGGCTCGGAGCCGGTAAAGGGCTCTAGCCGCAAATCCCTGCGCGTGTTGGGCACGGTCGGCGAGCCGATCAACCCCGAGGTTTGGCGCTGGTACAGCGATGTCGTGGGTAACGGAAAGCTCCCGATCGTCGACACCTGGTGGCAGACCGAGACCGGCGGCATTCTGATCAGCCCGCTTCCGAACGCGACGCCCACGAAACCCGGTTCGGCCACCTTCCCCTTGTTCGGCATCGAACCGCTGCTCGTCGATGAAGCTGGCAAGGAGATCGAGGGCAACGACGTGAACGGCTTTCTTTGCATCCGGCATCCGTGGCCGGGTCAGGCGCGCACGATTCACGGCAACCACAAGCGCTTCCTCGAAACGTATTTTTCTCAGTACCCGCCCTATTACTTCACCGGAGACGGCTGCCGTCGCGATGAAGACGGCTACTACTGGATCACAGGTCGCGTCGACGACGTGATCAACGTCTCCGGCCACCGTCTCGGGACCGCCGAAGTGGAAAGCGCGCTCGTGGCGCACCAGGCCGTCGCGGAGGCTGCGGTCGTTCCCTGCCCGCATGAGATCAAAGGCCAGGGCATTTTCGCCTTCGTCGTCCCAATCGCAGGCGGGGAGTGGGAGCCGCAAGAGCTTCAGGGCGCACTCAAAGAGCAGGTGCGTCAGGCGATCGGCCCGATCGCATCGCCGGATGAAATCCGCATCGTGCCGGGCCTTCCGAAAACCCGATCGGGAAAGATCATGCGGCGCATCCTGCGCAAGATCGCAGACGGTCACGGAGACCAGCTCGGAGACATCTCGACGCTTGCCGACCCCAGCGTAGTCGAGGCGCTGCTGAAGGAAAGTTGAAGTCCGCCCACGGCGGAGAAACGGAAACGACGATGACGACCGGATCGAAACAAGACAATGCGGATCGCTATTGGAAGAGGAACCTCCGGATTCTGTTCTCACTGCTCGCCGTGTGGTGGCTGGTCTCCTTCGGCGCGGGGATTCTTTGGGCCGATTCGCTCGACAGCATCACGATCCCCGGGACGGGTTTCAAACTGGGGTTCTGGTTTGCGCAGCAGGGTTCCATCTACGTATTCGTAGCCCTCATCTTCATTTACTCATGGTTGATGAATAGGCTCGACAGAGAGTTTGACGTCCGCGAGGACTAGTCGTTCGAGTCATAGAAGGAGAAAACCATGGACGTACAGACTTGGACATTCATCATCGTGGGCGGAACGTTTGCGCTCTACATCGGTATTGCGATCAAAGCGCGCGCGAGCACGACGGGCGATTTCTACATCGCCGGCGGTGGGGTTCACCCAGTCGTCAATGGCATGGCAACCGGCGCGGACTGGATGAGCGCGGCCTCGTTCATCAGCATGGCCGGCCTAATCTCGTTCATGGGCTACGACGGCGCCGTGTATCTGATGGGCTGGACGGGCGGCTATGTTTTGCTCGCGCTCTTGCTGGCCCCTTATCTTCGGAAGTTTGGAAAGTTCACGGTGCCGGATTTCGTCGGAGACCGGTACTATTCGAACGGCGCCCGTATCGTGGCCGTGGTTTGCGCCGTCTTCGTCTCCTTCACGTACGTTGCCGGCCAGATGCGCGGCGTCGGCGTGGTCTTCAGCCGCTTCCTCGAGGTCGACATCAACACCGGGGTCGCGATCGGCATGGCGATTGTCTTCTTTTACGCCGTTCTCGGCGGGATGAAGGGCATCACCTACACGCAGGCGGCCCAGTACTGCGTCTTGATTTTTGCCTATCTGGTTCCGGCGATCTTCATCAGCATTCTGCTCACCGACCACCTGATTCCGCAGATCGGATTCGGCGGAGAGCTTGGCGGTGCGATTGGCACACAGGTCGCAGACGGCGAAACCATCAAGCTACTCGACAAGCTCAATCAACTGAATACGGACCTCGGATTCGCCGAGTACACATCGGGCAAGAAATCGATGTTGGATGTCTTGTGCATCACCGGCGCTCTGATGGCAGGGACGGCGGGTCTGCCCCACGTCATCGTTCGTTTCTACACAGTGCCGAAGGTGCGCGACGCCCGCATCAGCGCCGGCTGGGCGCTCTTCTTCATCGCGATCCTCTACACCACGGCTCCCGCGGTTGCTGCCTTCGCGCGGACGAATCTCATCGAGACGGTGAGCGAGGCCAACTACGCACAGGTCGAGGGAGAGAAGTCGATTCCGCAATGGTTCAAGACCTGGGAGGACACGGGTCTCCTCGCTTGGGTCGACAAGAACAGCGACGGCAAGGTTCAGTACGTCGCCGGGGCTGCGCTCGCTGGAAAGCCGAGCTTCACCGATCAACGAGGCTCGCACGGGGAACGCCTGGTGAGCAACGCCAACCCGGAAACCCAGAACGAGCTCTACGTCGACCGCGACATCATCGTGCTCGCCAACCCGGAGATCGCAGACCTCCCGGCCTGGGTCATTGCACTCGTTGCCGCGGGCGGCCTGGCTGCTGCGCTTTCCACCGCTGCCGGATTGCTGCTCGTGGTCAGCACGTCGATCAGCCACGACTTGCTCAAGCGCGTGTTCGTCCCTTCGATCACGGAGAAACAGGAGCTCCTCGCAGCTCGCATTGCGGCCGCGTTCGCAGTCATGATCGCCGGCTATTTCGGGATCAACCCACCGGGCTTCGTCGCACAAGTCGTCGCATTCGCGTTCGGCCTGGCGGCCTCATCCTTCTTCCCGGCGATCATCCTCGGAATTTTCGTCAAGCGAGCGAATCGTGAAGGCGTCATCTCCGGCATGCTGGTCGGGATCACCTTCACCGCGAGCTACATCATTTACTTCAAGTTCATGGGCGGCACGGCGGATCAGTTCTGGTTCGGAATCTCGCCCGAAGGCATCGGATCGCTCGGCATGGTGATCAACTTCATCGTGGCCTTCGTCGTCAGCCGGTTCACGCCGGAAACCCCCAAGGACGTCCAAGAGTTGGTCGAGCACATCCGCGTTCCCGCGGGCTCGTCGGGACCGACAGCAGCTCACTAGGCAGCCGGTCAAATACAGAGAGGAGCGCTGTGATGACGCTACAGAATGAGCACCGACCCGAGGCGAAACCTGGATGGCGCGGCGGGGTCATCGCCCTGGCATTCGTTGGAATGGTAGGACTGGCTCCCAGCGGGGCCAGTGCGGAAGTGACTGACGACGACGACGCATCGCAGACGACGCTCCAAGAGGCGCAGGCTCAGCTCGACGCGGCACGGGCTCAGCTCGACGAAGCACAGGCCAAGCTCGACGAGGCTTCCAAATCCGTTCCCCAAGGCATGGGGGAGCCGACGTCGAAAGACCAACCGGCTGCTCCGGTGGACGCGGTCGACCCCGCAGGCCCTGGTTTCGTCTCCAAAGACGGCGCGACCAAGAAGCTACAGTGGGCCCTGAACAAAGACGGCTCGCGCTACTTTCGAATTGCCTTGTGGCTACAGGTGTGGACGCGGGCCATGCAGTTGAATCCTGGTACGACCATTTTGGACGACCCCACCACCCCTGAGCTGGAAGGGGACCAACCCTCCTGGATAGGGGACGTTGGCCTCCGACGCGCCCGCGTGCTGATGTTCGGGGAGATCTTTCCACGCGTGTTCTTGCTGATGCACTTCGGCATCAACAACCAAACGTTTCGCCGCGACGCAGGCAGCGGATTCAAGCAATCCCTCTTCTTTCACGACGCCTGGACCGAGTTCGCGGCGATCAAAGAGCATCTCTACATCGGCGGTGGGCTTTTGTATTGGAACGGCATCTCTCGCATGACCAATGCCAGCACAATTACACTGATGTCACTCGACGCGCCGATCTCGAACTGGCCGACCATCGAGCAAACCGATCAGTTTGCACGCCAGCTCGGGCTCTATGCCAAAGGCAAAGCAGGGCTCTTCGACTACCGCGTCTCTGCGACGAGGCCCTTCGTGCCAACTGTGGGCGTTTCGACCACCGGGAACTTCAACCCCACGGCAAACACCTGGGCCTTCGCAGGGTACTTCCAGCTCCAGTTCTGGGACATCGAGTCGGACGTTCTCCCGTACACGGTGGGCACCTACATCGGTAAGAAGCGCGTCATGAACCTCGGCACTGGATTCTACGTGCAGCCGAGAGGGATCGCTTACCTCGACGGCGCTGGAAACCTGAGGGAACGGTCGAACTCGATCGCCTCGGCGGACTTCTTCGTCGACCTGCCGCTCAAGGGAGAGAACGCTGGGGCGATCACCGCCTATGGCGCCTACTACTGGTGGGACTTTGGGCCCAACAACCTGCGAAACATCGGGATCATGAACGTAGGGGACCCAACCTCGGGCACCTCGCTGGCCGGTCGAGGCAACAACTACCCGATGCTCGGAACGGGGAACAGCGGCTATGGGCAATTCGGCTGGCTGATGCCCTGGAAGGTCAATGCGATTCAATTTCAGCCGTACGTCTTGAGCCAGATGTCGAAGTTCGACGCCCTCAACGACACCATGTTTCAGTTTGGCGTCGGCGTGAACATGTTCCTTTCCGGCCACAACGCGAAGGTCACGCTCGAATATCGAAATCGTCCGATCTTCAACACGGACGGCAACGTCGAAAGCCGGAAGGGCAACGCCCTGGTCCTACAGATGCACCTGTTCATCTGAACAACATCGACCGAAAAGGGGACTGTCCCCTTTTTTGTGAGGCGGCATACAAATGGCGTGAGCACTGAATGTGCGTTGCGACCCTTTAGGATGTATGATGGAAGGCTCCAGCTAAAGGAGCCTCCAGATTGCCGCCCCAAGGGACTAAATTCTATCTAGTGCTCGTCGCTGTCTTGCTCGCGGGCTGCAACGGTTCGATCGGTGGCACCGGCGAACGCGCGATCAACGACGGCGTCGCCAAAAGCCTGTGTGTCGTCGACACGCCGATTCGGCGCCTGACTCGGTTCGAGTACAACCGCACCGTTCGCGACCTCCTCGGCGATACGAGCAACCCGGCCGATGTGCTTCCGCCCGAGGAAGAAGTCGCGGGCTTCAACAACCAGGCCGCGGCGCTGACGAGCAGCGACCTGCTGATCGAGCAGTACATGAAGGTCGCTGAGGACGTGAGCGCGCGCGCCGTCGGCAACATGAGCGCGCTGATCCCCGACTGCGACCCCGACCTCGACGGCAACGATGCCTGCGCCGCGTCGTTCATCGAGGATTTCGGAAAGCGCGCGTTCCGCCGGCCCTTGTCGCAGCCTGAGCTCGACCGTTTCAAGAGCGTGTTCGACTGGGCGATCGCGGACGCCGACCTCGGGCGCTTCGAAGACGGCATCGAAGTGCTGCTCCAGGTGATGCTGCAGTCGCCCTCCTTCCTCTATCGACCGGAGCTCGGCGACCAAACCCCGATCGAAGGCGATGTGGTGCCGTTCACCAGCTGGGAAATGGCCACCAAGCTCTCGTACATGCTTTGGAATACGATGCCCGACGATGCGCTCTTCGCCGCCGCCGAGGCCGACGAGCTGCGAACGAAAGAGCAAATCGCGGCACATGCCGCGCGCATGATCGAGGACGAGAAGGCGCGCGACCTCGTCCGAAACTTCCATACGCAGTGGCTCCAGCTGACCCACCTCGACAGCGTGACCAAAGACACCGGGATCTACCCCGCCTACCAGAGCTCGCTCCGCGAGCTGTGGAAGGAAGAGGTTCAAACCTTCGTCGAGCAGGTGGTGCTCGAAGGTGACGGCTCTTTGGAAACCCTCTTGACCGCAGACTACAGCTTCATGAACGAAGAGCTCGCGAGCTTCTACGGGGACGACGTGCTCGACTCGGTCGCGGGCACCGAATTTCGACAGGTGCAGCTCGACCCGGCCCGCAGGGCAGGCTTTCTGACGAGCGCCGGCCTGATGGCAACGCATGCGAACATCAACCAGAGCTCGCCCGTCTTTCGCGGCAAGTTCGTGCGCGAGCAGCTCATGTGCAACACGCTCCCGCTCCCGCCAAACGACTTGGTCATCGAGCCACCGCAGCTTGACCCGACCAAGACCACCAAAGAGCAGTTCGAAGAGATCGGCGCCAACCCTGCGTGCGCCGGCTGTCATACCCTGATGAACCCGATCGGCTTCATCTTCGAGCACTACGATGGAATCGGCCAGTGGCGTGAGCAGCAAAACGGCAAGAACATCGATGCGACCGGTGAGGTGGTCCAGACCGACGACATCGATGGGGACTACGACGGCGCGGTCGAGCTCGCGGCCGCTCTCGCCGGCAGCACGCAAGTGCGGGAGTGCGTTTCGTCCCAGTGGTTCCGCTTCGCGTACAACCGCACCGTCACGCCCGAAGACAGCTGCAGCGTCGAGCAGCTCAACGACGTCTTTCGCGCCTCGGGCTTCAGCATCAAGGCGCTCCTCGTCGCCCTGACGCAGACCAATGCCTTCCTCTACCGCCGCGCGGTCGAGCCCGGGCCGAACGCCAACGGAGGTGGGCAGTGAAACGCATCAAACGTCGGGCCATGCTCAAAGGCACGCTCTTTGGCGGCACCGTAGCCATCGGCTTGCCGATGCTCGACGCCATGCTGCCGCGTACAGGTCGTGCACAGACCGGTGCCGCGCCCAAGCGCGTCGTCTTCTGGTTCACCGCAAACGGGACGCGACAGGACATCTGGAGCCCGCCGGCGAACATGGACTTGAACGGACACCCGCTTCACGCGGCGATGGCGCCGTTCTCGAACAAGCTGATCTTCCTCGACGGCGTCGACCAGTCGGTCACCTACGACTCGATCGGTGACGGACATCAAACGGGCATGGCCTGCATGCTCACCAACGCCGAGATCCTTCCCGGCACCCTCTTCTGCGAGGGAAACTGCGACGCCGGCAACGCACGCTACGTGGGCTGGGGCGGCGGTCAGTCAGTCGACCAACTCATCGCGGACGAAGTCGCGAAGGACGTGATCACGAAGTTCAAATCGCTCGAGCTCGGCGTGCAGGTGAAGAGCTCGTCGATCTGGTCGCGCATGTCGTACTCGGCGCCCGATCAGCCGATCCCTCCACGCGAGGACCCGGGTCAGAACTTCGCCGACTTCTTCAGTGACATCGACTCCGACCCATTTGCGCTGAGGCTCATCCAAAAACGGCGAAAGAGCGTGCTCGACGCGGTCATGGAGGACCACGCGGCGTTCCAGAGCCGCCTCGGCTACGACGACAAGCAGAAGCTCGACAAGCACCTTCAATCAATTCGAGACCTCGAGCAGAGGCTGGAAGTCACGAACAGCTTTGGCGAGGCCTGTACCTCTCCCGAGCTGAACCTGCCCGGGGGCAGCTTCCAGCAAAACGACATGTACCCCGTCACCGGCAAGGCGCAGATGGACATGCTCGTGATGGCCTTGGCGTGCGACCTGACCCGCGTCGCGTCGCTCCAATGGTCACGCTCGGTGAGCGGCGTCCGCTTCAACTGGGTCCCCCAGATTCTCGGTGAGGGTCACCATGGCCTCTCGCACTACGGCGACGGCGACGCCAGCTCGCAGGCGGACCTGCTCGAAATCAACAAGTGGTATTCGGAGCAGTTCGCGTACTTGCTCGGCCTGATGGATGGAATCCAGGAAGGCGACAACACCTTGCTCGACAATACCGTGGTGGTTTGGGTCAACGAGCTCGGCAAGGGCAACAACCACACCCGCCGCGACATCCCGTTCATCCTGGCCGGCGGCTGTCAGGGCTATTTCAACACGGGTCAGCACATCAACTTCGGCGGCGAGCCCCACGGCAAGCTCTTGGTGTCGCTGACGCACGCGATGGACAAACCGGTCGACACCTTCGGCGTGCCGCAGTACAGCCAGGGCCCCTTGAGCGGCTTGGCGCTCTAGTAGCCTCTCTACGCCCTCTCTACCGCCGCGCGCCGATTGGCCAGTACGGGTCGCGTGCGTTGGCGCTGGTGAGCGCGCTGTTCGCTCGGGTCGGTGCGCCTACGGGCCAGTACGGGCCGTGGTTCGATCGCGATCGCTGGTTGGGCATCCCGCTGAAGTAGTAGCGGTTGAAGTAGCTGCGCACGTACACGCCGTACGGCACGTAGAAGCCGGAGAAATAGAAGTACTGCGCCTCGAAGAGGGCCCAGCGCGGAGGCACGAAGACGTGGCCGGCCCTCGGCGCGACGTAGCGGCCGGCGACCCAGGAGAAGCCGGTCGGGCCGTAGATCCAGTGCGCCGCAACCCAAACCGCGCCGGCGTAGGGCGCGGCGGGCCTCTCGGCTTCGATCGTTTGCGGCTCGGGAGGGGCCTCGACGACCTTTGCGGCGGGAAGCGGCTCCTGGGTGACGACCAGGCGCTGCGCGTTGACGAACATGACCTGGCCCCGGGTGAGGACCGGATAGTCGGCCGCGGCAGGCGCAGCCCCCATCAGGAACAACGAAGTCGCGGCTAGGACTTGGGCGAGGCGTCGCATCGGCTCTCCAGGGTGACTCTACGCCTCGGAGGGCCTGAGGTCACGCCCTCACGGCGCGAAAACCGCGGAAAACTACGTACAGATCGCCGATCGTGCTTTGGTACGGGGAGCTCCCATGGGCCGCCAGTCTACCTATCCGCCTCCACCGGTCGCCATCGACCTCGAGCTTCCGGCGCCCCTCGTGGCAAGGCCGCGACGTCCGCGCCCAGTGCCGCAGTTCACCTGCGCGCGTGATTCGCATGCCCGATGGGTGAGCGCGGTGAACGCGATCGGGGGCTCCTTCGAGCCGGTGGGAAAGCCGTCCGCGGAGCGCTACTGGGAGCGCGCGCAGCGATTGAACCCGAAGGCCGGCGATCCGACGAGCGACGCCCAGGCTGCACTTTGCGCTTTCACCGAGTCGCTCAACCAGGACGCAGCGCTCAACTTCATCGGAAAGATCGCGGCGTGGATCGACTGCTCGCGGATGGCCGGCACGCATTTGAGGCTCGAGCAGGCGCTTCGCGAGACGCCTGCGATCGAAGAGACCCCGCTCCCAAGGCCGGTATTCGTCCTGGGCCTGTTTCGCAGCGGGACGACGGTCCTCCATCGCCTGCTCGGCGAAGACCCGCAGAATCGCACCCTCCCCCATTGGGAAAGCTTCGACCCGACACCGTGGCCGGAGGGACCGGAGCGAGCCCAGCGAACGCTATCGCGCTTCCTCGCGATGGCACGTTTTCTATCTCCCAACATCGAGGCGATCCACCCGATGGACGCGCATCAGACCGATGAATGCCGCGGCATGTTCACCAACGTCTTCCGGACGCCGCAGTTCAACGTGCAGTTTCGCGTGGGCGGCTATCTCGACTGGCTCCTCAAACAGGACGC
Organism: Deltaproteobacteria bacterium; assembly: GCA_004283055.1. Classification (GTDB taxonomy): domain Bacteria; phylum Myxococcota_A; class Polyangia; order Polyangiales; family Houyiibacteriaceae; genus SG8-38. The sequence continues at coordinate 9,319 of SHLP01000131.1, forward strand.
GACCATCGCCTACCGGCAACACCGCCGCCAGCTTCAGCTCGTACAGCATCACCGGCCCTACGGAACGCGCTTCATCCTCAAGGACCCAACTCACACGTTCTTCGTGAAGGAGATCCTCGAGGTGTATCCGGACGCGCGATTCGTCTTCATCCACCGGGACCCCGCCGAGACGCTGAGCTCGATCTGCAGTCTTCACGCCTACACCCGCTCGGTGTTCAGCAGCGACGTCGAAGCCAAGGCAATCGGGGCCGAGCTCTCGGAGAGCTACATGACCCGCCTGCTCGAGCCTGCGGTGGCGGCCGTGGACCGGCTGCCCCCGGGGCGCGTGGCCCACGTCCGGGCGCCCGACCTCGGACGGGACCCGGTGGGTACGATTGCCGAAGCGTATCAAACGCTGGGCTTTGAGCTCGGAGACGGGGCGCGCGCGTCGATGCACGCCTACATGCGGGCCAAGCGCTCAAACCCGGCCCCGCGTCACGTCCACAGCCCTGAGGGCTTTGGGCTCGACGCGGACGCCATCCATGAACGCTTCGCAGGCTACTGCGCTCGCTTCGAGCTGCTGCGCTAGTCGTCGGGGTCCCAGCACGCTTTGTGCGCGTCGAGGAAGGCGTCGATGAGCTCTCGGCCTTCGCGCGAGAGCGCTACGTGCTTTTGGAGCCCGAAGCGCAGAGGCGAGCCGACGAGGCGCGGGGGATCGGTGCCCGGAATCCTGACCCACACTTTGGGGATGGGGCCCGTCACCACGACTCCCGGCGTGTAGCAGAAGTCGAATTCGTTCGGGCGCGGGCTGCAAATGAGCTTCCCGCTCTCCTCTGCGGCTTCGAGGTCGGCCTGGTAGGAGGGTAGGCGAGTCTCGTCGAGCAAGAGACCGAGCAAAGCGCGGTGAACGGTGGGGTCGAGCAAAGTTCGTTTCCATGAGACGCTCGTCTCGGACGGAAGACGTGTTTGGACGCATGCGGCGGAGCGCTCGGAGGAAGCCTGGATTCGGAGTACGCGTCGCTCCATGTCGAAATCTTGGGAGAACGTGTAGCCGCCAGTGACCGTGTAGGGTTGCTCCGTGCGCTGACAGCCGATCTGCGCGAGGCTGCAGAGGAGAACCGCGGCGAGCATCCGGGGCTGAGCATGCCGTTTGTGATTCATGGGGCCTCCTAGTTCGCCAGGAAAATGCAGTTGTGGGGATCGTCCGGGTCTTCAGAGCACGCAGCTACATGCACGAAATACTCGGGGGTCTGGTTGATGTACCAGAAGTCTGCCATCTGCCATTGAACCGGCTCGCAGAACGTGGAGGTTCTCCGGCTGTTGAACAGCACTTTGGCCCTCTCTCTTCGGGCCGGCGTGATGAATGGGTCGTACGCGGGCGCCTGATGGTAGGCCGCGAGCCACATGACCTCATAGGTGTTGGCTCCGTTCTGCGACCAGCGGAGGTCGCAGGCCGATCCATTCAGGCACACACACGAGTCGTGCGAAAACCCATCGCGGGCGTGCCGCACTTCGTGAACGATGGTCGACGCGCGCCAAACCGCATCGAGGTCGTAGAAGAAGGTCTGATAGAGGTCGGTATAGTCGTTCCGAAATGGGCCGTTCACCGTCTTCGCGATGACGCAATGCGTGTCGCCCACGGTCACACATTCTC
>SHLP01000028.1 GCA_004283055.1 Deltaproteobacteria bacterium
GCGGTGGGTTCTCGGGTGGCGGCGGCAGCTTTGGCGGCGGGGGGTCGTCCGGAAGCTGGTGACCCCTAGGGATCGCTCTCCAAACGGCCGTGCCAGTAGACCCAGTTGGCCCATGCCTCGGGTATCGAGCTCGCCGGGTCGACGCGAAATGCGACGACGGGCAGCCATTTGGGTTTGACCGGCCTGCGTCGAAGGCGAAGCCCCGCCTGCCGGGGGGTGCAGTTGCCCTTCTTTTCGTTGCAGCCGTAGCAGGCCATCACGATGTTCTCCCAATTGGTCTTGCCGCCCTGGGACTTGGGGACCACGTGATCGTAGGTGAGCCCTCGAAGTCGATGGCGGACGCCGCAATACTGACACTTGAAGTCATCGCGCATCGCAACGTTGATTCGGGAGAACTTGATGGCGCGTTTGCGCCCCACGATCGTGCGAAGAAGCCGAACGACCGCTGGCATCTTGATGGTGATGCTGACCGAGCGGACGTCTTCGTCGTACTCTTCGACGACCTCGACCTTGCCATCGAAAATCATGCAGACGGCGCGCTGCCAGCTGATGATTCGGTGGGGCTGATAGCCCTGGTCTAAGACAAGGGTCCGCATTCAGTACGAGGATGCGTATAGCGCGAACGGGCGAAGAAGTGAACCGGATACCGGTTTTAGCTCCGTGATGTGCGACGAATCACATGCTATACGCCGCGACCGAAGTCCTCGTAGCTCAGTAGGATAGAGCAGTGGTTTCCTAAACCGAAGGTCGGAGGTTCGAATCCTCCCGGGGACGCCCCGAAAAACAAATGCGGGAGGCTAGCCTCCCGCATTTGTCACGGGGCTTTGCCCGTAGGCGGTTGACGCGATCGCCCGGCCTGTACTAGTTCTGGTCGACTCAGGAGCGGCTCCATGACTGGCGAAAGACGATACCCGGCCCCGCTGATTGCCGTTTCCAATCCTGCTGAGGAAGCGGACGTTGGGCGCACCAAACCGCCCACAGCCAAACGGCAGGGCACCCTGCCCGATGATCTCCTTTTTCGAAGCGACGAGGAGTCCGCTCGGCGACTTGCCCTCAAGAGCTTGGCGGCGGCGCGGACCGCCGAGCGTCGACTGGACGATCGCAGCGACCGTGAGGCGCTGCATGATTTTCGGGTCGCGATCCGACGGCTGCGCAGCCAATTGCGCGCGTATCGGCCCCAGCTCGACAACGCCGTGCGAGCGAAGGACAGGAAGCGGCTTCGTGCCATTCAACGAGCGACAGGCGCCGGCCGCGAGGCCGAGGTAGCCCTCGAATGGCTCACGAAGCAACATGGCGACCTCGCGCCTGAGCATCTTGCAGGCCTGAACTGGCTTTCGTCCCTCATGCTCGAACGCCGCCGGACCTGTGCCGAGTCACTCGACTCGGAGCTGCGGACAAGCTTCAGGCGAACCGCCGAGAAGCTCGAAGAACGATTGGCGATCATGCGAAGCGAGCAAAACCTGCTCGCCGAACAGCCCCACGTGAGCTTTGCCCGAACGTTGGCGAACCAAGTCGAGGCGCACGGCACCGACCTCTTGGTGAATCTGGGGCAGATTGCAAGCGTCGAGCAAACCGAGCAGCTCCATCAAGCGCGGATCGTCGCCAAGCGACTGCGCTATCTCCTCGAGCCGGTTCGAGCGTATGCCGGGGAAGCTCAGCTGGTGGTGAAGAGGAGCAAGAAGCTACAGGAACTGCTTGGCGACTTGAACGATGTTCACGTGCTCATGCGTGAGATCGATCGGTCCTTTGAGGGCTCGATGCAGGAAAAGGCGAGGCGATTGCGCAACAGCGTGCGCGGAGGCGACCTCGAACGCGCGCGGCGCGAGGCATCGGTGAGCGAATGGGCGGGCCTCGTCGAGCTCTATAGTCGCCTCGAACGGGAGAGGCGTGAGCTCGTCGCAACCCTTCGCGACCGCTGGCTCGGTGGTGACCTCGATACGCTCGTCGCGCGCGCTCGTGAGCTCGCCCAAGAGCTACGCTCTGCCGATCGGCCGCGCTAATAGTCGAGGAGCGTGATGACGCGGCTTGGGGAAAGCTTTTCGGCGCCTCGGAGATCGACCAAGTTGACCAGAAAAACGAACGCCGCGACGTCTGCACCGCAGCGTTGAACGAGCTCTTTGGCGGCAAGCGCTGTGCCACCGGTGGCGATGAGGTCGTCCACAACCACGACCTGGTCGCCGCGCTCGAGGGCATCTCGGTGAATCTCGATGGCATCGCTGCCGTATTCGAGCTCGTACTCCGCTCGATGGGTTGCGGCGGGAAGCTTGCCGGGCTTTCGGACGGGAACGAAGCCGACTCCTAGCTTGTCGGCCAACGCCGCGCCGAACATGAAACCTCGTGACTCGATGCCCACGACAGCGTGCAGGACTTCTCCGTCGAACGGCTCCGCCATGAGAGCGATACAAGCTCGGAAGGCCTCGACGTCGGCGAGGAGCGGAGTGATGTCCTTGAAGAGAATCCCCTCCGACGGGAAGTCCGGCACGTCCCGAATGCGCGAGCGCAGCAGGCTCCGGCGCTCCTCCGTCATCGCTCCCCGTTGGATCCAGCGACGTACGCCGCAACCCCCAGATGGTCTGGCTGTGTCGCTTCGATGCTCAGAGGGGTGACGGAGATGTACCCTTCTTCGACCGCCTCGGTGTCCGCGCCTTGGACCGGCTCACTCGTTGCGCCGCCCGGACCGCCGATCCAGAGGTAGTGCCGGCCGCGTGGATCGTCGCGCACTTCCACGTCGTCGGAATAGAGCCGAAGCCCGAGACGAGTCGCGCGCACTCCTTGCGGTGGGACCGAAGGAAAGTTGATGTTGAGAAGAACGGCTTGGCCTGCCGGCGCCGTGGTCTGCAGGAGTTGCCTGCAAAACCGCTTGGCGTACTGGGCAGCGCCCTCCATGTCGGTCGACGAGCTTGACAAGGCGATGGAGCGCACGCCGCGAAGCGCCCCCTCGCGCGCCGCCGCGACGGTGCCGGAATAGTGCACGTCGTTGCCGAGGTTGGGCCCGTGGTTGATACCGGAGACGACCATGTCCGGCCTTCTGGGTAAGAGATCCTTCAAGAAGAAGGCCACATACACACAATCTGCGGGGGTACCGTTCACCGCCCAGACATGCTCCTCGACCTCATGAAACCGAAGCGGATGATGGAGCGTGATCGAATGGCTCTTCGCGCTCTGCTCGGTCTGTGGCGCTACGGTGTACACGTCGGCAAATGCGGCCAAGGCGGTTCGCAGCGCGAGGATACCAGGCGCGTCGACCCCATCGTCGTTGGAAACCAAGAGGAGTGGGCGGTCGGACATGCGTTGGACGACCTATCGCGGAAGGGCGGTGGGAGCAACGGGATTGGCTTGCCGAGATGTCCGCCGTGAGTCCGTGAATTGAGGGAGGGCCGGCGGGCTTTCGCCCTCCGGTCCGCCATTGGTCGGGGCGACTGGATTTGAACCAGCGACCCCCTCACCCCCAGTAAGGTGCGCTACCAAGCTGCGCTACGCCCCGTCCAACCTCTCTACGAGAGGCAGCGGACTCTAACCCAGGGTGCCTGGAACGCAAACCAAAGCCCGCCCAAAGCGCCGAAAAGGCGGGTTCAGGCCTCTGGACCGCGCTTGACCGAAACCGGGACCACTTGGTGCACCGTGACCTGGAGCGGCGCCGCTTGAGCCGGCTGGCTTTCCGCTCCGGAAAAGTCGTCGAGCAACTCAGACAGCTGCTGGCGTAAACCGAGGAGCTCGGCACGCAATGCGACTTCGCGCTGCGCGCGGGGCTCGGGAGGGCTGCTGCGCTGATGGCGACCCAGATCGCGGATGCGCTTGCGGGCTCCGGGAATCGTGTAGCCCTCGTCATGAAGGAGCTGGCGAATGAGCATGGCGAGCTCGACGTCCTTGCGGCTGTACTGCCGATGGGCACCGCGTGTCTTTTTTGGACGCAGCGCGGGGAACTCGGTTTCCCAGTATCGAAGCGCGTGAGGCTTCACGCCCACGATGTCTGCGACTTCGCCAATCTTGAAGAACAACTTATCAGGCAGTTGGGTGCGCCGTGTCATGGTCTTGCTCAGATGTCTTCCGTCGAGCTCGCGCCGTGTTCGTCGGTGCGATGCGGGTTCAGCACGGTTTTGAGGACTTGACTGGGCTTGAAGGTCAACACGCGCCGCGCGCTGATAGGAATCGGAGCGCCAGTCTGCGGGTTTCGACCGATGCGCTCTTTTTTCTTTCGGACCACGAAATTTCCGAACCCGGAGATCTTTATTTTCTCTCCCTCGGCCAACACGTCTTTCATCGTGTCAAAGACCGCCTCGACGACCTCCGCCGCTTCCTTCTTCGAGAAGCCCCCAACCTTCTCGTAGACGGCATCAATGATTTCCGCTTTTGTCATTCGGTCTGTTCCTCCCAGAGGCCCGGTATGGCGGAGAGAAGCACAAATCGGTTTGAATCTCAAGGGTTTGGCGCGGCCTCGCCGATGGAAAGGTGCGTATTCCCTCACATCGTGAGATACGGCCTATCGGATGGTCGCTTCGAAGCGATCGCCGGCCAGCTTGGCGAGCGAGGCGTGAACTTTGTCCACGCGCTTATCGGTGAGTGTTCCCTCGGGATCGCGGTAAGTCACGCGGAACGCGAGGCTGCGGTGTCCGTCCGGCATCTGGTCACCGCGATAGAGGTCGAACAGACGAACCGACTCCGCCAGGCCTTTCGCTGCGTCTCGAAGCGCGTCGGCTATCTCGCCGGCGCTGAACTCGTCGCGAACCAGCATCGCGATGTCGCGTGTCACCGCCGGATACTTCGGAAGGCCACGAGCCTGCATCGGTCCTAGCTCCTCCGATAGAGCGTAAAGAAGCTCAACGTCTAGCTCGGCGTAGATGACGCGGCCGACGAGCTCGAGATCGTCCCCGACGTCCGGATGTATTTCCCCTACGAAGCCGATGGGCCGAGAGGCGAGAGTAACGATCGCAGAGCGCTTTGGATGCAAGAAGCTCGGGACTTCGCCGATTGTGAGCTTAGGCGCCCGACCGAACGCGCGCGATAGGATCGCTTGGATGACGCCCTTGCCGTCGTACAGATCAAAGGATTGCTCGCCGCCGATCCAGCCCGCGTGCTCACCGGCAAGGGTAATGGCAAGCACGCTGCTCTCGCGGGGAAGGGTTTCGTTCGTCGGTCGGAACGTCCGCGCAAGCTCGAAAAGCCTCACTTCGGTCGCACCGCGACGCTGCGCGCGTGTCGCCGCTGCGGTGAGCCCAGGCAGGAGCGACGTCCGCATTACGGAGCGCTCTTCGGAAAGCGGGTTTGCAAGTGGGACCGCATCGGTCGACACCCTGGCCTTCCGAAGGTCATCGATCGACACAAACCCGTAATTTACGGCCTCATAAAGCCCTGAGGCCATCGCCGCCTCACGCAGGCGGTCAACGAATTTGAGGAGGCCCGATGTCCCGGCTTCAGACGGGTGGACGCGCGGGACGGCCGTTGGAATCTCTTCGTAGCCGCGCACGCGCGCGACCTCTTCGATCAGGTCGACTTCACGCCTGAGGTCTGGTCTCCAGCTCGGCACTTCTGCGATGAGCGCCTCATCTCCTTCTGGCGCGACTCGGCAGCCAAGGGACTCGAGGATGTCGAAACTTTCCTCTTTTGATACCGGCGTACCTAGAAGCTGGGCCGCGCGAGCCGGTCGAAAACGGATAGACGTTTGCTCGATGGGCTTCGCGATGCGATCGATCGCGGTCGTCGCTGCGGCTCCAGCACCGAGCTCGGCGATGAGGGAAGACGCACTTGCAAGAACGCGTGGCACCGCTCCCGGATCGACGCCTCGCTCGAAGCGATGACTCGAGTCGGTGTGCAGACCTAAACGCCGTGAAGTACGGCGAATCGAGCGCGGATTGAAGTATGCACATTCGATGAGGACATCGCTGGTCTCATCGCGAATCTCGGTATCGCGGCCGCCCATGACGCCGGCGACGGCGACGGGACCGTTCGCATCGCAGATCAGGAGGTCGTCCTCGGTGAACCTGCGCTCGACTTCATCGAGAGTCGCCATCTTCTCGCCCTCGGCCGCGCGCCGGACGACGACCTTGGGCCCAGCGAGGCGTGCGAGGTCGAAGGCGTGAATCGGGTGCCCCCACTCGAGCAGAATCAGGTTGGTGGCATCGACGACGTTCGAGAGCGCCCGAAGCCCGAGATTGTGAAGCCGGTAGCGGAGCCAAAACGGCGAAGGCGCGATTCTGACCCCCGAGACGAGCGCAGCGCCGTACCTGGGACAACGATCGCCGTCCGCAATTTCGAGAGAAATCGCAGGGAGCTTGGGCGTGTCGACCGCTTCGCTCTCGTTGTCCCATAGCGGCGCGAGCTTGCTCGTTGGCTCTCCTGCTTGGAACGCACCCGCCGCGGCGAACGAACGGCGCGGCCCAGCGGCCTTGCGGGGCTTGAAGCCCTGTCCGAAAAGCACACCGAGCTCCCTCGCGATCCCCACGTGTCCGAGGCAATCCGGGCGGTTCGGCGTGAGGCCGATGTCCAGAATCACATCGTGCAGGTCGAGAGCGTCCGCCACGCTCGTGCCTGGAAGAGCGTCGGTCCCGGGGTCTACGACGAAGATCCCGGCCGCATCGGTGCCGATCTCCAGCTCTGCCTCGCTGCAGATCATCCCGTTGGACTCGACGCCGGCGATCTTGCGCAGGCCGATTTCCATCCCATTGGGCAGAACGGCGCCAGCGCGGGCAAACAGGACTCGGCCGCCCGGCTCCGGCACATTGGGTGCGCCACAGATGACCTGCAGCTCGTCTTCTCCGTCGAAGACGGTGACGAGGGTCAGCTTGTCTCTCTTGGGATGCGGGCTCTTGGCGCGAATCTCGGCGATGACCACGCCGGCGAGGTTCGCGCCCTTCTCTTCGATCGCTTCGACCTCGAGACCGGCGAGTGAAAGGCGACGAGCAACTTCGGCAACATCCGCATCGACGGGGCAGAGCTCTTGCAACCAACGAAATGAAACCAGCATCACTCTTCCTAAAACTGTGACAAGAACCGGACGTCGTTCTCGTAGAGGAGCTTGATGTTGGGGATCGCGTACTTGAGCATGGCGATCCGGTCGAGGCCCATGCCGAACGCGAAGCCGGTGTACTTCTCCGGGTCGTAGCCGACGTTTTCGAACACGACCGGATGAATCATCCCGCAGCCGAGGATCTCCATCCATCCAGTACCCTTGCAGACCCGACACAGGGCGGTGCGCTCTCGGTCGCCCTCCCACGCTCGGCAAAAGACGCAGCTCATGTCGACCTCCCCACCGGGCTCGACGAAAGGGAAGTAGCTTGCGCGAAAGCGAAGCGCGACGTGTTCGTCGAAGAGGCGACGCAGGAAGAGAGTGAGTACCCCCTTGAGCTCGGCGAAGGTGACGTCTTCGTCGACGAGGAAGCCTTCGAGCTGAAAGAACATGGGCGAATGCGTGGCATCATCGTCACGACGATAGACGGCGCCGGGCGATACGATCGCGAGCGGTGGCTTGCGCTTCATCATCTCTCGAATTTGGATCGTCGAGGTTTGCGTTCGAAGTAGAACGCTTTCGGAGTCGACGCTGCCGGCAGCACCGATGAAGAACGTGTCTTGTTCATCCGTCGCGGGATGATCCGGCGGGAATCCGAGCTTGTCGAAGCAGTTCTCGTACAACTCGACCTCGGGGCCGTCGGCGATGTCGAACCCAAGCGACACGAATATCTCGAGCACTTCGTTCCGAATTCGCGTGATCGGATGGAGCCTGCCGGGCATCTGCCAGCGACCCGGCAGCGTCACATCGAGCGGCGGACCGGTGAGCTCCGCTTCGCGCGCGCCGCGGAAGATGGTTTGAAGGGCCTCCTCGAACGTCGATTGGATCTCTTGCTTGAGCGCGTTGGCCGCCTGACCGAGCTGGCGCCGCTGCTCAGCAGGGAGCTTCGGCATGAGCTTGAGGAGTTTGGTGAGCTCGCCCTGGGGTCCGACGTAGCGACCGTTGATCAGGCGAAGCTCGGGTTCGCTTCGCGCAGCGCGCAGCGCTTCAGCGTAGGCGCCACGGATTTCGGCAAGCCCGGTCTCGAATGTCTGAACCGCATCAGGCTCTGCCATGGCGCGTCCTGACGGTGTTAGTCGATGGCTTCGACGACGGCTTTGAACCCGCCCGGATCGGAGTACGCAATCTCGGCGAGGACCTTGCGGTCGAGCGCGATGTTGGAGCGCTTGAGGCCCGAAATGAACTGGCTGTAGTTGATGCCGTTGCTGCGTGCCGCGGCGTTGATTCGCGAGATCCAAAGGCGTCGGTATTCACGCTTCCTGGTGCGACGATGCTTGTAGGCATCTTGCCAGGCGTTGTGGACCTGTTCGATCGCAACGTGGAACGCTTTGCGTCGCGCTCCGTAATAGCCTTTGGCGTGCTTGAGCACACGATTGCGGCGGCGTCGGGCTTTGAAGCCTCGTCTGACTCTGGGCATGGGGCGTTCTCCTTCGAAGTCTTAGAGCTCGTAAGGAACCAAACGCCTGATGCGTGGTTCGTCGCTCGGGTGGACCATGGAGTTCTTCTTGAGCTTCCGAAGTCGATTGGCCGACTTACCACGCATGATGTGCTGCTTACCGGCTGTGGAACGACGAATCCGCCCTCCACCGGTAGCCTTGAACCGCTTCGCAGCAGCACGCTTTGTCTTCATCTTGGGCATCTGACTGTCCTCACTTTGAGCTCCCAAGCCAGCGGCACCCGCGGCCAGGGAGCGGAGAGCACGCGGTGTAGCGCGTGCCCCTCCCCGGTCAAGGGGACACGCTCCACCTCCAAAATCCGTGTGGTTTCAAGTGCTTGAAAACCACACCGCGAAAACCGGGGCCGGGATCGGTTTTCGCGGTATGGCTCCTAAGTGCTTGAAAGGACTTCATTCTCGAAGGGGGAGCGTGTCCCTACGCTATGCTGCGTGTCGTGAGTGGATGGGGCTCCGATCGACGAACGGTGCTTGCGCTTTCGGTGGCGCTCGGCGCAGCGCTTTTGGTCATCGCATTCTTGCTGGGGCGTGATTCGGTGCGGACAGTGCCGGGAAATGCCATCTTGGAGGAGGCTGCACGCCCGGCTGGCCTCGAACCTGACCCGGGCGAGCGCTCGACCGAAAAGGCGAGCCGCAGGCGCTGGCCCGCGTGGGCGGATTTGACCGATGAGGAGCCGTCAGAGCTTCGAGCGGCCGAAGCGGGCAGAGGCGTCGTCGAAAGGACCGAGGCGCATCCCACCGATCGTTTCGCGCTGACCCCGAGCTCAAGCCGACCGCAAACAGGAACTAGGCAAGACGCGCCGGCCGCCTCGCCGGCCAACCCGCAGGGACGGAGCGTGGGGTCCTATTTCCAAGAGGTCGACCTGATTCGGTCCGAAGAGGGTGCCGGGGATCCCAACGCGTTCGCGATGGATCTAATCAAGGGCGGCCTGGGAGGCGCAACGTCCGGGTTCGACCAGCTCATCGACGATACACGAGTGATGGAGCAGGAGATGCGGGGCGTGACCCCGCCCGCGTCCTGCGAGAACTATCACGAGGCCAGCATCAAAGCTCTCGTCGAGAGCCGGGAAATGATCGAGCGCATGAAGCGCGCAATCGTCGGCCGAGACATCGGTGAGCTCAATGCGATCGCCTTTCAGTCCAAAGCGCTCCAGAGAAAGGCGCAGGCGCTGAAGGAGATGCGGCAAGGGATCCTGGCCGAGCAGGGCGCGAACTGAGGTAAGCGCCTACTTCGCCGTGTTCGTGGCTCTGACGCGCGGAGCGAGAATGGCGGTCATGGTGCGCCCCTCGAGGCGAGCGGAAGTCTCGATCATCCCGAGGTCCTCCACCGCTTCGACGATTGCGTCGATCTGGCGCTGCGCCGTCTCGGGGTGGGTGATCTCCCGGCCTCGAAAGCGGACGGTGATCTTTACCTTGTTGCCCTCTTCGAGGAACCGACGCACGTGCTTCGTCTTGAAATCGAGATCGTGGTCGTCGGTCTTCGGGCGAAGCTTGATCTCCTTGAGTGCGATCTGCGTCTGCCTCTTGCGGGTCTCCGCTTGCTTCTTTTTCTCTTCGTACTTGAACTTGCCGAAGTCCATGATCTTGCACACAGGCGGGCTGGCCTTCGGGTTTACCTCGACCAGGTCGAGGTCGAGCCCTCGAGCCATCCGACGTGCCTCGTCGGTGTTCAAGACGCCTAGCATTTCACCCTCAGCTCCGATGACGCGGATTTCGGGCACTCGAATGCGATCGTTGACGCGCGGACCGAAATCCCGCGGCCGATCGCGCGATCCAAAGCGCGGTCTAGCGATGACTATCTCCTCTTGTTGAAGTCGTAGCAGAAGGCGGCTTGCTCTCCAGCGCGAGGCGGTCAAACACGTCCGATAGCGGGATGAACCCGAGATCCTTGTTTTCGTCTCGCGAACGGAGCGCCAATCCCCGTCCCTCTACTTCTTTTTGGCCAATCACACCAAGATACGGAATCCGCATCAGGCGAGCTTGGCGAATCTTTGCGCCCAGCTTGTCGCTGCTCAAATCGGCGGTGACCCGGAAGCCTCGTTCCTCGAGCTCTTGCTGCACGTTCTCCGCATACTCGTTGAACTTCTCGCTCACCGTCAACAGCGCGATCTGCTCCGGAGCGAGCCAGACGGGAAACGAGCCGCCCACGTGCTCGGTTAGAACCGCGAAAAACCGCTCGATGGACCCCAAAATTGCCCTGTGAAGCATCACCGGCCGGTGGGCTGTATTGTCCTCGCCGACGTACGTCAGGTCAAAACGCTCCGGAAGGTTGAAGTCCGCCTGAATGGTGCCGAGCTGCCATGGCCGACCAATGGCATCTTTGAGGTGGAACTCGATCTTCGGTCCGTAGAAGGCACCTTCGCCCTCGGCGATTTCGTACGGCAGCCCTCTGGCTTTGACGGCCTGTTCCAACGCTCGTTCCGACTGGTCCCAGACCTCGTCGTCGCCAAGGCGCTTCTCCGGCCGCGTGGCGATCACGATGCGCACATCGGTGAACCCGAAGTCCCGATAGGCGTCGTACACCAGGTCGAGGAAGCTTTTGATCTCGTCCTGCACCTGGTCGAGGGTGCAGAAGATGTGGGCGTCGTCTTGCGCAAACGTGCGAACGCGCGTCAGACCTTGCACCACCCCGCTTCGCTCGAAGCGATGGAGGCGACCAAAGTCGGCCATCCGCATGGGGAGGTCGCGGTAGCTGCGCCTGGTCATGCCGTACATGAGGCAGTGACTCGGGCAGTTCATCGGCTTCACGCCGAAGCGCAGGGACTCGCCGAACGCCTCCGTCCATTCCTCCGCGCTCTGCGGCGGCCTCTCTTCAATCCTATGCTGCAACTTCTCGAGGTTCTCAGACGTAGCCGCCATGTACATATTCTCTGCGTACGACGGCAAATGCCCGGAGGTGTGAAACAGCTCGTTGTCGAAGATCTGCGGCGTGATCACTTCTTCATAGCCGTAGCGGACGTAGAGCGAGCGGACATAGCCTTCGAGGAGGTTGTAGATGGTGGAGCCGCGCGGTAGGAAAAACGGCGAAGCGGGCGCGTGAGGATGGAACGCGAAGAGCTGAAGCTCCCTGCCGAGCTTGCGGTGGTCGCGCTTCTTGGCCTCCTCGAGCTGCTTGAGATGTGCGCGCAATGCCTTGGGCGAAGCGAAGGCCGTTCCATAAATGCGCTGGAGCATGGGGTTGCGCTCGTCGCCGCGCCAGTACGCGCCGGCGACACTGGTGAGCTTCACAGCCTTCAGGAAACCCGTCGAAGGAACGTGCGGCCCTTCGCAGAGGTCGACCCAGTCCCCGTGACGGTAGAGCGAAATCGGATCGTCGAGCCGCTCGAGGTGCTCCAGCTTGAAGCCCTCGTCGAGTGACTGCAAAATGCTCCGAGCTTCGTCCCTACTCACGACCTCACGGCGGAATGGGCTGTCGGCTTCGATGATCTCCGCCATCTTCTCTTCGATGGCACGAAGGTCCTCCTCGGAGAACGTGCCGTCGGGTCGGGCGTAGTCGTAGTAGAAGCCATCCTGCGTGGCCGGCCCGAACGCGACCTTGGTCCCGGGGAACAGCCGCTGCACCGCATCCGCCATGACGTGGGCACTGGAGTGCCGAATGATGGCGAGGGCGTCTGGATCGTGAGCCCCGATGGCCTTGACCTCAGACGCAGCTTCGGGGACGGGGCTGTGCAAATCGTAGACTCTGCCGTCGACCCGAGCGGCGACCGTGTCCTTTCCAAGCGCGCCCCGCTCGTCGAGCGCCTCGCGCGCCGTATGCGCTTTCGCTTCGTTCGTCATCGGGCAGCGGACCGAGATGCGCCGGCCGCGGTTGTTCTCGTCGGAAACGATGATGGCGAAGGATCAAACATGGTCAAAACGGGCACTGCTGGGGGCTTTTTGACACACGGGGTCTCGATTGCAAGCCTCGCTCGCGACCGATGAATCGTGGGTCATCCGCGCACGCGAGCGGTACGACTGGTTCCAGCGACGGGAAGCCTGTACCTTAGGCACCTGGTTTTCACAGCGCGGGAAAAGCACCAATGAAAAACATCGCCAGTATCAGCCTGGGGCCGCTCAGTCTCGACTGTAACTTCAAGACGAACTTCCTCGGCCACGATTTCGAAGTCGTGCGCATCGGTACCGACAACGATTTCAAGGCAGCCGAAAAGCTCGTCGCCGAGTGGCGGGACAAGGTCGACGCCCTTGGGCTTGGCTTGGTGCACGACCACTACTGGGTCGGGACCCATTACTTCCATCAGCGCGATACCGCGAAGCTGGAAAAACTGGCGGGTGACACCCTGGTGAGCACTGGCGCACGACTGCGGGAGATTGTGCAGGAGTGGTCGCTGCGCTCGGCACAGCAAGAGCTCAACAGTTTCTTCAACAATGCAAAAGTCTTGTTCCTGTCGGGCACCACCAACTACCGCTTGGCGTCCGTGATGGGCGAATATACCGAGAACCTCTCCTTTGCCGATCCCGTGCTCCAGTTCGGCGCCCCGGGCCTCCTGCATTCGTTGAAAGCCCTAGAAAGGTATGCGGCGGGCAGTGACCCCGTGCTGAGATTCGGCCCCGAAGATCGAGTGCTGCCCTCGTTGGCGCCTGCAAAGCTGGTCAACAAGGTCTTGCTGAAGAGGGCGGTGCGAGATGCCGACGTCGTTGTCGCTTCGTACCATCAGCTGGAGCGCTACGGCCCCGAGGACTTGGACGGCAAGGTAGTGCTGACCTCTACGATTTCCCCCGACCGGCAGCAGGCCCTCAAAGAGCGGGGGGTTCGGGTCGTGATCGACTGCAGCATCCAGCTGTTTGAGCAGACCGTGGGCCTCAACATCATCGAGGCGATGATTCTGGCGGCTCTGGGCAAACCTGCGAAGGAGATCGCGCACGACGATTACCTCGAGATATTCACCGATCTGGATCTCAAACCACGAATCATCTACCCAATCGAGGGCAAGAAACAGATCAACCGGTTTGCGTTCGTCATTCACCCGCTCTCGCAAAAGTA
Organism: Deltaproteobacteria bacterium; assembly: GCA_004283055.1. Taxonomy (GTDB): domain Bacteria; phylum Myxococcota_A; class Polyangia; order Polyangiales; family Houyiibacteriaceae; genus SG8-38. The sequence continues at coordinate 13,438 of SHLP01000028.1, forward strand.
CCTGACGAACTTGAAGCCCCTGGAGATCCTATCGAAGGTATCACCGCCAGCGGTGATGGATGTGGTCGAGAAGGCGATCGCCCACACGCCGCCGATGGTGTACTCGCCCGTGGAGGGCATTCGGTCTCCCTCTGGGGTAGAGGCGAAGGGTTGGCTGATCACGGTCGGAGGTACGCCCAAACAGATCATGTCTCACAGCCCCGAGTTCACGTATCGCCAACTCCTGGCGGCCGCCGATATGGCCAAGAAAATGGGCGCCCAGATCATGGGGCTCGGTGCCTTTACCAAAGTCGTTGGAGACGCGGGGGTCACCGTCGCCAAGCGGGCCCCCCTGCCGATCACCACCGGGAACAGCTACAGCGCCTCCGGCGCCCTTTGGGCAGCCCATGACGCCGCCGCGAGGCTCGGCTTGGTCGAGCTCGAGCACGGCAAGCGCATCAAGGGGAAGGCGATGGTGGTGGGCGCCACCGGTGCGATCGGCTCGGCCTGCTCTAGGCTCCTGGCCCGGACCGCCGAGGAAGTTCACCTCGTATCGCCCGAATCGGCAAAGCTTCTGGTGCTCGAGAAGTCTATTCTTCAGGAATCGCCCGAGGCGAAGCTGGTCCTGGCATCCTATGCAGACAGCGATCGGAGCATTGGCGACATGGACATGATCGTCACCGCAACCTCTGGAGCTGGCAAAAAGATTCTCGACATCATGAAGGTGAAACCGGGCTGTGTGATCACCGATGTGGCGCGGCCGCTCGACCTGCCCGCCGAAGAGGTGGCCAAACGTCCGGATGTGCTCGTCATCGAGTCAGGTGAGGTGTACCTGCCCGGCGAAGTACGCATGAAACAAATCGGTTTTGAAGACCACAACGTCGTGTACGCATGCCTTGCGGAGACCATCGTGCTCACTCTGGAGGGCCGGTTCGAGAACTTCACCCTGGGTCGGACGATCGAGTGGGAGAAGGTGCATGAAATCTACAAGCTAGGGCTGAAGCATGGCATGCGCCTGGCTGCGATTTCGGGCGTAAATGGCGTCTTTTCGGATGAGGACATCGACAGGGTGCGGCGCTTGGCCTTGGAGGCGCGGGAGAAAGCAAAGCATCCGTCGGGCCAGCACGCTTCAGGACCGGACGTGGCGTTGGAAGAGTGAAACGGGACTCAGGGACCGGACGCAAAGCTACGAAGCGACGCGGCTGAAAGTTGGGTTCAGCCATTCATCGGCCGTGTCCCTCACATCGCCTGCCGCAAAGAACCGTCGGGGGCTCGCTGCGTCCGGGTCTCGCTGCGTCGGGGTCTCGCAAAGGTATACTGAAACCCGAAGTAGGCACGAAAATCGAACCTCGACTGGCGAAACGATGCCAGCCCCGGGCTAATCGCGGCGATCAGCTCGAGCGTCTTATGCGCTCGCTGGAACATGAGATAGGTCAGGCCGAGGGATATACCGAGGTCGATCGTGCGCTCCGTAGTGGCGCCGAATGAGAAGAACTCGCCCTGCAAGGTGAGATGCTTCGCGACGCTGGCCTGCGCGTAGACGGAGGCGAACCATTCATCGGGGGCGCGCCAAAATGAAACGTAGCCGGTATCGAATCCCAGCCTCACGGTTTTGTCACCCACGCCGAGCTCGCCCTGAAGAGGCAAGAGCAGCAACGGACTGCCCGGGTCCCTCGTACCGACTGCAAACGCCGGCGACAGGCAGAGAGAGCCGCGTTCGCGCCGAAAGAACTCCCACTTGAAGCCGGGCGTGAGCTCGCCCAGCCACTGCCACGCGGGCGATTCCATCTCACGGTGCACACTGTCGAACGACACGACCAGAGTAACGTCGAGCGAATCGACGACGCCCACGGTCAAGTCGAGAAGCGGTCCTCTGATTACGGTTTGATTTCTTCGGTTGAGCACGACCGTCGCGAAAATCGGTTGCGCATTGCCCACCCCGATCGTGTTTGGGTCATCAGCGATCAGAGGCGGGCCGGCCGAGGCCACGCTCGTTTGCCCGCCGAACGCAGTCCCGAGAACGGCGGAGGCCAGCAAGACCCGCTGTAGCGCAAGTGGCGCACGTCGCACGGGCCCAAACGTGCACGCAACGAGGTCAGGCTGCCATCTGAAACCTCTTTTCGAAAACCAAGGGACCGCGAAACGCGGTTTCCCTTGGTAGGCACGGGCAGGATTGAACTGCCGACCCCTACCGTGTCAAGGTAGTGCTCTCCCACTGAGCTACGTGCCTGTTCATCATGTCCACCCAGGGTGGAAGCGGCGTCTTAACCCTGACCCCAAGGGGTGTCAACCCCGTAAAACCGTCGCTTCGCGTCGGCCACGGGGCTTTGCCCCACCCTCTCGTGAATGAGACCCTGCGACCGCTTTTGGACGACGCAGTCGCGTCACGGACTGGGCTTTGCTTATTGATTGGTGCGCTGATAAGCCGAGCGTTCGATGAGCGCCGATCCTTCGAGTCCAAAGGAGCCTAGCGGGCTGCGGCCGCTGCCTTCGGTGAAGATGGCGCTGCTACCGAGCGAGCTTCGGGCGCGACGCACTCGCCGACTCGTTGCGGGGGCCGTGCTGGGTGCCCTCGTCCTTGGCGCACTGCTGCTCTGGATCGCGCGCAGTGTCATCCCCAGCACCTGGGCATGGATGGAAGAGGCACTTGGGCGGCAGGATGCTCAGCTAGCGGCCGACCTCGGCGTCGGTGACGGGCTGTTGCCCGCAGAGCCGGACGGAGGAGTCGAACAAGCGCTTAGCGAGGAGGAGGCTATCGCGCTCGCCCGATCGCGGCCCAACGCGCGCTACGAGACTCCTTTCGGAGGCGTGCCGAGCTTTCGAGGCGCTCTCCTCGAGGCCGGGCTCGAACCCGAAGAGTGTACGGCGATCGAAGGCGCGCTGCAGCACATCGTCGACTTCCGGCGCTGCCGGCCGGAGCACAGGCTCATCGTCGAGCGTGACGAGAACGCCGACCTCGAGCGTTTCGAGTACCATCCATCGGCCACAGAGTTCGTCGAAGTCACACGCGGCGAAGATGGCGTGTTTCGAGCAGAACAAATCCGAGTGAAGGTCGAGCGAACGCCGATCGCGCGGGCCGGTTCGGTGGAAACCTCGATCGGCGACGGCCTGCTCGAGCTCGGGCTCCCCGCGGGGTTTGCGACCTTTTTCGTGGAAGCGTTCGAGGGTCAGATCAACTTTGCTTTGCAGGCGCGAAAGGGCGACGTCTTTCGAATCGTGGTCGACGAAGAGCGCGTCGATGGCGAGTTCCTTCGCTACGGCCGCGTACATGCGCTCCAGTACGACGGGCAGCGTACCGGCAAGGTGCAGGCCTTCTACCACGAGGCAGGGGGCAAGGTCGGCCAGTTCTACGACGACACCGGGCGCGCGATGCAAGGGGGATGGCTGCGCACTCCGCTTCGATACGACCGGCTTTCGTCGCGATTCGACCCCCGCCGTTTTCACCCGATTCTCAAACGCAGGATTCCCCATCTCGGGCTCGACTACGCGGCAGCCACCGGCACGCCGGTCTGGGCCGCAGCGGACGGACGGGTGACCTTCGCAGGACGCAGCGGCCCCAACGGAAACCTCGTCGTGCTTCGTCACAGCGGCGGCTTCGAGACCGCCTACGCGCATCTCCACCGCATCAAGAGCGGTATTCGACCGGGAAGATACGTGAAGCAGCGCGAGCTCATTGGATTCGTCGGGTCGACCGGCCGCTCGACGGGGCCGCACCTGCACTTCGGCCTCAAGAAATACTCGAGGCCGCTCGATCCGCTCACCGAGCTCAACGGCCCAGGCCTGCGAATGGCCTCGCGCGATTTGCCTTCGTACAAGAGCGCCATGACGGAATGGAAGGTCCTGCTGGCCGGCATCGAAAACGTGCCGATGGTCGTTGCAGGCGCCGATGAGCCGCTCGTCGAGCAAGTCGACGAAATCATGGACTGACACCGAAGCCAGGGCTAGGCTGGCTGCGGTGTGGGAGAGGTCCGTCGCGCTCGATCGATTGGTGCTCGCGCTCGTCTCGCTGCTGACCGTTTGGGGAATCTGGTCCTTTGGAATCTGGGACCCATGGGAGCTCGACGCCGCGAATGCTGCCCGCCTGGCGTCGGAAGTCGGTCTCGATCCTTCTGTTCACACCGCCCTTTCGACCCGACTGATCGGAATTGCATTCGAGGTTTTCGGCATTGGCGAGTGGTCGGGCCGACTCCCGAGCGTGACCGCTGCGCTGCTGAGCTGCGCGCTGACGTTCATTCTGCTTCGCGCGCGCTTTGGGCAACGCACCGGCGTGATCGGTGTCGTCGTTCTGGCATCGACTCCGCTGTTCTTGCTCAACGCGCGGCTGCTCATGGGGGCCGCGGTCGAGGTCTTCACACAGTCCTGGGTCGGGCTGGCCGCGCTTGCCGTCTGGTCTTCGCCGCGGGCTAGTCGGCGTACGCTCGGGAGCTACGCGCTCCTTGCAGTCGGGCTCGCGTCGAGCATCCACGCGAGCGGGGTGCTCCTGGGCCCGCTTCCGCCGATCTTGGCGGTTGCAGCCCTGAGCCTGCTTTCTGACGATGACGGTCGCAGAAATCGCGTGGCTCGCTGGCTCGTACCCGCAATCGCCGCGACCTTGGCGCTCGGGGTGCTGCGGGCGGTGCTCCTGGACGGTCCGGCCTTCAGCATCTGGCTGGGCGGAGGGGCAGTCGGCGGCAACCCGCCAGACTTCGACAAGGTGCTCGAGCTGATCTTCCACGGATTCGCGCCCTGGAGCGCCGCCCTGCCCGTGGCCGCGATATGGGCGCTGGCCCCTCGGCGTCGCCGGAGCGACAGCGCGCAGAACCTGGCCTGGATGCTTGCGCTCTGGGCCGCGTTCGAGGCCGCGTCGTGGACCATCGCGGCGTCGCGTTATGGGACTCCGCCTTACCTCGCCCTTGTTCCTTTAGCTGGATTGGTCGCAATATGGATTTCGGAGGTGAGCGAAGAGCCGGCCGCGCGATGGCCGGCCGCCATCGTTGCCGTTCTTCTGATCGGCCTCCTCATTCGCGACTACGCCTTGTATCCAAACAGTCCCCTTGCAGCCCTCGCTGTCGATGGGCTCGAGGTTCCTGGGGTGTACAAGCCGGGCGCGCACTGGGCGCTGTTGCTCGGGATGAACGCGCTCCTGCTTTGCCTGATGTTGCTGAGCCATGAACAGATCGATCGACCCAACGCCGGCGGGGCCGTGAAGTGGCTTCGCGGCCAGTGGCGCCGCGGGGGCGTGCACGCTGCGTGGCTTCTTCTCGCATCGCTTCTTCTCGCTGCCGGTTTCGTGTTTGGCCTGATGTGCTTCCTGCTCGATCTGGGGATCGCGTCGCGGGCTCAGAGAGTAGGACGAGCGCTGCTGTTCGTTCCCCTCGGGCTGGCGGGCTTGGTGTGGATCTTGCCTTGGCTGCGATTCGCGTACGGGCGCCTTGGCAATCAACGCGTCTACCCGGTACTCGGAGCCAGCCTGTTGATGGCCGGGTTCATTGCTCTTTCATTTCAGCCCGCGTTGAGCCAGCATTTCTCGCCCAAACCGATCTACGACGCGTACGCGGAGCTGAGCGCGAGCAATCGAGAGCCCCTTGCCGCCTACAAGCTACCGTCCACCGCAGCACGCTACTACACCAGCGCGCCCGTCGAAGACGTCGAGCGCCAAGTCGACCTCTTCGACTTCCTCAGCAAAGGCGGCCAACGCTTTGCGGTCATCGAAGCCGCTAGCCTGCCGGGTCTCAATCGCGCATATCGCCGAAAGACGGGCGAGCACCTCTTCGTCGCCGATGCGCGGAGCGCGCGCCTGCTCTTGATCGCTGCGCGAGCAATCGATGGGCGTGCGAATCAGAGCTTCATCGCCGCTGCGCTCCTCGACACCGATCCCAAGCCTCAACAGCGAGTCGGCGCCAACTTCGACGACCGAATCGAGCTGCTTGGATATGACCTCGAGCTCCCAGACGAAGACTCGGTCGGCGCAGGCCAGCGCTTCGCTGTCACCTGGTACTGGCGGGCGATTGGCGAAGCCCCCAGTGAGTACAAGGTCTTCGTGCACGTCGATGGCTTTGGCCTTCGTCTCAACGGTGATCACGTGCCCGTCGACGGTCGCTACCCGACGAAGCTCTGGGACGAGGGCGACCTGATCGCCGACACCCAAGAGCTCACCGTCCCTCCAAACTTCCGCGCGGGCGACTACGCGATCTACGTGGGCTTGTTCCGCGGCACAGAACGCCTCGAGCTGAAATCTGGCGCGAACGACGGAGAAAACCGGCTAAAGGTCGGCATGCTCCGAGTTCGCTAGGGCGGCGCTCAGTCGGCGAACAGCGAGGCCGCCAAATCCAGGCCGCCGGTGAAGGCGCGCTCGGCTGGCTCTGCCGCGGGTGCGCGCGCCGGGGCCTTCTCGATCGTACGGGACGCGGGGCCTTCGTACTCGACCGGGAGCGGCGGAGCGGCCCAGCCAGCGACGGTCCGACCGGGATGGAGCGCCGGCCGGAGGGGTTCCGGCACTCCGACGGGAACGCCCGTGAGCGTGCGTTGATCCAGAATGAAGGCTTCGTCTGCCGGAAGGCCACGCATGCTGAGCGTCAGACGACGTCGCTCGTCTCGCCGAAGCGCCTCGAACGCGACCCCCATGCCGACGGCGCTCCCCTCCCCGGGTCTTCGTTGGAGCTCGACGCGCTGGACGCGGCCCGCCACGTAGAGTGGCTCCTCCCAATCGGGAGGATAGAACGTCAGGGTCACGTGGCTGCCAGGTTCGAGAAGCAGATCGGTTTGAATCCAGAGACCGTCCTCGCTGACATCGGTGACTCGATGCGGGATCGCCTCGCCCCAGATCTCCGAGTAGACCTCGCACTGGACGTCGACGAGCCGTCGAACCGCTCTTCGCGCCTCGCGTTTGGCCCCAAACTGGCGAGCTGCCATACCAAAGCTTGTATGCGAGCAGACGCTCCCACGCCAAATTACGGGTTGAGGTCGACGCGCCCGTCCGGTTCGAGCACGTAGCGTGTTTGATCCCAGCTTCCCGGCGTGGCCGTCGCCCGGCCACCGCCGATCTCATACACCCAGAGGCCCTCGCGGCCCGCGTGGGTCGTGCTGCCCGAGCAAAACAAGTCGAGCGGGGTCTCCGGGATGCGGACGTGGTAGCGCCAGTGAATGTGGCCGTGCAGGATTGCGCCGTTGCGCGCTGCGGCGCTGATCTGCAGAAGCTCGTCAGCGTTCTCGAGCCCGTGTGCCGGCCGGTCGGGTCGACCATTGGCGAGCCGAGGCGCGTAATGGGTGGCGATCATCACGAAGGGATCGAAGAGGCGCGGGTCGTCTAAGATCTGCGCCAGCGCGTCGAGCTGATCGTCCGGGATGCGCCCGCTCGAGTACGTGGGCTTCGGGTTTGCCCGGGCGCTGTTGATGCCGATCAGGGCCAATCCGTCGGCGGGGAACCAGACCTGGGGCCAAACGCCGTCGACCGAATACTCGGGAAGCTCGGTCCTCATGAGCGCTCCAAAATGCTGGTCGAACCAGCCCGCCTCGACGGTGTCCCGCAGATAGAGATCGTGATTGCCCGGAACCGTGAAGAAGCCGAGCGGCGCATGGGTCAGGGGCTCGATGATCTTCCGCGCGTACGCGATCTCCGGCTCGGTGCCGAGCGCGGTGTAGTCCCCGGTGCAGATCACGAGGTCGACCCCCTGTTCTTTGGAGAAACGCGCGAGCGCCTCGACCTTCTGCTCCGCGTCTGCAAAGACCCGCCGGCGCCTGAATCTGAGATTGGCCAGGCCGACGACCCGCTTGTTCAAAAAGCTGCTCAAGGGCACGCCCGGGAAGCCGTCCTCGAGGTGCACATCGCTCACGTGCAGAACCTTGGTCACGGCCATAGTGCCGTTGCCTGCAGTCCGGCCCCTTCGTCGAGGCCGAAACGAACGTTGAGGCATTGAATCGCCTGACCGGACGCGCCTTTGACAAGATTGTCGATCGCGCTCATCGCAATGATCGTTCCGCCAGGCCGAGCTTGGGCGTAGCCGATGTGTACCCTGTTCGACCCGCGCACCCAGAGGGTGTCGGGGTGAAGGCCTTCTTCGAGCACCAGTACCGACGGGGAACCCTGATAGAGCTCGCGAGCCACGTCGATGCACCGAGCCGCCGTCAGGTTCGGATTCGCAGGCTGCACATAGCAGGTCGCAAGAATCCCCCGCGTCATCGGAACGAGATGGGGGACGAAGGCGATGCGAACGGGCGCTCCTGCGAGCCTGCTCAGCTCCTGTTCGATTTCGGGGCCGTGCCGGTGTGAGCCCGCCTTGTACGCCCGGACGCCTTCCGCAGACTCGGGGAAATGAGTAGCGCCCGAAACGCCGCGCCCCGCCCCCGATACGCCACTCTTGGCGTCTACCGCAATTCCGTCCAACTGGATGAGGCCGTTGTTCACCAGGGGTGCAAGGGCAAGCGTGGAAGCGGTTGGGTAGCATCCGGGCACTGCGACGAGATCGGCGTCGCGGAGCTCCTCTCGATGAAGCTCGACCAGGCCGTACACCGCTTCGGACAAGCGCTCTGGGACGGGATGCTCGCCGTACCAGGCCTCGTAGACCGCAAGATCTTCGAACCGGAAGTCGGCTGACAAGTCGAACACTTTTTGGCCTCGTTGACGCAAGGCGCTCACGGCCTTGGCGCTGGCCGCATGCGGGAGCGCGCAAAAGGCAACATCGGCCTGTTCCGCGATCGCGGCTGGGTCGAAGGGCTGCACCTGCCCGTGCACGACTCCGCGAAGACTCGGCAAAACCTCGGCGACCGGTTTGCCGGCACTGGCGTTACCCACGATCGAAGCCAGCTCCAACGACGGGTGACCGAGGACGAGACGCACGAGCTCTGCCCCGGTGTAGCCGGTTCCTCCAACGATGGTCGCGCGTATGGGCTTCGAGGTCATCTGCTCAACTCCATCCTGATACTGACATGTGCGTTGTCTACGCCATTAAGCAAAAAAGCCGCGGCACTGAAGGCGCCGCGGCTCGAGATTGAAGATCCGAAAGACTCAGCGCTTGGAGTACTGGAACTTCTTGCGGGCGCCCGGCTGGCCTGGCTTTTTACGCTCCTTTTTGCGAGCGTCGCGGGTCATGTAGCCGGCCTTCTTCAGCACCGGCTTGTTGTCTTCGTCCATGCCTACGAGCGCGCGGGCGATGCCGTGCCGGACGGCCTCGGCCTGCGAGGAGACGCCCCCACCGGACACGTTGACCTGCACGTCGAACTGACCTTGCTTGGACAGCGCAGCAAATGGCTGCATCGCGATGATCCGGAGGATTTCGCGGGGGAAGTAGTCTTCGAAGGTGCGACCGTTGACGGTCACGGTGCCGGTTCCCGCACTGAGGAAGACACGGGCGATCGCGTTCTTACGCTTCCCCGTACCGTAGTTGCGTCCGTCTATGACTTTGGCGTGTGTCATCTAGAATTTCTCTCGAGATCAAAGGGGAAAGGGCTCAGGCTGCTGGGCCACGTGAGGATGCGTGCCCTCTGCGTGGACTTTGAGCTTCCGAAACATCTGACGGCCCAGGCTGTTCTTCGGGAGCATACCCTTCACGGCACGCTCGATCACGAAGGTAGGCTTACGCTCGAGCAGGTCACCGTACGTCTCGGTCGTGAGGCCGCCGGGGTAGCCGGAGTGACGCTGGTAGAGCTTGTTGGCGAGCTTGTTGCCCGTGAGACGGACCTGCGCTGCGTTGATGACGATCACGAAGTCGCCGGTGTCGACGTGCGGGGTGTACTCTGGACGGTGCTTGCCCCGAAGGACGTGGGCCACCTTGGACGCAAGGCGGCCGAGCGGTTGACCCGCTGCATCGACGACATACCATTTGCGATCGATTTCAGACGCTTTGGCACTCTGGGTAGCCATGAGATTCGCTCCTAAGACCCCGTTTAGGGGCGCGTTTCCTAGCCGCCGGTCTAGGCGGTGTCAAGCAGGCAGAGCGAGAGAACGACGGGTCGAAACCCAAGGTTTTCGAACCCTCCCCAATCGACTGCCCACGCTGGGCATGAATTGCGGTACAAACGGTAAGAGGTGAGAATTCTTATTCAAACGGGTGGCGCGTCAGGGGCCCGATGGCTGCGGGTATCGATACCTTGGGTCGCGATCGCGGGCGTGCTCCTGGGTGCAGCGGGAGGCGCCAAAGCGCAATCGGGGAAGATCCTCTGCTCGGTCACCGAGAACGGCGCACCGGCCCGGGGCACCGTTGCGGTGACGCAAAATGGCAAAGAGCTCGGTGCGGGCTCCTGCGGAACCAGCCTTCCGGTGCCGGCCGGAAAGTGCAAGGTCACCGTGAGGTTGGACGGCACACTCGACAACCCATCACAGACCGTCGACGCGGAAGTCAAGCCGGGACAGACCCTACCGGTCAACGTCGACTTCAAAACCGGCGTGCTCGAAGTTCGAATCGAAAGCAAGGCGCAAAGCGGTACCGGACTCGTGACGGTCAATCGCGGGGCCACGCGCATTGGCACCCTCGGGAGCGGCGTCGCAGCCAGGCTGAGCGCGGGAATCTACCAAGTCGTAGTTCGGCTCGGGGGCCAGGAGCGCCGTTACGAAGTCGAGCTGCGCCCTGGGCAACGCCGCATCGTTCGCGCACAGTTCTAAGTCGCGTTTCGACGAAAAGGCGGAATCCAAACGAAACGACGTATACTCGACCCGATCTCGCACACTGCTAGGGTCCCACTCAGCGATGACCAATCTGCCGGAGCTCGCGCGGCGGTCACCGACGCCAGCGCCTTATTCGCCCAACGCGATCCTAAGATGGCTCTACCGGCGCTTCTTCGCACACATCCGCGTCGACGAGAACTGGAGCCGGGGCGTACGAGAGGCCGCGAGCCAGGGCGTCGTGGTCTACGTGATGCGATCTCTCTCGTTCCTAGACTTCCTCTGCCTCGACTTCCTCTTGAAAAAGTTCGGTTTGCCCTTGGTTCGATTCGTCAATGACCTCGGTCTGTGGATCCTCGAACCGTTTGGCAAGGGCGAGCGTAGGCTCAGTCTGAGGCGACAGATTCCCGAAGCGCAGGCGCTCGAGCAAACCGTCGGTGATGGGTACAGCGCGCTGCTCTTCCTTCGAAGGCCGCCAAAGTTTGGCAGCCAGGCCCGCCGTGGCCGTGAGCTCGACGTCGATTTGATCGAAACTCTCGTCGCAAAACAGCGAACCAACCCGCAGCCCATTCTTTTGGTCCCGCAAACGTTCGTCTGGAGCAAGCAAGCAGGGACTGCGAGTCCGAGCCTGCTCGATCTTCTCTTTGGACCGGTGCAGTGGCCAGGCCGGGTGCGTGTGTTTTGTCAATTCCTGCTGAACTATCGAGACGCCAAATTGCGTTCGGGTGAGCCCTTCAATCTTCACGACTTTCTCGAGAAGAACCCCGAGCTGACGGACAGCGACGCTGCAGACAAGGTCCGATACGCCCTACTGCGGCGAATGGAGCGGGACCGGGCGGTGATCATCGGCCCAATGAAGAAGACGACCGCTCGCATCCAAGACGAGCTGCTGCGGAGCCCTCGAGTACGGACTCACATCGAGCAGTATGCGCGGGAAAACGGGCTTTCGTACGCCAAGGCTGAGCAAGTTGCCCACAAACAGCTACGCAAGCTCTGCGCGAAGCCGAGCCTGTTCGTCGTAGACCTGATGCACCGGTTCCTCACCTGGGTCTGGTCGAAAATGTACGACGGCGTCGTCATCGACCAAGAAGGCGTAGAACGTGTCCGTGAGGCCGCCCGTGATGCCTCTCTCATCCTTCTACCCAGCCACAAGAGCCACATCGACTACCTCGTCTTGAGCGACATGCTGTACGGCAATGCGCTGATGCCGCCCGTGATCGCGGCCGGAGAGAACCTGAGCTTTTGGCCCATCGGCCCGATCTTGCGCCGGGGCGGCGCCTTCTTCATTCGACGAAGCTTTCAAGACGATTCGCTGTACCCGGTGCTGGTCGAAGCTTACATGCGAAAATTGATCGCGGAGGGCTTCACTCTCGAGTTCTTCCTGGAGGGCGGCCGGTCGCGAACCGGCAAGGCGCTCCCTCCAAAGTACGGGCTCTTGTCGATGGCCTTCGACTCGGCGTCGAAGCTTCGCGGTACCAAGGTCAAGCTCGTTCCAATTTCCATTGGCTACGAGCGAATCATAGAAGAACGCTCCTTCGTCCACGAGCTCTCGGGCGGCGACAAGCAATCGGAAAACGTCGGAGACCTACTCAAGAGCTCGAGCGTCCTCCGGTCGAAATGGGGACGGCTTTACGTTCAGTTCGGCGAAATCATCGACTTGAATGAATTCACCGAAAATGCGCTGAAGCGGGCAGACGGCGGGCTGCCAGAATCCGACACCGCGACGGGGGACCCGACACGGAGCGCGGTGCGCGCCTTGGCCCACAAAGTCATGTACTCGATCAACGAGGTGACGGTGGTGACGCCAGCGGCCTTGGTCGCTACGGCGCTCCTGAGTCATCAGAAACGCGGCATGACTCGAGCCTCGTTGCTCAGCGCTTGCCAAGACCTGCTGGTCACACTCGACACGATGAACGCCCGCATCGCTCATCAGCTACGCATCGGCGATTCGCGCATTCGCGAAGACACGATCGACGAAGCGCTGCACTTGTTTCTGGACGCCCGGCTGATCATCGCTCACGACACCGGTCCGGAGCCGATCTACACGATCGATTCTGAGCGCAGAATCGCCCTCGAGTACTACCAGAATACGATCATCCACTTCTTCGTGCCGCGTGCCCTGATCGCGGCTGGCCTGCTCGTGGACATGGATCAATGGGTCGACATCGCTCGCCTCAACGATCGCGTGCAGCAGCTGTCGCGGGTCTTCAAACACGAGTTCATTTACCGGACCGATGCCACGTTCGACCAGATCTTCGAGGATGCGCTCCACGAAATGGTCGAGGCGGGCGAGATCGAGGTTCGCAAGGGCTATGCGCAAGCGACCGAGGGGGCCATGCGACATCGGCTCGAGCGGTACGCCGTGATGCTGCAGACCTTCTTCGAAAGCTACCTACTCGCGCTGCGCGGCGCCGAAATCGTCCTCGATGGGCCGATACCGAAGAAGGACTGGTACAAACGTACCCTCGCGCTCGGGCAACAGATGTACCTGGCGGGCGAGATCGAGCGCCGCGAGTCTCTGTCCAAGCTCAAGCTCGAAACGGCGCTCAAGGCGCTCCAGGACTACGAGCTCGTCCGGCTGAACGATGACATTCTCGAGCGCGGCGAGGGCGTCGAAGGCGTGAGCGACCTGCACGACCTAGAGCCGAAGCTGACCGGGTTCCTTCGCTGAGGGGCTCGCGCGGCTCGTCTTCCAGACGCTGCACACCTCTCGGAGAACGCACTGCTCGCACTTGGTCAGGTCTCGGCGGCTGGGGCAGTCTCGCGACACACCCAAGTGGCAGAGCGCGAAATCGTACTTGACCGGATCCTCCGAATCGAACTCGCGTAGCGCGGCCGTGATTTCTTCGGCGGTCGCCCAAGTCGCAGTGCGGCGATTGGTCAGCCCGAGATTGCGGCTGATGCGGAGGATGTGAGTGTCGACGGGAATCAGCAATACCGAAGGGCCGATGGGCCAGAGGCCCAGGTCGACTCCATCGGCCGAGCGGATCATCCAGCGGGCATAGAGAGCCAGGCGCTTGCATGCGCTGCCAGCGCGGGGATCGCTGATGAGGTGGCGCAAGCTCCGGCTTTGAGTCTCGCCTCGGAGCGCGTCGGCCAAACGCGCCAGGCTCTCGCGAAAAACCCCATCGCTCGCGTCGTGAAACGCCGCGAACGCGTTGCCGATGCTCCCATGGTCGCGAACCAACGCGCCCGCACGAGCCAACATCGCGGCAAGATGCTCGCCGCGATAGATGCGGTGCGCAAAACCCCGAAATCGATGGCGGAGCTCTGCCTCATCAGAGCCCGTGACGATTCGCGAAGGCTCCGGACCGAGAGCTGCGAGCGCTCGATCGATGCTTCGCCCTGCCGAGACGGCGTTTCCAAAGGCGAGGCTTGCGGAAATGAGGCCGACGATCTCCTGGTCGCGTGACTCTCGATAGCGGTGGACGAAATCGACCGGGTCGCGCCGGCGTCTAGACTCCATGTCGCATTCCGCAAGCAGTCCGTCGAGGTGTTCTTGGATGCGGTCCACTTCGCTGAGGTTCTTGCTATATTGCCGAGCTAGCCGCAATGACAACGAACCGTCTTCCCAAAATCGCCCTGTGCCTCGTCACGATCCTCGTTTTGATCGCCGCGGGCTGCGCACGCGAAACGGGCAGCGCTCAAAAGACCACGCGGGCGTCGCAGTCGGCTCCCCGGCTCGACCTCAGCCTGCGTTTGACCGACGGCCGCTGGGTGGAGCTGGCCGAGCTTCGCGGCACTCCCGTGCTTGTCTTCGTGTTCGCCACCTTCGACGCGGTCAGTCAGGCATCGCTCAAGTCGCTTCGACCCTTCGTGCCGCAGCATCCAGAGCTCGTTGTCGTTGGGGTTGCGGCACAACCAAGAGCAGGCCAACTCATCGAAGCGTGGGACTATGCGCTCGACCCGCCTTTCGTGCTCGGTTCAAATCCGTACGGTCTCGTCGAAAACGGAGAGAGCGCGCTCGGAAAGATCGAGACCGTACCAACGTACATTCTCTATGACGACAATGGATACGAGATCGCCCGAACGACCGGCTTGCTGAGTGAAGCCGATCTCGCTCGACTCGTGAAACCCCTGTCCCGACCGGCCGACTAGACGAGCCCTTGGGCTTTCCATAGGGCGCCGAGTGAGGGTTCGAGACGCTCCAGCAGCAGCTCTCGAACCTCGTCGGCAGAAACGCATTCGAGGGCGTCGTGCGCAGCCTGTCCCGCCGCCTCGAGATCGACGTTGCGAATCACGGCACGCGCGAGCGGGACGAAGCCAACCGGCACCGAGACGTGGCGGTAGCCCAGCCCTAGCGCCAGGCCCAGCGAAACGGGATCGGCGGCCATGCCGCCGCACATCGAACACGGAATCTCGGCAGCACGCGCGGCGGAGATGGCTCGTTCGAGGAGCGTGAGAACCGCGGGGTCGAGCGGCCCGGCAACACAGTGCCCGTGGTGCCGATCTACGGCCAGGGCGTGCTGGGCCAGATCGTTGGTGCCCACTGCGAAGAAGTCTGCATCCTTCGCAAAGCGATCGGCCAGCAGGGCCGCGGACGGCACTTCGACCATCATGCCCACCGGCAGAGGCGCGAGCCTGGCGGATTGATCCCGCAGCATGGCTCTGCATTGGTCGACCCGGGCTCGAGCCGCACGAAACTCCGTGAGGGTCGCGATCATCGGGAACATGAGCGCGACCGGCCCCTCCGCGCTCGCGCGCAGCACCGCCCTGATCTGGGTCTCGAGCCACGCGTCTTCCTGTCCTGCAACGCCGTTCAGCCGTAGGCGCTTGTCTCCGCGCCAATCGAAGGTCCGGAACACGACTCGCTTCGGAGTCATTGCCCGGATGACTCCGCGGTACAAGTCGAGCTGATCTTCTTCGGATGGCGGCTCGCGCCGATCGAGGCACATGAACTCGGTCCGGTAGAGTCCGATACCGTCGGCTGCGTTCTCGACAGCGGCCGCGACCTCGGTCGGAAGCTCGATGTTGGCGGTGACCGATATGGAAACCCCATCTTGGGTGACTGCGTTCCTCGGGCGCTCGGCTTTCAAAAACGCGACGAACCGATCTCGCCGCCGCTCTGCCGCGCGCCTTTGCTCGGGAGACGCGTCCAACGTGACTTCGCCAGAGAAGCCATCGACCAGAACCAGGTCGCCGTCTTCGATGTCGGTTGGCAGCGGACCTAGTCCCACGACTGCGGCTACACCAAAAGTGCGAGCGAGAATCGCGGTATGACTGCTGCCGCCACCGTGCTCCGTCACGAGCCCGACCGTTGGCGGCGCCAAGACGTGCACCGCATCGGCTGGCGTCAGGTCACGCGCGATGATGACGGTCGGACCGTCGACGTTCAATTTGCGTGGCTGTTGGCCACTCAGGTGGCGAAGCAAGTGCTCTTTGACGTGATCGATGTCGCTCGCACGTTCTTGGAAGTACGAGGAAGGGTCCTCGAGGAGTGGCTTCTTGAGTCGCTCAGTGACTTCTGACAAGGCCCACTCCGCGTTGACTCTCTTTTCACGAATCACGTTCGAAACCGCGTCGACGAGGAGCGCGTCGCCATGCATCAGGAGGTGGACGTCGAGAATCGGCGCATAGGTCGGTCCGTGCTTTTGCGTCAGCTCCCGTTTGGCCGCTTCGATCTCCGCACCTGAGCTCGACACGGCACTCGCGAATCGCGCGAGCTCGGCCGAAACGGCTGCCGGCTCGATCTGTCGACGGGGGCAGCGGCGCCGTTCCCATCCGACCAGCCTTGCGCGGCCGACGGCTACCCCGAGCGACGCCGCCGTTCCGCGGAGATGGGATGGCTCACTCACTGGAGCTCCCCGAAACCATCGGCGACTAGGGCACACAGCGCCGCGAGGGCAGACTGCGCGTCCGCGCCGGTTGCCCGAAACGTAACGCTCGCGCCTTGCCCGCTGCAGAGCAGGAGCACACCCATGATGCTCTTCGCGTCAGCCACCTGATCGCCTTTGCTGATCTCAATTTGAGACTCGAATCGGTTCGCCAGGTTGACGAGCTTCGCCGCCGCCCTGGCGTGGAGACCCAGTCGATTTGGAACCTCGACGGTGCCGGACAAGGTCGCGGTCACGAACCTGTCCGCTGGACGTCTCGATGAGACACCACGACTTCGTGAGGCCCGCCGAGCTGATGCCCGAGCTCTTCGGCCATGGCCACGGACCTGTGCCTGCCCCCGGTGCAACCCACCGCCACCGTCAGGTACGCCTTCCCTTCTCGGGCGTACTGCGGAATGAGGTAGTCGAGCAGCGGCCTCAGGTGCCGAAGCAAATCTTGGGTCTCCGGAGCGTTCATCACGTAGGTAGACACCTCGGGGTCCATCCCCGTCTTCGGCCGAAGCGCATCGACGAAGTGGGGATTGGGCAAGAACCGAAGGTCGAAGACCAAATCGGCGTCTACGGGGACCCCGTACTTGAAGCCAAACGAGAGGAGACGCACGAGCATGGACGGCCGGCCCGGATCGCGCCCGACGTACTCGATGAGCCGGCGGCGAAGATCGTGAACGCTGTATTCGGTCGTGTCGACCACGACATCTGCGCGGGCTCGAAGTCCCGAGAGGCGCTCTCGTTCCCGACTGATCGCGCCGTGCAGGTCACCCGAGCGCGAAAGTGCGTGAGGCCGTCGCGTTTCGCTGAAACGGCGAACGAGAACGTCGTCAGCACAATCGAGAAAGATGACCTGTACTCGATGCCCGAGCGCCTCGAGCTCGGAGAGGGTTTCTTCGGCACCACTGAGAAAGGCGCCTGTTCGAACGTCGATGCCCAAACCAATTCGCTCGAGCTTCCCCTCCCGGTCGACGAGGCCGATCAGCGCCAAAGCCAAGCCGGGAGGCAAGTTGTCCACGCAGAAGAAGCCAGCGTCCTCGAGCACCCGGAGCGCTGTGCTTCTGCCGGCGCCCGAGAGACCCGTCACCACGATGATGTGAGGGCGTGCGGTCACCGGGCGGGCCCCCGGCCGGGCTCTTCCACGTCCTCCATCAAGGTATTGATGAACTTCTGCGCGCCGTGATGCCCAGCGGCCTTGAGGATGTGATTGCGTGCCGCGACCTCCAAAATGACGGCCATATTGCGCCCAGGACGAACCGGGATGCGCAGCATTGGGATCGGCACACCCAATATCTCGATGGTGGAGTCGTCCAGGCCAAGACGCTCAAAGGGCTCGTCGTCGCTCCAGGGACAGATCTCGACTACGAGCTGCACCGTTTTTTCGGATCGGACCGCATTGGCTCCAAATAAGTCACGAACGTTGATGATCCCGATGCCGCGGACCTCCAAGTGATTGCGGAGCGGTGCGGGGGCCCGACCGAGAACCCGCTCCGATGGAAGCAGCGAGAGGATGACCTGATCATCGGCGACGAAGCGATGCCCACGCTCGACTAGAAAGAGCGCGCACTCGCTCTTTCCGATGCCGCTCGGCCCGAGGAGCAGAGTCCCGATGCCGTGAACGTCCATGAGCACGCCGTGACGGGTTTCGGACGGTGCGAGAACGCCATCGAGCGCCAAATGAATCGCCTGAATCGTCCGGCTCGAGCGAGGCTCGGCGACGGCGAGAGGCGTAGACGTTGCCTTTGCTATCTCGATCAACGCGGGCGGCGGCTCGACGCCACGCGTGACCACGACCAGCGAAAGCCCGAGCCCGAACAGTACGCGAAGGCGATCTCGCTGCTCCCGAGGCGACAAGCCCTCGAGAAACGTGATCTCGGTTTCTCCGAGAATCTGGACGCGTGTTGGAACCACGCCATGGGTGTGACCCACGAGCACGAGGCCCGGCTTCTGTACCCGTGGATGATCGAGTGTGCGGTCTTGCCCCTCCTCGCCGGCGACCAAGCGGATGATGGCATTGAGGCGCGGCTCGGCTAGCAAGCTCGCGACCGTAATACCGCGTTCGACGCGCATACTCGGAAGGCCGCCATGCGGCGAAGAGGAGGACTGGGTCACGAGCGCATCATACGCGAGTGCGCGCTGACTGTCTGCTCATCGGCTCTCTGTGAGCACCGTGTAGGCGTCGGCCTCGTCGACGGCACGCAGGAGCGCGTTGCGCTTTTCTTCGCTTCGGAGAACTCGAGAGACGCCCGCAAGAGCTGCCAGATGCTTCTGAGGCATCGACTTCGGTCCCACGATGCCCACCAGTATTCTCACCGGCAAGCGGTCGACGGCGTCGAAGTCGACACCAGCGGGGCAGATGGCGACTGCCGCGCGAAGCTCTTCCACTCCGTCGTATCGGCCATGCGGAATCGCGACGCCGCTGCCGATGCCCGTGCTCGCCAGGCGCTCGCGCTCCTCGAGAACGTCATGGACGACTTCCTCGTTGATCGCTCCTTCCGGCATCGTGAGCAGCGCAGCGATTGCGCGCAGGGCGGCGTCCTTGTCGCCGAGCGTCACGCCAATCCGGACGCGTTCAGGATGAAGGAGGTCAGCCAACATGACTGGCAGGCGATACACCAGCCATCAGATGGGTGCAACGCGCGTCAGTCTTCAGGATGGCGAAGAGACTCGCCGCTGTTCCGACGGCGATTGGTCTCTGTTGCCTTCGTGTCGCGAACTTGGCGGTCGATCTTGTCGACCACCTGGTCGATCGTCGTGTACATGTCATCGGACTGACCGTGCCCCGCGTATTGATGGCCATCGCCGGTCAGGGTCAGATCGACCCGGTGAAGGTGCCGCTCCATGGAGAAGGTAAACTCGGCGTGCAGAGGCGAGCGGATATACTTCTGGACTTTCGCGATCTTGTCGGATGCGTGGTTCTTGATGGCGTCCGACGACTCCATGTTGCGAAATGTGTAGCTAATGCGCATCGAACCTCCAGCAGCTAAAAGTACTTCTTCCGTTTGGATGAGCTAAGAATCCCGAGCATCTCGCGATACTTCGCGACCGTGCGGCGGGCAATCTTGATGTCGTCTTGACCGAGTATTTCAACGATTCTTTGGT